>NZ_CM001024.1:2479240-2818590 GCF_000160775.2 Aeromicrobium marinum DSM 15272 | reverse complement strand
CGGGTCCGCCGCCGCGCGACTCCCGCCGCGGTCGCCGGGCCGTCGCGATCGTGGCCGTGGCCGCCCTGGCCGGTGGCGCCGGATTCGGTGGCGCCTGGTTGTACGACGAGACCTCCGGCGGTCCGGGTTCGTCGGACACCAGCTTCAGCTCGCTGGACGTCCCCGCCTCCACCGACGTGGCTCCGACCGGGGCCGTCGAGGCGGTCGCGCAGAAGCTGCTGCCGTCCGTCGTGCAGATCAACGTCCGCGGCGCCTCCGAGGGCGGATCCGGCACCGGCATCATCATCAGTGACGACGGCGAGATCCTGACCAACAACCACGTGATCGAGTCGGCCGCCGACGGCGGACAGATCACGGTCGCCTTCAGCGACGGCACCAACGTGTCGGCCGAGATCGTCGGCCGCGACCCCCTCACCGACCTCGCGGTCGTGAAGGCCGAGGGCCTCACCGGGCTGACGCCCGCCGAGCTCGGCTCCTCCGGCGACCTGCAGGTCGGTCAGCAGGTCGTGGCCATCGGGTCGCCGTTCGGCCTCGAGAGCACCGTGACGCAGGGCATCATCAGCGCCCTCAACCGGCCCGTGGAGTCCTCCGACGGGCAGGGCGGCGACGCGACGGTGTTCCCCGCCGTGCAGACCGACGCGGCCATCAACCCCGGCAACTCCGGCGGGCCGCTCGTCGACCTGCAGGGCCGCGTGATCGGCATCAACTCCGCGATCCGTTCCGGCGTCTCGCCGGCCGGCACCGCTGGCTCGATCGGCCTGGGCTTCGCGATCCCGGTCGACCTCGCCAAGAACGTGGCCCGGCAGATCCTCGCGGGCGACCCGGTCGAGCACGCCCGGATCGGCGTGACGGTGGCCCCCGCGACCTCCTCGGACCAGATCACCGGCATCGGTGCGGAGGTCCGCGAGGTGACCAGCGGCGGCGCCGGCGACAACGCCGGCATCGAGGTGGGCGACGTCATCACCGGCCTCAACGGCAACGCGATCTCCAGCTCCAGCGCCCTGGTGGCCTCGATCCGGGGGTACCAGCCGGGCGAGACCGTCGAGATCACGCTGCAGCGCGACGGGTCCAGCCAGACCGTCGACGTGGTGCTGGACTCGGACGGCGGGCAGCTGACCGAGTAGGGTTTCTGACCGAGGGAGCCTGAAGGGACGGTATGACCGACGACAACCGCGCAGCCGATCGCGCCGCGCGCCTCCTGCAGGGGCAGCAGGCGACCACCCACCAGCGGCGGCTCAAGGTCTCCCTCATCACCATCGTGCTGGTGATCGCGGCCGTCGCCGTCGCGGGCTACGTGCTCAGCGGCCGCGAGGACGCAGCAGAAGCCGACGCGGCCACTCCGGCCAACTCCACCGAGTCGTTCGGGTTCCGGCTCACGCCGGCGCTGGCGACCGGCACGGAGGTCCCTGACCCTCCCGTGACCGTGGCCCTGTACGAGGACTTCCTGTGCCCGTCGTGCCGCATCTTCGAGGAGCGCAGCGGCGCCTACCTGCGGGACGCCGTCACCCAGGGCCGGATCGTGCTGGAGTACCGGCCGTTCACCTTCCTGATCGGTGCCAGCACCAACCGGTACACCGAGCGCGCCGCCAACGCGGCGGCCTGTGTCGCCGACAGTGCCGGCGTCGTGCCGTACGCGAACTTCCACGACCTGCTGTACGCCAACCAGCCGGCCGAGGGCGTGGCCGGTCACGAGGACCCGGTGCTCGTGGACTTCGCCGCTCAGGCGGGCGCCCCTGACATCGCCGCCTGCGTCGAGGAGGAGCGCTTCGCCGACTGGGTCAAGGCCGCGCTTGCCGAGGGTCGTGAGATCGGTGTCAGCCAGACCCCGACGGTGGTGGTCAACGACGTCAAGGTCGAGGTCATCGGTCAGTCCGGCGGTGTCGTGATGCCCGGTACCGACGAGCTGGAGCAGGCGATCAGTCAGGCCGGCGGCTGACGCAGTCGTATCATCGGAGCATGACAGGCGACCGCGAGGACCGGGCCGACGGTGAGGAGCCCGACGCGGCACCGCCCCCGCCGCGGCGTCCGGGCTTCTCGTCGGGCCTTCCCGAGCGCGAGGAGGTGCCGGCCCCCCGGTCCGTCGCGATGACGGCCTGGCTCGTGCGGCTCAGCCTCGTGGCCTTCGCCGTCCCCACGGCGCTGGCGGCGCAGCGCTACCCCGAGATCCGTCGCAGCCTGCGGGACCGGCTCATGGAGGAGGCGCCCGACTACTCGTCCTCCGACATCGGCCAGGCGGTCACCGTCGGCCTGGCGGTCGTGGCGGTCCTCGGTCTGCTGATGGTGCTGGCCGAGCTGCGGGCGGTCGCCGCCCTGCGCCGGCGACAGGCCGGGGGTCGCACCGCGCTGCTCGTGCTGACGCTGGTGCACGTGCCGGTCCTGCTGGTCGTCTCGGCCTTCCGGGGTGGCGGCCAGCTCGACCTCGTGCTGAGCGCCGTCCAGCTGCTCCTGCTGCTGCTCGCGTGCCTGCTCGCGACCCGGAGCGCGGTCAAGGAGTGGCTGGTCGCCAAGCCTCCGCTCGTCGCGCCGCCGCTGCTGATGGGCACGGCCAAGGAGTACCGGCGCCCCGATCCCGAGGACTGAGCGCGCTCAGGCGTGCTGGGGCACGGCGAGATCGGCGATGACGCCCTCGCAGCTGCGCACCACGACCCGGCACGCAGCGGCCGTGTCACGATCGGTGAGCGGGTTGTCGGCCAGGTCGGCCCACTTCCACAGCGCCTCGTGCGCCAGGGCATCGAGCTGCTCGAGACCCGAGTCGGGGTCGGCACCGAGTCGCTGGTGGGCCGCGGTGCCGTCTCCACCGATCAACCGGGTCAGCTCCTCGAGGTCGTCGGCGGCCATCGCGAACTTGACCGAGCGCACCCGGCTGATGAGCCGCATCTCGCGGAACGCGTGCGAGTTGGCCAGGTACTCCTCGGCCGTCTCGAGCAGCGGCCGGGCGTCCTCGCGCGGGTGTGCCGACAGCAGCCGGTAGACCGCCAGGATCGCCGAGTGCGCCTTGAGCTCGGGGTTGCGTTGCCGGAAGTGGATGTCGATCACGCGGCGCAGCTCGTCGAGCCCGCTGCGACGCACCAGCTCGGCCGACAACGTCGGGGCGTCGACGATGCCGGTGCGCAGCGTCGCGATCGCCAGGCGGATGCCGTAGAGCCCGAAGCGCTCGACCAGCTGGGCGCGGATCTTCGCGCTCGGCAGGTCGTCCTCCTCCGCGGCGATGAACCGGTCGGCCGACACCAGCAGCTGCTGCAGCCGCTCGCGGGTCAGCTTCTCCAAGGTCACGAACGCCGAGAACTCCGACTGCCGCAACGTCGAGCTGGCCACCGCCAGCAGGCCGGCCACCGGCACGACCGACTCCACGAGCCCGTCGAGCGACGGGTCGGCGCGCAGCCGCTGCACGGCCCGGTTGACCGAGACCATCGCGTCGAGACGCCCGCCGCCGAGCTCGTCGGCCCGGGACAGCACCGCGATCGACCCCAGCGCCGAGGCACCGTGACCGGTGCGGTCGTGCAGCTCGTGCAGGAACTCCACGTCGGAGGTGTGCAGCGACCGCAGCATGTACACCACGGCGTCGACGCCCGAGACGCCGTCACGAGGGGCCAGGAACTCCTGGGTGCGACCGGACACGTCGGTCGAGATCGAGGCCGTACCGGGGGTGTCGATGAGGATGAGGTCGCTCAGCTGCTCGGCCGGCCAGGTGACCTCGAGCCGTTCGAGGTCCTCGGCCCGCAGGTCCCCGAGCTCCAGCTCGAGGCGGTCGGCCTGACGCAGCAGCGGCAGCTTGGTCACCCCGCCGTCGAGCGGGTAGGCCCTCACCTTCGGGGTGTTGCCGTGCCGGTACCAGGTGACGACACGGGTGCACTCCCGCGCGTCCGTGGGCGCCAGGTGCTCGCCCAGGAGGGCGTTGAGCAGGGTCGACTTGCCGGCCTTGACCGAGCCGACGAGCGCGATGCGCAGCGGCTCGTCGAGACGGCGGCTGTAGGTCTGCAGCTCCGCGGTGATCGCGGGGTCGCGGCGGTACAGCCGCATCGTCGAGGCCAGGAGGGCTCGGGCGGTGTCCATCGGCACACTGCTGCGGTTGGCGTCGATCGTCATGAGCTCACCTTCTCGGTGCGGGAGTCCACGGCACCGAGCGCCGTCGCCCGGGCCACGAGGTCGCGCAAACGCGCCTCACGTTCCTCCAGCTGCTGGATCCGCTGGGACCGCTCGTCGGTGGCGCCGGCGCCGGACTTGGCCGCCTCGATCGCCTCGTTGAGCGAACGCTTCATGTTGGCGGCGACATCGGTGAAGTGGTCGCGCAGGGTGCGGCGGGCCACGTTCAGCCGGTCGCGGGCCTCCTTGCTGACCTGGAAGATCGCCTCCTCGATCAGCCGTCGGACGGCGACCTTGGCCAGGCTGCGACGGCGGTCGAGCCTCTGCTCGGCCTCCTGCTTGTAGGCGTAGCTGCCGATGATGACGCCGGCCGCGATCGAGATGGGGTTGATCAGGGCCATGCCGGCCAGGCTGGTCATCACACCGAACATCAGGATGCCGCCGTAGGAGCTGCGCATGCCGATGAGCACCTTCTGCGGGATCGACAGCTCGCCGGTCTCGATCCGCTCCAGACCCGCGATCGGGTTGAGCACGCCCTCGGTGTCGGACAGACGGAACTGGGGCAGGTCGACCGCACCCTCGACCGCGAAGTGGTCGGCCACGACCGCGGCGAGGTGCTCGGACCGTTGGTGCGCCCACACGAAGTTGTCGCCCACCGCCTGCGCGATCGAGTCGGCCAGCCAGGCGCCGATCTCGTCCCACGACTCACCCGGGTCGCAGTCCTCGATCAGCACCTCGGCCTCCCGGCCGACGCTGCGGAGGCGGTCGCGCAGGTCGTAGTCGATGTCGTTGTTGAAGTCGGCGACCCCGTCGGTGAGGGTCTGCTGCCACTTCGCCGACCGCTGGCCCAGGGCGTTGGCCGCGGCCTGCGCCTCCTGCAGCGACTTGACGACCTTGGCGCCCTGGCGCGGATCGCGCAGGATCTGCAGCTCGGACTCCAACGACAACGACAGGTGGTCGACGACCGACAGCACCTGGTGTCCGACCGCCTCGGCGGTCTGGTCGAGCACCCGCTCGACCACGTCGGTCTGCAGCCGTTGCACCAGCTCGGGGATGCCGGACTCCACGTCGAGCTCAGCGTCACCCATCGAGGTCGCCTGCTGGTGCAAGGACGCCGACACCGGCACGAGCGGCACGTCGAGCCCGGCATTGGTGAGGTGACGGCGGTCGGCCTCGGCGATGTCGCGCCAGTGCGGGTGGGGGTCGATCTTGCTGAGCACGCAGGTGACCGTGGGGCACAGCGACATGGCCTGCTTCAGGAAGCTCAGCTCGGGGTCGGTGTACTCCTGGCTGGCGTCCGACAGCATCAGGACCGCGTCGGCGCTGGGCAGCATGGTGAGGGTGCTCGCGGCGTGCGAGCTGGTGGTGCCGCCGACGCCGGGGGTGTCGACCAGCACCAGGCCCCCTGCGAGCACCGTGCTCGGCAGGGTCACGTCGACGCGCACGGGCCGCACCCCATCGGACCGTTTGGCGGCCTCGGTGACGTGGTCGCGCAGCCGGTCGGGACGGATGGCCTTGGCCTGCAGCTCGGTGACCCCGTCGAGCTCGGTGTAGAGGGTGGCCGTGATGGTCTCGCCGTGGCTGACCACGGTCGGCACCGCCGTGCCCACGACGTCGTCGACCGGGCACACCGGCGCGTCGACGAGCGCGTTGACCAGCGCGCTCTTGCCCTGTTTGAACTGACCGACCACGACCACCCGCATCGTGGGGTCCTTCACCCGCTCGGCCAGGGTCGTGAGGCGCCCGACGAGGTCGTCCCGCTCGGTCTCGGCAGCCAGCGCCGCGGCGTCGGACAGCAACGACGCCATCTGTGCGGCGCGAGGCGGTACGGCGGTGACGGGACTCATGGGCGTGGCTCAACTCCTTCGCGGCCATGGTGCCACACGGGGGGAACGACGAACCCCCGGAACCAGATGCTGGTTCCGGGGGTTCGTCCACCTCATGGTGACGACGTCACCGTGGGGCGGGGTTCAGCTCATCACGGGAAGACGATGCCGCCTGCGCCAGCCTCGCTGACGTCGTCGACGATCGTGCCCTGGTCGGAGACGTAGTCGCCCTCGACCACGTTGCCGGTGTCCTGCGCGTTGTTCTGCTGGTTGCTGTCACCGGAGAACACGTCGCCGCCGCCCGACTCGAAGTTGTCGCCGCCGACGTTGTCACCCGTGAAGGTGTCGCCCGCCGTGGTGCTCGAGTCAGTCGTGTTGCCCTGGTTCGAGTTGTTCGAGTTGTCGGTGGTCGTGGTGGCGTCGCCCGACGTGTTGCCGACCGTGCCACCGTTCTCCAGGTCCGTGCCGTCGTTGTCCTCGATCGAGTTGTCGACATCGCCCGACGTGGTCGAGTTGTCGGTCGTGTTGTTCGAGTCCAGCGTCAGCGTGCCCAGCGAGATCGAGTCGTCGTCGACGACCGAGGTGCTCAGGGCACCGCCGGCGGCGTTGGCGTTGTTCGTCTCGATGTCCAGACCGTCGTTGTCCTCGGTCGAGTTGTCGACGTCACCCGACGTGGTCGAGTTGTCCTGGCCGGCGTTGTTCGGGCCGTTCTCCAGGTCGACACCGTCGTTGTCCTCGATCGAGTTGTCGACGTCACCCGAGGTGGTCGAGTTGTCGACGTCGCCCGAGGTGGTCGAGTCGTCCGAATCGCCGACCTGGCCACCGTTCTCGAAGTCGTTGCCGTCGTTGTCCTCGGTGTACGCACCCTCGGTGTCGACACCGTCGTTGTCCTCGGTGGAGTTGTCCGAGTTGTCCGAGTTGTCGGAGTTGTCGGAGTTGTCCTGACCGGCGTTGTTGTCGCCCGCCTCGAGGTCGACGCCGTCGTTGTCCTCGGTCACCGAGCTGTCCGAGTTGTCCTGGCCGGCGTTGTTGTCACCGTTCTCCAGGTCGACACCGTCGTTGTCCTCGGTCACCGAGTTGTCGGAGTTGTCCGAGTTGTCCGAGTTGTCGGAGTTGTCGGAGTTGTCCTGACCGGCGTTGTTGTCGCCCGCCTCGAGGTCGACACCATCGTTGTCCTCGGTGGAGTTGTCCTGACCGGCGTTGTTGTCGCCCGCCTCGAGGTCGACACCGTCGTTGTCCTCGGTGGAGTTGTCCGAGTTGTCCGAGTTGTCGGAGTTGTCGGAGTTGTCGGTGTCGCCGATCTGGGCGCCGTCCTCGGCAGCGTCGCCACCGGAAGCGATGGCGTCGTCCTCGGCAGCGTTGCCACCGGCGATCTGGGCGTCGTCCTCAGCGGCGTTGCCACCGGCGACGATCGCGTCGTCCTCGGCAGCGTTGCCACCGGCGACGATCGCGTCGTCGTGGGCCACGGTCGCGTCGCCGCCGGCGATGACGCCGTCGTCCTGCGCGTTGTAGGCGTCGCGACCGGCGGTCACGTTGTCCTCGCCCGCGACGGTCACGCCGGAGCCGAAGCCGAAGGCCTGGGTGACGTCACCGTCGGCCCAGATGTTCTGCGCGATGTTGGTGACGGTTCCGGGGGGGTAGACGCTGACGAGGGCCTTGAGCTGCGAGGCGACGTCGGAGTGGCCGTGCAGCGAGCCGTAGCCGCCGGCGGCGATGGGCAGGTAGTCGGCGACGACGGGCAGGACCGCGTCGACGTCGGCGCAGCTGATGCCGCCGAGGCCTGCTGCGGCGAGAGCGCCGTCCGGATCCTCGGCGAAGGCCTCGGCCTGCGCGCTGCTACCCAGTAGCCCGAGAATGAAGTTCAAAAGGGTGGTGGTGTCCATGGGATTCTCCTGAAGGTGTCGTCTGCCCCAGATCGGGGCACGAACCTGCTCGACACTACGCAGGCGTGCCGTACCACGAATCGGGGTCAATCCCCCCACTTCCCTGACGGGTGCGACGGGACTCCGGGCTAGGGGAACCGACGGGGACTAGGGGATGTCGATTAGGGGTTCGTCTGCGCGATCGCCCCACTTCGGTCTAGGCTGAGCCGTTGATCCGGTCCGTCGCCGTGCGTGCTGACCGGACTGCACCCATCTCGGAGACAGAACAGGACGACCACGCGTGGCGATCGGGATTGACGTCGGTGCCGGAGGCACCACGGTCGTGTTCGACGACGGCCGATGGATCCGCTTGCCGGTCGACGCGTCACGCCGACGGGTCATGAGCGACCTGACCGCCCGGGTCGGCGATCCCGTCCCGCTGGTGCACCGCGACGACGACGGCCGGATCCGTCACGAGCACGCGCACGACCTGTACGCCGCCGAGGTCGTGCGGGCGATGGTCGAGTGCGGCGTCACCCCCCGACCCACCGCGGGCCGAGGGGTCGTCGTGGCGATCCCCGCCTGGTGGACCACCCGGGCCACCGAGGTCGCCCGCGAGGCGATCCACGCACGGGCCGGCCGGCGCGTCACCGTCATCACCGACGCCGAGGCTGCCGTCCGCGGACACCTGGCAGGCGGGGGTCGCCTCGACGACTCCGTCGCGGTGCTCGACCTCGGCGCCCAGACGTCGGGCGCCTCCGTGGTCCAGGGCTGCCGGACGCCGCGGCCCACCGTGGCCGGCCATCCGGCGATGCAGGCCCACGCCGCCGGTGACGAGCTCGACGCCCGGATCCTGCACCACCTGGTGGAGAGTCTCGGTGAACGCGGCGACGTCATCGACCCGACCGATCCCGACACCGTCGCGGCTGCCCGCGAGTTCCTCCTGCAGTGCCGGGAGGCGAAGGAGTCGCTGTCGATCCGGTCGGCCGTCACCCTGACCACGCAGATCGGCGGGCCGGACGCGAAGCTCCGCCTCGTGCGGGCCGAGCTCGAGGAGATCGCCCGGCCCTGGGCGCTGTCCGTCGTCACGCTGCTGCGCACCGCCATCGACTCCAGCGGCCAGCGGGTCACCACGGTGCTGACGGTGGGCGGCGCAGCCCGCATCCCGCTGCTGGCGCAGGCGGTGTCCGGCGAGCTCGACCTGGACATCGTCTCGGACGCCGACCCGGCGCGGACCGTCGCGGCCGGCGCGATGATCGCGGCGGGCGGCCTGGACCATCGCACCACCGGCGGACGCGCCGAGCGGTGGCGGTCCGTGGCGATCCCGGCATGGACCTCCGTGGCGGCCGGCGCCGCCGACCCGCGAACGACTGAGGCGGCGGACCACACCGACGCACCGGCCCCCCTCTCACCCCCACCCCCGCCCCCGCCGCCCGTGGACGCCACCGACGAGCCGCCGGCCCCGCCCGCACCGCCGGTCGAGGACGAGACGCAGGTCGAGGACGAGCCGTCGGTGCTCGCAGCACCGGAGCCAGCCGAGGTCATCGTCGACGCCGCTGACGAGGCGGCAGCCGAAGATGCCGATGTGGCCGTCGAGGCGGCAGCGGAGGACCAGGCGGTCGGGGCCGGCGCGGTCCAGGAGCCGCCGGTCGACGTCACGCCCCACGACGACCCGGCCGATGACGCCGCGGCGCCGGTGCCCCACCCGGACGAGGTCGCCGCCGCGCCCGCGCCGGAGCAGGAGCCCGCGCCCGCCGAGGACCTCACCCTCGACGCGGTCGAGGACGTGGCCGTCGGGCCCGAGGACACCGCCGAGGTGGTGGACGACGAGGCCGAGCCCGTCGCGGACCCGCCGCCCGCCGTGGTCCAAGAGACTGAGCCCGTCGACGAGCATCTTCCGGCCGTCCGGCTCGACGCCTCGCTCAGCGCACCGGACGAGACCGAGGTCGTCGTCCACGAACCGCAGGACCGGGCTGGGGCCGAGGACGATGCCGCTGCCGAGGAGCCCGTCGCGACGCCCGCCGACCCGCTCTCCGCACCCGAGTCCCTGCCGCGGCCGGTCTACTACACCGTCCCGGTCGCCTTCCCCGAGGAACCGGTCGACCAGGCTCCGGTGCCCGTGGAGGACCAGGGCGATCACGCCGAGGTCACGGCTGACGACGAGGAGGAGCCGGAGGACGTCTGGCCCTTCGACACTGCGCCGGCCGAGCCTGCTCCGGCGGATGACGTGGACCGCGACGCCGACGCACCCGGCACGGCTCCGCGTCGCCGCTGGTGGCGTCGCCGGGACGCGATGACCGGAGAGACGGTCGAGAACACCGAGCACGAGTCGACCGGTGCGTGGCCGGCCGAGCACGACGTGGCCGAGGGGAACGCGCCCGAGGATGCTGCGTCCGAAGATGCCGGACCTGACCCGATCGAGGCGCTCGACCTGGGTGACGAGCTGCTCGGACGTCGCCGCCAGACACGGCGCGGAGTGTTCCGGCCGGCACCGGTGGACGACTCCGCCGAGGAGCTGGCGGACGACACCGCGTCGCCCGTCGTCGACGAGCTCGGCGACGACGCGGGGGACGACGCGGCCGAGGTGACGTCGCCCGGGCGTCGACGCCGCCTCCTGCCGCCCGACGACACCGATGTCGAGGGTCTGGACGCCACCGTCCTCGACGCCACCGTGCTCGACGAGGCAGCCTCGGCGGGACTCCCGTCGGACGACCTCGACATGCCGTGGCCGGCCCGCTCGCGCCGTGCCACCGGGCGACGCCGTGCCGCCGACGTCCCGGACTCGACCGACGACATCGGGCCAGAGACACCCGCGGTGGCTGACCACCACGTTCAGGACGACGACGCTCCCGTCCCGGGGCGCCGGCGTCGCACCACTCCGACCGACCCCCTGGACGAGGCACGCGAGTCGTTGGAGGAGGAGCCACCGCCGACCGCGCGCGCCCGCCGGCTCGGCCGTCGCCGACGCGTCGAGGACGGCCGGGACGCGACCGACGAGGCACCCCTCGACGCCACACCGGCACCGGAGGCACTGGCCGATAACACTGCGGTCGAGAGCACTGTGACCGAGGACAGCGCGGTCGAGGACGGTGCGGCCGACCCGGACACCGTCGACCCGGACTCCTTCGACACCGCCGCCGACCGGTTCGACACCGGACGAGCGGCCGGACGCCGCGCGCGCTCCCGTCGCTCTCGCCGACCCACGACACCGGTCGACGACCTCGCGGGCGCTGCGACCGACACCGAGGGCACTGAGGACGCGGAGCAGACCCCGGACCTGGTCCCGGACACCGTCGTCGATCCCGTCGAGGCGACCGCCGAGGAGCCGACCGGCCGACGGGGCCGCTCGGCCCGTCGGCGTCGCCGGCACGACCCGGCGCCGACCACGATCCACGAGGACAGCGCGACCGAGGACGCGCAGCACCCCGCCGACGACGTGGTGGAGACGGTGGTCGACACCACCGACCCGGCCGCCGACCCGGACCCGGAGCCCACCGACGACACGGCTGACGCCGGGACCGTGGCCGGCCGTCGAGCCCGCCCGGCCCGTCGGCGACGTCGGCACGACCCGGCGCCGGCCGCGACCCCCGAGGACGCCGGGACCGAGGACGCGCAGCCCCCCGTCGACGAGGTCGGCGACGCCGTGGTCGAGCCGGACCCGACGGTCGAGGGCCACGAGGCCCTGGCGCCGCCACCGCCCCCTCCGCCCCCGCCTCCGCACGGCGCGTCACTGACACCCCCGCCCGGTGTCCCCCTCCCGGTGCCGGTGGCGCCGGCTCCCGTCGTCGCCGATCCGTCCATGGCGTGGATGAGCTCGAGCGCCCCCGACCGCCGGTCCCGGCGCCGCCGCCGCGGGCGCCGGTCCAGGACCGCCCCGCCCGCGGAGATCACGGCGACGCCGTGGCAGCAGCGGCTGGTGCACGACCCGTTCGCCCCCGCCCCCGTGGCCGAGTCCGCGGACCCCGAGGACGTCGTGCTCGAGGACGCGCTCGAGGACGTCGGTGCGAACGACGAGACCACCCCGATCAACGACGACGTCGTGGACGCGGAGATCGTCGACGAGGACGTCGACGACGACTCCCCCGGCGGTGACGCCGCAGCAGGTGCGGACGACGCGGGCCCCACAGACGTCGATCCGACCGAGGAGCCCGGAGACGGGCGCGGCGACGAGCCCGGGCGACGTCGGCGGCGGGGCCGGTACTCCCGTGCCGGCGGCGCGCTGCTCCTCCTGCTGGTCATCGGTGGTGCGCAAATGGCCTGGGCCGAACGGTCCGACTCCGATGCGGCTCCGCCGGAGACGACACCCCGGTCCGCCACCGCCACGGAGCCGCCGGCCGACGCGCCGGACGACACCCCTGCACCGACGTCGGCGCCGACGGCGGAGGTCACGCCACCGGGCTCGGACACGGCCACACCCGGCACGAACCCGCGCCGGTCGGTGCCGGTCGCCCCGCGACGGACCACTCCGGCGCCGACCACCGCGCCAGTGCCGGTGCCGGTGGAGCCGTCCCCCACCGCGACGAGCACCCCGCCGCCGTCCGAGCCGCCGCCCACCGAACCCACCCCCTCGCCGACCCCGAGCGACCCGCCGGAGGAGCCCGCCGACCCGGAGACCGGCGACTGACATGAGCAGCTCGCAGCCGGTGCTGAACCACCCCGACGGATCGGCCGTCGAGGCCACGCACCTCCGCCAGGTGCTGACGGTCGTGGCCGTGACCGACCTGGTGGACGCGGCGCTGATCGCCACCGTCACCGATCTGTCGCCCCACGACGTGCGCCGGTGCCTGGACGCGGCGATGGCAGCCGGGCAGCTGGCAGGAGCGTCGCCGCACCTCACGGTCACGGCACGCGGCACCCTGCTGGGCTCCACCACGGGATCGGCCCTCGGCGCGCTCCACTCGGCCGTCCTCGACGCGCTGAGCACCCGCGGTCCCCTGCCGGTCCAGACCGCCGGCGCCCTCGTGACGTCCGGGTGTCGTGACCCCCGGCTCGCCGAGCACCTGGTCTCGTCGGCGTCCCACGCCGATGCGGCGGACGCCGACCTGATCACCGCCTGGGCCGAGACCGCGGGGGCCGACCCCCTGCGGCTCGCCGCGCAGGCCGCGGAGCGTGCGGTCAGGTCCGGCGACTTCGACGCGGCCCTGCGGGCCGGCGAGCGGGTGCTCGCCGATCCCGACCACGCGTCCGTCCCGGTCGCGGTGCGCGCCGTAGCGATCGCTCACGCGCACCGCGGCATGGTGCACCACAGCGCCGCCCTGTTCGGCTTCCTGGGCGAGGCGCGCATCGGCAACGACGCCGCCCTGGCCGTCTGGGCGATGCTCGGTGACGGTGACGCCGAGCAGGCCCGACGCATGGCGGCGCTCGCGCGCAACGCCCCGCCCACGAGCGTCGGTCGAGGCCTGGCGCTGATGTCACGCGGGCTGGAGCTCTCCCTCGACGGCGGCGGCGAGGCGGCGCTGCCCGTGCTCGTGCAGTCCGCGGCTGCCCTGCGCCCGCTGGGCGACGAGCTGGTCGTCCCGGAGTCGCCCGCCGCCCTGGCAGCCCTGGTGGCGATCAGCACCGGCGAGGTCGACACGGCCGCCAGGGTGCTGACCGCGGCGATCGACGCCGGCTTCGGAGGCAGCCTCCAGCAGTCGCGCCACCACCTGCTGCTGGCGTGGTCACGCATGCTCCAGGGCGACCTGCCGGGCGCCACCACGATCGCCGACCGGGTGGCCGACTCCGGTCCACTCGCCCTGCGGGACCAGATGTTCCTGCACGGGTTGCGGCTGGGCATCGCCCGGCGCGCCGGCGACCTGGTCGCGCTCGACAGGGCGTGGAACGAGGTCCGGGTGAGCCTCGCGGAGTTCTCCGTCGACCTCTACTCGCTGCTGCCGCTCGGCGAGCTGGCGGTCGCGGCCGCCCGCCTGCGCGAGTCGCACCGCCTGCAGACCCACCTGCTCGACGCCGGCGAGCTGCTCGACAGCCTCGGGCGGCCGCCGCTCTGGGCGGCGATGTTCCACTGGTACGGCGTGCACGCGGCGATCCTCGCCGAGGAACCGTCCCAGCTGTTGCCGCACGCGGACGCCCTCGTCCACGGGGCGCAGGACAGCCGGGTGGCGGCGATCCTCGCCCGGGCCGGCCAGACGTGGCTGCGGGTGCTCCAGGGGGACGTCGACGCTGCCGCCGTCACGTGTGCGACCGGTGACCTCGAGCTGATCGGCCTGAGCTGGGACGCCACCCGGCTGGCCGCGCAGGCAGCGGGCCGCACCACCGACCGTCAGGTCATGCTCGAGCTGATGCAGCTGGCGAGGGCCGCCCACCGCACCCCGGTGGCCGACGTCCGCGAGGACGGCGAGACGGCGCCCCTGCGGGCCCAGCTGACGGACCGTGAGTGGGAGGTGGCGATGCTGGTGCTGACCGGCGTCGGCTACCGCGAGATCGGCGAGCGGCTGTTCATCTCGCCCAAGACCGTCGAGCACCACGTGGCGCGGATCCGCCGCCGCCTCGGCGCCGACACCCGCCGCGAGATGCTCACGATGCTGCGCGGACTCGCGGTCTCCGAGCAGCCCGCCGCGGACTGAGTCGCGGCTAGATCCCGAGCGCGAGCACCAGGTCGCGCAGGATGCCGAAGCCGTTCTGGGTCAGCACCGACTCGGCGTGGAACTGCACCCCCCGGTAGTGCGGACCCGCGACCAGGTGGACGTCACCGGTGGCGTCGTCGACCTCGACCGTGACCCCGTCGGGCAGACCGCCGGCGGGCACCCGGCCGACGAAGGTGTTGTAGAAGCCCACCGTCTCCGGCCGCCCCAGCACCTCGACCCGGCTCTGGGTGCCCTGGAACACGATGTCCTTGAACTCCAGGTCGAGCCCGAGCCGGTGGCACAGGGCCTGGTGCCCCAGACAGACCGCGAGGAACGGCCGACCGGTCGCCAGCAGCGCGTCGACGACACCGTGGATCGTGGCGATCTTCGGATCGGCGGTGTCGCGGGGGTCGCCCGGCCCCGGCCCGACCACCACCAGGTCGTAGCCGTCCAGGACGGCCGGCCCCTGCTCGACCAGCTCGGGTGCGTCGTGCCGGATGACGTCGGTGGTCATGCCGAGCACTCCGAAGACGTGCCCCAGCATGTTGACGAAGTCGTCCTCGCCGTCCACGACCACGACCCGCTTGCCCACCAGGGTCGGCTCGGGCACCGCACCGGACTGGTCGGTCAACCAGAACTGGCTCAGCCGCTGGTTGCGGGCTCCGAGCGCCACGAGCACGTCGTCCTCGCGGGTGAACGCGTCGAACCCCTCGGTGGCCTCCGGTGCGGCGTCGACGAGGCCGAAGGCGCTGAGGATGCCCGAGGCCTTGGCCCAGGTCTCGCTCGTCTCGTGGTCGGCGTCGGAGTCCCGCACCAGCGTCGCGCCCGCGGTCACGGTGAGCCGCCCCTCGGTGTCGACGTCGGCGGTGCGGATGAGGATCGGCGCGTCGCAGACCGCCCCGCCGGCGGCATCGCGGCCGACCAGCGCGGCGACGGACGCGTAGTAGCCCCGACCGTGCTCCTCGTAGCGGCGGATCAACCGGCAGGCATTCTCGACCGGGCTGCCGGTCACGGTGGCCGCGAACATCGAGTCGCGCAGCACCTCCCGGACGTCACGGTCGGTGCGGCCCGACAACAGGTACTCGGTGTGCACCAGGTGGGTCATCGGCTTGAGGAACGGCCCCAGGACGAGGCCGCCCTCGTGGCAGATGTCGCACATCTGCTTGAGCTCCTCGTCGACCACCATGAAGAGCTCGTAGATCTCCTTCTCGTCCCGCAGGAACTCCAGCAGCGCCGCCTTGCGGTCCGCATGGGTCTCCAGGCCCCGCATGCGGAAGGTGCCGCTGATGGGGTTCATCCGCACCTCGCCGTGCTCGACGCTGACGTGCCGCTCGGGGCTCGCGCCGATCAGGTGCCGGTCGCCGGTGAAGATGCAGAAGGTCCAGAACGCGCCGCGTTCCCGCTCCAGCAGCCGGCGGAAGACCGTGAGCGCACGCTCGTGGCCCCAGTCGGCGACCTGCGCCCGGTAGTGCCGGCCGATCACCAGGTTCGCACCCTCGCCCTGACCGATCTCCTCGCTGATGATGTCGCGGACGATGCCGGCGTAGTCGTCGTCGGAGGTCTCGAAGCCGCCGCGGTCGACGAAGTCGAGCGGCACGTCGGGCAGGAGGGTGAGCAGCTCGTCGAGCGGCACCTCGTGGACCACGTCGGCCCGGATGACGCTGAGCGGGGTGCCGTCCTGGTGCGCCTCGAAGCCCCGCTCGCGGACCTGGGCGAACGGCACCAGCACGAGGTGGTCCCACACCCGGTCGCCGCCGACCGGACCGGTCGCCTCGGGGATGTCGGCCAACCGCTCGATGTCGGTGCGCGGGCCGGCCACCAGCGTCACGGTGTCGGACTCGCGCACGCGGATCAGCGCGAACGCCGGCTGGGCCAGCAGGTCGTCGAGGAGGGTCATGGGCACTTTCCGTGGTCTCGGCGGCTCAGCCTAGACGGTCCGACGACACCGTGATTCAGCCAGGGGCCCCGACCGACGACGGGGGTGACCGGCGGTCACCGTGGTCCTCCGCCCGGGCGGACGCGACGTCCGTGCGGCCCCGGGTGAGGCGTACGATTTCGTGACGGCTGTCGCCACCGGCGACATGCCCCCTTGCCGAGAAAGCCTCGTGGATCGGACGGTGGCCATGATCGACGTCGACCTGGTCCGCCGGGACCTCGCCCAGCTGGTCAGCATCCCCAGCACGGGCGGTTCGGAGGGCGAGTCCCTCGTCCAACGCTGGTGCGCGGCCACCCTCACCGGCATCGGTCTCGACGTCGACCTGTGGCCGCTCGACCTCGACGCCCTGCGGGCCGACCCCGACCACCCGGGCGAGGAGGTCGAGCGCACCGAGGCGTGGGGATGCGTCGGCACCTCCGGCGAGGGCCGCCCGGCACTGATCCTCAACGGGCACGTCGACGTCGTGCCGCCGGGCGACACCGAGGCCTGGACCGGCGGCGACCCCTGGCACCTGAGGGAGACCGACGGTCGCTGGTACGGCCGCGGCGTGGCCGACATGAAGGGCGGGGTGGTGGCCATCATCGCCGCGGCCCGAGCCGTCTCCGGCCTGCACCTGCGCCGGCCCTTCGCCGTCCACACCGTCATCGGTGAGGAGGACGGCGGTCTCGGCACCTTCGCCACGTTGCGTCGCGGGCACACCGGTGACGCCTGCGTCATCGCCGAGCCCACCGACCACGCGATCGTGGCGGCCAACGGCGGGTCGCTGACGTTCCGGCTGGAGATCCCGGGTGTCTCGACCCACGGGTCGATGCGGTCGTCCGGCGTCAGCGCCGTCGAGGTGTTCATCGCCGTCCATGCCGCCCTGCGCGAGCTGGAGGCCCGGCGCAACGACTCACCGCCGGCACCGTTCGGCCCGCTGCCGTGGCCCATCAGTGTGGGCATCGTCCACGGCGGGGACTGGGCGAGCACGGTGCCCGACCGGCTCGTGGTCGAGGGTCGTCACGGCGTCATGCCCGGTGAGTCGTTCGCCGAGGCCGAGGCCGCCTTCGAGGCCGCCGTGGCCGGCGCCGACCATCCGTTCCTGCGCGAGCAGCCGGCCGTCGTGACCTGGCCCGGCGGGCGGTTCGCCGCCGGCGCCCTGAGCCCCGACCACCCGTTCGTCGCGGAGGTGGCCGATGCCGTCGGCACCAGCGCCCCCATGGTCGGCGCACCCTACGGCTCGGACCTGCGGCTGTACGCGGGCGCCGGGGTGCCCACGGTGCAGTACGGTCCGGGCGACGTGCGGGGCGCCCACGCGCTCGACGAGAACGTGGCCGTCGACGACGTCGTGGAGTGCGCCGAGGTCTACACCCGCCTGATCCTCGCGCGCTGCACCTGAGTCAGCCGGTCGGCTCCGGTTCGGGCTCCGGCTCCGGCGGCAGGGGCACGTCGGGGTCGAGCTCGGGGTCCCCGGCCACCGCGGCCTCGATCAGGTCGGCCAGCGTGACGTACTCCTGCACCGAGATCGTCCCGCCCGGTTGCACGTCGATGATCTGCAGCCCGACCGGCCGGCCGTCCTCGAACGTCACGAGGGTCATCTGCGCCTCGCGCCGCAGGCCCGTGCCCAGGGCGAAGGCGTACACGGCACCACCGGTGGTGCCCGTGGTGAGGCTCACCGTGGCCTCGCCGTCGTCGGTGATGGTGACGTCGGGGCCGACCTGTCGGTGCAGGTGCCCCGACAGCACCAGGTCGACGCAACCGGACTCGCGGAGCTGGCGGGCCTGGGCCGAGCTGTGCACCGCGACGACGGCGACGTCGCCGTCGTCGCAGGCGGTCCGCGTCAGCTCGGCGTCCTGGTCGCGGATCGCCGCGATGTTGTCGCTCTCGTCGCCGGTGTAGCCCTGGGTCAGGCCCGAGCTGCGGGGGTCGCTGGCCCCGAGGAACCGGATGCCGGCGACGTCCTTCGGCTCTCCCGCCAGCAGCTCGAAGCCACGTCGCTGCATCAGGTCGGGGATGATCGGTCCCTGGTCATGGTTGCCGGCCACCGCGACCACGTCGAACCCCTCGAACTCCCGCGCCAGCGAGTTGATGCTGAACTGCTCCCACGAGGCACCGTTGGAGGTGTCGTCACCGAGGTCGATCAGCAACTCGGCCTCGGCGTTCTCGGCGAGCTGTCGCGCCACCGGGTCCATGGCGACGTTGGAGTGGCGGTCGGTGACGACCAGCGCCGTCGTCTGGCCCTCCTCGGGCGTGCGGACCTCGACGTCCTCGGCGGTCTCGACCAGCCGGTCGTAGAAGGCGTTGGACTCACGGTAGGTCCGCAGGGCGCCCTCGATGAGGCTGCGCCCGCTGCGAGTCGCGGCTCCGTCGGAGAGCTCGAGACGGTCGAGGATCGGGTCGTCGGGCAGCGTGGTGAAGACGTCGGTGACCGGGATCCACGACACGTCCTGGTCGGGGATCGCCGGTGACGACACCGCCACGAGCACCCCACCGGCGAGCACCGTGGCCAGGACACCCGCCCCGGCCGCGCCCTGGCCGCGGCTCGGCCGGCGCCACGAGCGCGCCAGCGCCGCCCGACGGTCGGCACCCACGGCTCGCCAGGCGACGACCAGGGCGGCGGACACCAGCAGGGCCACCCCGACGCCACGGAGGACGGCCTGCCGGGCCATCTGCCCGATGGCCTCGGTGACCGCGGCAATCTCGCCCTCGGGCTGGCTGGCGATGACCGCGTCGTTGGTGATGACCTCGTCGAGCGACCTCGCCTCGGACCCGCCGAGCTCGATCCGGGCGCCGATGCCCAGTGGTGTGTCGTCCAACGGCAGCCGCAGCTGCGGCAGCAGCGGGCCGGCCTCCAGCACGGCGGCGGAGGTGAAGTTCGGCCGCACCGTCGCGTCGTGGGCACCGATCGAGACCGACTGCTCGGAGGCCAGGAAGGATGCCCGCGCGACGCCGAGCCCGGTGGGGACGGCCACCGCCAGCAGCACGGCGGCGGCGACCAGCCGCCTCACGGTCGCGGCCCGCCCCTCGACACCTCGCGCCAACGCTCGGTCGGGCCCACCGTGCTGAGCAGCTGGGTGGCCCGGGTGAGGACCACGTAGAAGGTCCGCCATCCGGCCTCGGACTCCGCGACGATCGCGTCGGGGTCGACCACCACGACGGCGTCGAACTCCAGCCCCTTGGTGTCGAGACCGTCCAGCACCCTCAGTCGCTCGTGGTGACGCAGCGTCTCGGACAGCTCGGCGGTGAGCTCGGCCACCCGAGCCCGGGGGGCGACCACGGCGACCGTGCCGTCGACCCGGCCGAGCAGCTTCTCGGCGCGCTCGCGGGCCACGCCCACCAGCTGCCCCGGAGCCACCACGAGGTGCTCGGGCTCCTCACCGGTGCGGCGCACCGCGGCAGCGAGGTCGGCGCCGGGGATGGCGTGGCGGGCCACCTGGGCCGCGACGTCGTAGATCTCCGCGGAGTTGCGGTAGTTGGTCGACAACCGGAAGACGTGCTCGGGCTTGCCGTCGAGGGCGGCGGCCCGGGCGGCGGCCGCCTCCTCGGGCCACGGCCAGGACGACTGGGCCGGGTCGCCCACGATCGTCCAGCTGGCGTGGCGGCCCCGGCGGCCGAGCATCCGCCACTGCATCGGCGACAGGTCCTGCGCCTCGTCGACCAGCACGTGGGCGAAGCCGTCGTCGTCGATGCTGCGGGTCGACCGGAGCCGGTCGCCGGCATCCTCCCGCTCGCGCCGCTCGAAGCTCATGAGCTGCTTGGGGGTGTCGTCGTCCTCGTCGTGCTCGGGCGGCACCTCGCCGATCAGGTAGCGGAGCTCGTCGATGAGGGGGACGTCCTCGATGCTGGGGACGCCGCCGGCCCACGAGGCACGCAGCGCGTCCATCTGCTCGCGGGGGAACTCGCCCTGCGCGAACTCGGCGAGCCGGTCGGGCAGGCTGCGCCAGATCTCGACGGCGTCGACGGCCGGCCACCACGCCTCGACGAAGTCCACGAACCGCGGGTCGTCGACGATCGCGTCGGTGAAGCCCTCCCGGCCCTTCTCGAGCGCCCGCTCACCGGCCACCTGCTGCCACAGGGCGTCGACGAGCACGGCCGGCACCCGCGGATGGGCCCGGTTGCGGGAGCTCTGGTGCAGCAGGTGACGTCGCAGTCCGTCGAGCCTGGCGGCGTCGAGCCGCAGCACGTCGTCCTTGTAGAAGTAGCGGAACTCCGTCGGGGCCCCGGCCAAGGGCGCTGCGGCCGCCCGGGCCAGCACCCTGACCATCCGTGCCGAACCCTTCGCGGCCGCCGCCACCGGCTCGTCGTGGTGGGCGCTGGTGATGCCGTCGACCACCTGACCGAGAGACCGCAGCGTCACGCTGGTCTCCCCGAGGCTGGGCAGCACCCGCTCGATGTAGTTCATGAACACCGACGACGGACCGACCACCAGCACTCCGCCGGACTCGAAACGGCGGCGGTCGGTGTACAGCAGGAAGGCGGCGCGGTGCAGCGCCACGACGGTCTTGCCGGTGCCCGGTCCGCCGCCGATGATCGTGGCGCCCCGGCTCGGGGCGCGGATCGCCTCGTCCTGCTCCTTCTGGATCGTGGCCACGACCGAGTGCATCGTGCTGTCGCGGGCCCGCGACAGGCTGGCCAGCAGCGCACCCTCACCGACGACGACCATGTCGTCGGGCGCGCTGTCGGCGTCGAGCAGGTCGTCCTCGATGCCCACCACCTGGGCGCCGGAACAGCGCAGGACGCGGCGGCGGACGACACCGGACGGGTCCTGCGCGGTCGCCTGGTAGAACACCGCGGCCGCCGGCGCCCGCCAGTCGATCAGCAGGATCTCGCGCTCGGCGTCACGGACGCCGATGCGGCCGATGTAGCGGGACTCGCCGGTGGTCAGGTTGAGCCGGCCGAACACCAGGCCGTCGTGCGCGGCGTTCAGGGCGGTGAGCCGGCGGGTCGCCTGGAACACCATCGCGTCGCGCTCGACCAGACCGCCCTCGTGGCCGATGTGCCCGCGGGCGAACCCCTCGGCGACCAGCGAGCGGGCGACGTCGGCCGACGCGTCGAGCCGTTCGTAGACGGTGTCGACGTACGCCTGCTCCGTCTCGATCTCGCGCCGCTCGGCGGGGGTGGACGTCACCGGACTCCTTCGGGGCAGGGCAGTCAGCAGGGGGCGGTCCAGTCTAGGCCGTCGGGAGCCCGGCCGCGCCACCTGCTCCCTCGGGGCCGGGACGCCGGGGTCCCGCACCGGGTCAGCGGAAGCGCGTGTAGCCGTTCGCGGTGTTGAGCCGGTCGTAGACCTCCCGGACCAGCGGCTGCACCTGGTCGGGTTCGATCAGGCGCAGGTCGAGACCGGCGGCCACGTTCTCGCCCGTGAGGCCGAGCCGGCCGGCCTCGAGGACCACGTCCTCGACGTCCTCCCACCGACCGCGGCACCGCGGACGTCCGATGACGAAGCCCTGGTCGGTCAAGGTCATGACCACCGGCGACCTCAGGGCGAAGCGCGCCGACTGGGCCAGGGCGAGCACCGCCAGGACACCTGCGACCACGCCCATCCACCCGGCGGCACCGTCACGCGGCACCAGCACGAACGCCAGGAACACCGCCACCGCACTGGCGATCAGGAACGAGCCCGCGCCGAGCAGCGCCGGGCCGCGGGACAAGCGGTACACCGAGGGCTTCATCACGCAGAGGGGGCGGGATTCGAACCCGCGGCTGACCTGTAGAGCCAGCGACCGCTTTCAAGGCGGTTCCGATCGGCCACTCCGGCACCCCTCCTGGGACGACCCGGGCGGACCCACGACGTCACCGCTGTCGATTCTGTCATCACTTGAGGCCGGACAGGCGCGGAGGCTCCACCCGGTGGGGTTCCTGCACGGCGCGGGCCGAACGGATCGCGCTCTGGGAGCCCAGCACCCGGCGCGCCGCCAGGCCCAGCCCCAGCCCGAGGACGGCGGAGTACAGCGTCGACAGGGTGATGTAGGTGGGATAGGCGCCGGGCGACACCAGCGAGGTCGTGACGACCGCGGTGCCGATCACGGCGAACACCAGCACCCACCAGCCCTCGCGGCGCACCGACCGCATCGAGACCCCCACGACGAGAGCCGGGAACCCGATGAACACCTCGACGGGTCGAGGGACGCCGCCGATCGTGGTCCGCATCGTGTAGACGACGTCGTCGATGAGGGCCAGCAGGCCCGGCGATCCGTAGGCCCGCACGATGCTGCCGTAGGCGATCACCGCCACCACGGCCACCGCGACGCCCACCAGCACCGCCAGGTGCAGTCGGCCGAGCCCGTGCAGGCCGGCCCCGAGGGCCCACACCATCGAGATCGCCAGGGTGATGGCCGCCGCGACCACGACGAAGCTGAAGGTCTCGACGTCGACGGGTGCGTTCCAGGCGGCGACCCCCACCGCGCCGGATGCCGCCACCGTCAGCGCCACGACGAACTCCCGCAGGATCTCGACGAGACCGTCCGCGGGCCGGGTGACCATGACGGCCCAGACCGCTCCCACCACGCCGGTCAGTGCCGCGGCGGCGACGAGCAGTCCGTTGGTCTGCAACGCCACGGCCAGCAGGCAGAGGACCCCCGCGAGGGCCGGCCAGATCCGCAGGTGGCCGCCCGCACGATGGGTCAGACCCACCGTCAGCGCCACCGTCAGCAGGGCCGCGGCCGGGCGGAAGATCCACCCCGGCAGATCGACGTCGACGATCACCAGCGCCGAGACGAGGGTGCCGAGCGCCCACGCGGCCGCGACGACGTTGCGCACGAGGACGGCCGTGGCCGGCGAGTCGAGGCGCGGCTGGCGGACCGGCAGCTCGTACTCCGCCGGCACCGACGCATCGAGGCGCCGGCGGCCCTGCGCGCGGGTGGTGGTCATGACGACGATCGGATCCTTCGGTTGTCCAACGACGGATTCACGCGGCGGGCGGCACCCACGGCTGCGGGGTCGAGATCGGCGACGAGGGTCGCATCGGCCGTGTGGGCCGCCTCCTCCACGATAGAACCCCACGGATCGACCACCAAGGAGTGCCCCGAGTAGCGCGGCCCGCCCTGGGCCGCCGCCACCACGTGCACGGTGTTCTCGATCGCCCGGGCCGCGAGCAGGGTGCGCCAGTGGTGCACCTTGCCGTCGCCGGCGACCCAGGCGGCAGGCACGAGCAGCAGCTCGGCCCCGCGGTCGACCAGCGCCCGGGCCAGCTCGGGGAACCGCAGGTCGTAGCAGGTCATGAGGCCCACGGTGACGCCGCCGACGTCCACCACGACGGGCTCGACCGGTCCGGGGCTGAGCCGGTCGGACTCGCGGTAGCCGAAGGAGTCGTAGAGGTGAATCTTGCGGTACGTCGCACGCAGCCCGCCGTCGGGTCCCACCACGACGAGGGTGTTGTAGGGCAGGTCGGCCTCGCGCCGCTCGAAGGTGCCGGCGACGATCGTGGCGCCGGACCGGCGGGCCTCCTGCGCCAGCAGGTCGTGGAACGGGCCGTCGAGCGGCTCCGCCACGGCGGCCAGGTCGGTGTCGGTCGGGCCGAAGTCCACCATGGTCGCCTCGGGCAGCACCACGAGGTCGACGTCGGTGCCGACGGCTCGCAACCGGGCCCGGACCTCCGCCCGGTTGACGGCCGCGTCGGAACCGGCCGACAGCTGGATCACGGCGGTACGCATGGCTCCACGCTAGCGACCCCGCACCACCGGCACGGCGGTTCCGACGTGCTGCCGCCCGCCCACCCGTAGCGTGGGTCGGGTGAGAGCCGTCATCGTGAACCAGCCCGG
The DNA here is from genome assembly GCF_000160775.2 of Aeromicrobium marinum DSM 15272. Classification (NCBI taxonomy): domain Bacteria; kingdom Bacillati; phylum Actinomycetota; class Actinomycetes; order Propionibacteriales; family Nocardioidaceae; genus Aeromicrobium; species Aeromicrobium marinum. The sequence continues at coordinate 2,794,581 of NZ_CM001024.1, read as the reverse complement.
CGGGCCCGAGACCCTCGAGATCACCCAGCTGCCCGAGCCCGAGCCTGCCGCCGGAGAGGTGCTCGTGCGGGTCGCCGCCGCGGGCGTCAACCGGGCCGACCTGCTGCAGCGGCGGGGGTTCTACGACCCGCCGGCCGGAGCCACGCCCGTCCTGGGGCTGGAGTGCAGCGGCGAGGTGGTCGGCGTCGGCGCGGACGTCGACCCGTCGGTCGTCGGCCAGCGCGTCGCCGCGCTGCTGACCGGCGGCGGCTACGCCGAGTACGTGGCGGTCCCCCTCGGCCAGGTCGCGCCCGTGCCCGGCGACCTCGACGACGTCGCGGCGGGCGGACTGATGGAGACCGCGGCCACCGTGTGGTCCAACGTGTTCGAGACCGCCGGCCTGACCGCCGGGGAGGTCCTGCTGGTCCACGGTGGCGCCAGCGGGATCGGCACGACCGCGATCCAGATGGCGGTCGCGGCCGGTGCCCGCGTGGTCGTGACCGTCGGGAGTCCGGAGAAGGCGCAGGTGTGCCGCGATCTCGGGGCCGAACGGGCGATCGAGTACCGCACCACCGACTTCCTCGACGAGCTGAAGGGCGCGGACCTGCGCCCCGACGTCATCCTCGACATCATGGGCGCGGCCTACCTCGAGCGGAACGTCCGCGCGCTCGCCACCGGCGGCCGTCTGGTGGTCATCGGGCTGCAGGGCGGGATCAAGGGCGAGCTCGACCTCAACCGGCTGCTGATGAAGCGGGCCTCGGTCACCGCCACGTCGCTGCGGGCCAGGCCGGCGCACGAGAAGGCGTCGATCGTCGCCGGGCTCGTCACGGCGGTGTGGCCGTGGGTCGCCGAGGGTCTCGTCCGGCCCGTCGTGCACTCCACGTTCCCGCTGGAGCGGGTGCAGGAGGCCCACCAGGTCCTCGAGGACTCCAGTCACACCGGCAAGGTGGTGCTCACCCTCGGCACCGCCGACTGACCGCGTCTAGGCTGGAACGCATGACGGACGAGCACCAGACGATCGGACCGGACGGGACGCCCGTCGAGGTCGAGGCCCGGCAGACCGCCCTGTCCGACCTCGTGGAACAACCGGCCAAGGTCATGCGCATCGGCGGCATGATCCGCCAGCTGCTGGAGGAGGTCAAGGCCGCCCCGCTCGACGAGGCCAGTCGGATCCGCCTGCGCCAGATCCACGAGCAGTCGATCGACGAGCTGCGCGACGGTCTGGCCCCGGAGCTGGTCGAGGAGCTGTCGCGGCTCAGCAGCCCGTTCGACGCCGACGCGCCCACCGAGGGTGAGCTCCGGATCGCCCAGGCACAGCTCGTGGGCTGGCTGGAAGGGCTGTTCCACGGCATCCAGGCGGCGCTGTACGCCCAGCAGGTCCAGGCCCAGTCGCAGCTGCAGAACATGAGACTGGCCCTCCCGTCGTCCAACGACACCACGGGTGACGATTCGACTACGTCTGGTCAAAACGGGGCACAAGGGGGCATGTACCTGTAGCGTCGTCCCACAGGCCGATTGAGGGATCGGCCTGCGAACGATGAGGGAGAGGGAGCCCATGACCATCGTGATCGATACGGTGCTGCCACCGTGCGCTGACGACCCGACGACGTTTCTGGACGAGTACCTGCAGGCGCCTCCGCCCCGCAGTGCCCTGACGGCCGCCGACCGGCGCCTCGTGGAGGCCAAGCGCGCCACCGCCCACCGGCAGTGTGCGGGGTGCCCCGTGTTCGTCGACTGCCTGTACCGCGCGGTCGTCGAGGTCGACGTGGCCGGCTACGTCGCCTGCACGACCGAGGCCGAGCGACGCTCGATCCGGCGCGACCTCGGCATCCGGGTGCACGACGCCGACGACACGGCCTACGGCGCGCGCCGCGTCGGCGGTGGTCCCGTCAGCCACGAGGTGGTGCTGACGGTGCGGCACGCCTACCCCAAGGACACCTGCCAGCAGCTCGCCGAGCGGCTCGGCTGCTCGACCTCCACCGTCAAGCGGCACCTGCGCAAGGCACGCGAGGACGTGCTCGTCGGCGGGTCGGAGCCCGACGAGCACAGCGACCGGCCCACCATCGACGCCGTGCTGGACGCGTTCGACGAGCTCTCCAGCTCACGCGTCGCCTGACGGCGCCGAGGGTCAGAGGTAGCGCTGCAGGATCGCCGCGAGGCCGTCCTCGTCGATGCTGCCGGTGACCTCGTCGGCCACCTCGAGCAGGGCGGGAGGCGCCTGACCCATCGCCACACCGTGACCGGCCCAGGCGAGCATCTCGACGTCGTTGTTGCCGTCGCCGACCGCCAGCACGTCGTCGCTCGTCAGACCGAGGTGGCCGCACAGGTAGGCCAGGCCGGAGGCCTTCGAGACGCCCTTCGGAGCGATGTCGAGCCACGACGTGTAGCCGATGTAGTAGTTGGTGTCGGCCAGACCCAGCTTCGCGACGATCGCGTGGAACTCCTCGGTGCTGTGGTCGGGCGCCCGGATCACGACCCGGGTGACGGGTTCGGCGATGAGCTCGTCGATCGACTGCAGCGTCATCGAGCCGTTGATCTCCGACTCCGGGAAGGGCCGGTTGAGGCGGAACCCGCGCCCGAGGTCCTCGACCGCGACCAGCGCGTCGGGCACGTGCTCGAGGACCTCCCGCACGGCCGTGCTGGCGTCGAAGGTGACCGCCTGCATGACCTCGACCGGCGCGTACGAGAACACCACCGACCCGTTGCTGGCGACGGCGTAGCCGTGCTCGAGGCCCAGCTGGTCCGTCGTGTCGATGACCCCGGGAATGGCGCGGCCGGTCGAGATGACGGTCTCGATGCCCGCGTCACGGACGGCCCGGACGGCCTCACGGACCGCAGGGGCCAACGTGTTGGTGCCGTCGACGATCGTGCCGTCGACGTCGAGCGCCACCAGGCGGGGCCGCCAGACGTCCACGGGCCCGCTCATCGGACGGGACCGTCGATCGGCACCAGGACCTCACCCAGCCACGGGTGCAGCGCCGCGGGCAGACGCACGGTGCCGTCGGCCTGCTGGCCGTTCTCCAGCAGCGCCACGATGGTGCGGGTCATCGCGCAGAGCGTGCCGTTGAGGGTCGCAGCCGGGACCGTGCCGGACTCCGTGCGGATGCGGGTGTCGAGCCGGCGGGCCTGGAACTCCGTGCAGTTGGAGGTGGAGCTGACCTCGCGGTACTTGCCCTGGGTGGGCACCCACGCCTCGCAGTCGAACTTGCGCACCGCGGACGCGCCGAGGTCGCCCGTGGCCACGTCGATGACGCGGTACGGCAGCTCGAGCAGGTCGAGCCACTCCCGCTCCCAGCCGAGCAGTCGCTGGTGCTCGTCCCAGGAGTCCTCGAGGGTCGTGTAGGTGAACATCTCCACCTTGTCGAACCAGTGCACCCGGAAGATCCCGCGGGTGTCACGACCGTGCGAGCCGGCCTCGCGGCGGAAGCAGGGGCTGAAGGCGGCGTAGCGGCGCGGGAGGATCGTGGGGTCGAGGATCTCGTCGGAGTGGTACGCCGCCAGCGGCACCTCGGAGGTTCCGACGAGGTACAGGTCGTCCTTCTCCAGGTGGTAGACGTCGTCGGCGGCCTGGCCGAGGAAGCCGGTGCCCTCCATGGCGCGCGGCTTCACCAGCGCGGGCGGGATCATCGGGATGAATCCCCATCGCATCGCCGCATCCATGGCCAGCTGGACGAGCGCGATCTCGAGTCGCGCACCGACGCCGGTGAGGTAGTAGAAGCGGGAGCCCGACACCTTGGCGCCGCGCTCGACGTCGATGGCGCCGAGCAGCTCGCCCAGCTCGAGGTGGTCGCGGGGGGTGAACCCCTCCGCCTCGAAGTCGCGCGGGGTGCCGACCACGTCGAGCACCACGAAGTCGTCCTCGCCGCCCTCGGGGGCCTCGGGGGCGACCAGGTTGGGCAGGCTCCGCAGCAGGTCGTCGAAGCGGGTGACGGCGGCACCCTGCTCGGCGTCGGCCTCCTTGACCCGCGCGCTGAGCTCCTTGGTGCGGGCCAGCAGGGCGGTCTTCTCGTCGCCGGTGGCGCGGGCGACCTGCTTGCCGATCTGCTTCTGCTCGGAGCGGACGGCCTCGAAGGCTGCGATGGAGCCACGCCGGTCGGCGTCTGCGGCGATGAGGGCGTCGACCACGTCGCTCGACTCCCCGCGTCGTCGCAGCGCCTCCCGGACGGCATCGGGGTCGTCACGGACGAGGCGGGGGTCGATCACCCGGCCAGCGTATCGGCCGGACGAACGGCCTCCACTACGCTGGTGCCCCGCGGCTGCCGTCCTCCGGCGGCCGGGGAGGGAATCTGTGTCCATCGACCTGCGTCGTGCCGTGCCGAGCCGCACCGGCGTGCTGACCGCCGTGCTCGCGGCCCAGGCCGTCGTGTTCGTGGCCATCGCGCTGACCGTCGCGCTCGGCGACGGGTTCGGCGAGGTCGACGACGACCTCGGCGCCCGGGCCTTCGACCTGGCCTCGTCGTCGTCGGTCGTGCGCGCTGCCGCGGACCTGGCGGCCGCGGTGTTCGGCTACCCGGGCCTCATGGTGGTCGTCGTGGTGATGGCGGGCATCGCCTGGCTCAGCTCGGAGCGGCGCATCGCCGGGTGGCTGGTGGCCGGGGTGGCCGTCGTCGTCCCCGGCAACCACCTGCTCAAGGAGGCGTTCGACCGGCCCCGCCCCGAGTGGGACGAGCCCCTGACCACGATCGGTGGCCTCGCCTTCCCGTCCGGCCACGCGGCCGGCGCCGGCCTGCTGTTCACGTCCCTGATCCTGCTGACCATCATCCTCACGGGCCGCGGGCTGCGTCGTCGCCTGCTGATCACCCTGTGGGTGGTCGTCGGTCTGTTCGTCGCGGCCAGCCGGGTGCTGCTCGGCGTGCACCACGTGTCCGACGTCGTGGCGGGCCTCGCGTTCGGGTCCTTCGTGGCGCTCGGGCTGTGGCTGCTGATCGCGATCGACGAGAGCCGGGTGCCGTCGGCGCTGGCCACGCTGACCGGTACCGGACAGCGCCGGGCCGCGGTGGTGCTCAACCCGGCCAAGGTCGGTGACGTCGACGAGTTCAAGGCGCGCGTGCGGGTGGCTGCCACGCTGCACGGGTGGCCGGAGCCCGCGTGGTTCGAGACCACGGTCGAGGACCCGGGACACGGTCAGGCGCGCGCGGCCCTGGAGGCCGGGGCTGACCTGATCGTCGCCGCCGGAGGTGACGGCACCGTGCGAGCGGTGTGCGAGGAGGCCGCGCGCACCGGGGTCGCGATCGGCATCATCCCCCACGGCACCGGCAACCTGCTGGCCCGCAACCTCGGCATCCCGCTCAACGCGCGCGACGCGCTGGACGTGGCGTTCGGCGGCCAGGACAAGGCGATCGACCTGGCCCGGTTCACCACCGACTCCGGCGTGCAGACGTCGTTCCTGGTGATGGCGGGGCTCGGCATGGACGCGATGATCATGACGGGGGTCGACGACAACCTGAAGAGCCGGGTCGGGTGGCTGGCGTACTTCGTGTCGGGGGTCAAGGCGCTGCGCTACCCCGGCATGAAGGTCGAGATCAGTGTCGACGACGGCGAGGTGCGCAAGTTCCGTGCCCGCACCGTGGTGATCGGCAACGTCGGGTTCCTGCAGGGCGGCATCCCGCTGCTGCCGGCCGCCCGCATCGACGACGGGATGCTCGACGTCGTGGTGCTCGCCCCGCGCCGGTTCCTCGGGTGGATCCCGATCGTCTGGCGGGTCGTCACCCGCCAGAAGCGCACCAACGACCGGCTCGACCGGCTCACCGGCTCCAAGGTGCACATCAAGGCCGGGTCGGACACCCCCATGCAGCTCGACGGTGATCCCGTGGGCGACGGGCTGGAGATCACCGCCGAGGTGCGCCCCGGTGTGCTGCTCGTGCGGGTGCCGGCCGTCCCCATCAGCGGGAACTGACCACGCCGGTCCCCTTCCCCGCCCGCGGCGGTAGGTGAGCAACCCTTCCCCGACGTCGGCGGTGGGTGAGCAACCCTTCCCCGACGTCGGCGGTGGGTGAGCAACCCTTCCCCGACGTCGGCGGTGGGTGAGCAACCCTTCAGCTGGCCTGATCGGTTGCCCACCTACCGCCGAGACGGGCGACCGGTCAGCCCGCGTGGGTGTCGATCTCGGCGAGGATCCGCGCCTTCGTGTCGTCCGGCGCGAAGGACTCGCGGACCGCGGTGCGGGCGAGCTCGGCGACGCCCGCGGCGTCGAGGCCCAGCAGGTCGGCCGCCACGGCGTACTCCTCGTTCAGCGTGGTGGCGAACATGGGCGGGTCGTCGGAGTTGATCGTCACGGTCACCCCGGCCTCGACCAGCGCGGGCAGCGGGTGGTCGGCCATGGACTCGACCGAGCGGGTGCAGACGTTCGAGGTCGGGCAGACCTCGAGGCTGATGCCGTGCTCGACGAGGTGGGCCATCAGGGCCGGGTCGTCGGCCGCGGCGATCCCGTGGCCGATCCGCTCGGCGCCGAGGTGCCGGACGGCGTCCCACACCGTCTCGGCGCCGGTGGACTCGCCCGCGTGCGGGACGCTGCGCAGGCCGGCCGCACGGGCGGCGTCGAAGTGCGGGGCGAACTGCGGCCGGGGCACCCCGATCTCGGGGCCGCCGAGCCCGAAGCTGACGAGGCCGGCCGGCTGGAGCCGCAGCGCGGTGTCGAGCGTGACGTCGGCGGCGGGGACCCCCGACTCGCCGGGGATGTCGAAGCACCACCGCAGCTCGATGCCGAAGTCGGCCTCGGCGCGCAGCCGGGCGTCCTCGACGGCCTCGCAGTACGCCTCGGCGGCGATGCCGCGCACGATCGACGTGTACGGGGTGAGGGTCAGCTCGGCGTACCGGACCTGCTGGGCGGAGAGCTCACGGGCGACCTCGTGGGTCAGCGTCCAGAGGTCCTCGGGCGTGCGCAGCAGGTCGACGACCGACAGGTACACCTCGATGAAGTGTCCGAAGTCGGTGAACCGGTAGTACTCGGCCAGCCGGGCCGGATCGGCCGGCACGGGGGTCTCGCCGGCGTGGCGTTCGGCCAGCTCGGACACGATGCGCGGCGACGCGGAGCCCACGTGGTGCACGTGCAGCTCGGCCTTGGGCAGGGCGGCGATGAAGGCGGGATCGACCATCGCGCCAGTCTGCCAGTCAGGTTCCGGGGACGATGGCGGTGATGACCGTGCCGTCGGAGCGGCGGCGACCCGCCACCGGCTCCGGCACACCCTCGAGGCGCGGACCCTGCCCGTCCAGCGCCACGTCGACCGGCTCGCCGGCGGACACCAGGACGGGTTCACCCCGCACGACCAGCTCGGCGCGCTCACCGACCTCGACCTGCAGCTGCACCGCGTCGGGGGTCACCGTCACGCGCACCCGCGTGCCGGCCAGGGTGATCCGGTAGGTGAGCGACGTCCACGACTCCGGCAGGCGGGGGTCGATGGAGAACTCGCCCCCGTGGTCGCGGAACCCGCCGAACCCGTTGACCAGCGCGCTCCACACGCCACCGGTCGAGGCCACGTGCACCCCGTCGGTGGTGTTGTGGTGCCGGTCGGCGAGGTCGACGAACAGCGCCGACGAGAAGTACCGGTACGCCAGGTCGGCGTACCCGACCTCGGCGGCGATGATCGACTGCACGACGGCCGAGAGCGTCGAGTCGCCCGTGGTGATCGGGTCGTAGTACTCGAAGTCGGCCCGCTTCTGCTCGGGCGTGAACATGTCGCCCTGCAGGAACAGCGCCAGCACGACGTCGGCCTGCTTGAGCACCTGGAACCGGTAGATCACCAACGGGTGGTAGTGCAGCAGCAGGGGCCGCTTGTCCAGCGGTGTGTTCTGCAGGTCCCAGACCTCCCGCTCGAGGAAGTGCAGGTCCTGCGGGTGCACCCCGAGGTGCTCGTCGAACGGGATCGCCATGCCGTCGGCGGCCCGTTCCCACTCGGCCACCTCGTCGGCGCCGAGGCGCAACCGCCGGACCACCCGGTCGTACTCGACCCCGTCGCGCTCGGCGAGCTGGCGGACCGACTCGGCCGCCCGGCGGAGGTTGGCCCGCGCCATGACGTTGGTGAACAGGTTGTCGTTGACGACCGTCGTGTACTCGTCCGGTCCGGTGACGCCGTGGATGTGGAAGGTGCCGCCCTCGTCGGTGCGCCAGAAGCCCAGGTCGGCCCACATGCGGGCGGTCTCGACCAGGACGTCGATGCCCTCGCGGGAGAGGAAGTCGACGTCGCCGGTGGCCCGCACGTACTGGCTCAGCGCGTACGAGATGTCGGCGTCGATGTGGTACTGCGCCGTCCCGGCGGCGTAGTAGGCCGACGCCTCCTCGCCGTTGATGGTGCGCCACGCGAACAGCGCGCCGCTCTGCGCCAGCTCCGTGGCCCGGCGGCGGGCCGACTCCAGCAGCGTGTAGCGGAACCGCAGGGCGGAGCGGGCCACGGCAGGAGCGGTGTAGGTGAGGAAGGGCAGCACGTAGATCTCGCTGTCCCAGAAGTAGTGGCCGCTGTAGCCCGAGCCGGTGACCCCCTTGGCGGGGAACCCGTTGCCCTCCGCCCGTGCCGTGGCCTGGGCGATCTGGAAGAGGTTCCACCGAGTCGCCTGCTGGACCTCCGGGTGGCCCTCGATCTCGACGTCGGACCGGGCCCAGAAGTCGTCCAACCACGCGCGCTGGTCCTCGTACTGCTGCTCCAGGCCCTCGGCGTGCACCCGGTCGAGGGTGCGACGGCACCGGTCGACGAGCTCGCGGACCGGCACCCCGCGGGAGGTGTGGTACGCCACCGTCTTGGTGAGCGTGATGGGTTGGCCGGGCTCGGCGTCGACCCGGTAGGTCAGCTTGGCGAGGTCGTCCTCGACCTGGACCCGCTCGGTGAAGGAGTTCGCCGTCTCGAGCACGTGGTCGGCGGTGACCGCCAAGGTCATGCCGCTGTCGGCCGCCTGGTACCCGAGGGCGACGCGACCGCTGGCGGCGTCCCCCATGCTGTGGCGGGGGACCAGCACCCGCCGGTTGAGCTGCTCGGCCCGGCGAGGGTCGAAACCGTCCCCCATCGCCTTGTCGCGCACGTGGTACTCGTCCTCGCCGTCCTGGCGGTTGAGGATCTGCGAGCTGATCGCCACCGGTGCATGGTCGTCGAGCATCGTGACCTCGAAGGTCAGCACGACGAGGTGTCGCTGGTGGAACGACACCATCCGGCTGGAGCGGATCCGCACCCGCTTGCCGGCCGGCGTGCGCCACAGCACCTCGCGCCGCAGGACCCCCTCGCGGAAGTCGATCGACCGGCGGTAGTCGATCAGGTCGGCGATCGGCAGCAGCAATGGCTCGTCGTCGACGTACAGCCGGATGACCTTCGCGTCGGGCGCGTTGACCATGGTCTGCCCCACGCGGGCGAACCCGTAGGCCTCCTCGGCGTGGTGGATGGGCCAGGTCTCGTGGAAGCCGTTGACGAAGGTGCCGTGGGTGTGGGAGTCGCGGCCCTCCTCGACGTTGCCGCGCAGACCCAGGTAGCCGTTGCCGACGGCGAACAGCGTCTCGGTGACTCCCAGGTCGTCGGAGCTGGGGCGCAGCTCGACCAGGGCCCACTCGTCGACGGGGAACCGGGTGCGGTCCAGCGGGTCGGTGGAGTCGGTGGCGGTCGTGTCGCGCTGCTCGGTGGCGGTCACGGCAGGAGCTCCGCCAGGTCGGTGACCACGACGTCGGCCCCGGCGTCCGTCAGTGCCTCGGCGCCGACCCCCCGGTCGACACCGATGACCAACCCGAACGATCCGGCGGCCCCGGCCTGCACGCCCGAGACGGCGTCCTCGAGCACCGCCGCGCGATCGGCCGCCACCCCCAGCTCGGCGGCCGCGGCCAGGAAGGTGTCGGGAGCGGGCTTGCCCGGCAGGCCGCGCTCCTCGGCCAGACCGCCGTGCATGACGAAGGGGAACCGGTCGGCCAGCCCGGCCGCCGCCAGCACGGCGGGGGCGTTGCGCGAGCTCGACACCACGGCCAACTGCGTGCCGCGGGCGACCAGGGCGTCGATCAACGCGACCGAGCCGGGATACGCGACCACACCGTCGGTCTCCAGCACCTGGGCGAACACGTCGTTCTTGCGGTTGCCGAGGCCGGCGACCGTCTCGGCCGACGGGTCGTCGTCGGGCGAACCGTCGGGCAGGGTGATCCCTCGCGAGGCGAGGAACGACCGGACCCCGTCGTACCGCGGCTTGCCGTCGACGTAGGTGAAGTAGTCGGCGTCGGTGTAGGGCTCGACGATCCCGCGCCCGGTCAGGAACGCCGAGAACATCGCGGCCCACGCGTGCATGTGCACCTCCGCCGTGGGCGTGACGACACCGTCGAGGTCGAACAGAGCTGCGTCGTACCGGTTCCAGTCCACCCCACGAGGGTAGTTCGCCGGTGTATCGGCCGGGTGAACGAGGGCACGAGGCTTCGAATCCGCTGCGGTGAGAACCCCCTGAGTAGTACCGTCATCCAGCCTGACTCGAAGGGGATCCATGAAGCGCCGCCTCACCGCTGTCGCGAGCATCGCCCTCGCCACCGGCGTCCTCGTGGTCCCGGCCGCCGAGGCCGACACCGGCTTCACGGACGTCCCCGACTCCCACGTCTTCGCCGAGGAGATCGCGTGGTTGGGCGGCACCGGCATCAGTACCGGCTACGACAATGGTGACGACACCTGGCGGTTCGATCCGTCCGCGCCGGTGCTGCGCGAACAGATGGCGGCCTTCCTCTACCGCTACGCCGACGAGGACTTCGTCGGCGATGGTGAGCAAGTGTTTCGCGACGTCCCCTCGGCCCACGTGTTCGCCGACGAGATCGCGTGGCTGGCAAGCACCTCCATCACCACGGGGTACGCGGTCGCGGGCGGGGTCGAGTTCCGCGGTTCCCAGCCCGTCCTGCGTGAGCAGATGGCGGCCTTCCTCTACCGCTACGCCGGCGAGCCCGACGATGTCCAAGACTGCTCCTTCATCGATCTTCCGGCCAATCACCCGTTCCGCACCGAGATCTGTTGGTTGGCCTCGACGGGCATCACCACCGGGTATCGCGAGGCAGGCGGACGCGTCTCGTTCCGCCCGTCGGCGCCGGTGCTCCGTGAACAGATGGCGGCCTTCCTCTACCGTCTCGACGAGATCGACCTCGGCCCACTCGGTTGGGTGGCCGCCGAGATGGTAGCTGGCTCTGGAGCCACCTCCGGAGATGGTCGGTTCATTGTGTTCGAGTCCTACCTGCGCTTCACCGACGATGCGCTCGACGGCCGCAACATCTACCTTCTCGACCGTCAGGAGGGAACCCTCGACCTGCTCAACCCGGGGGTGAACGGGGTGGGTCCGGACCACAACTTCGGCACCACACCAGTCATCTCCGACGATGGCGGCATCGTGGCGTGGACATCCGCTGCATCGAACCTCGTCGTCGGCGACACGAACAGTCGGGTCGATGCCTTTGTGTGGGAGCGGAGCACACGCACCGTCCGGATCATCGGTCGCGGGCCGGGGCAGGCCGAACCACGGAGCCGAGCGGAGAATGTCTACCTGTCCGGAGACGGGACCACCGTCCTCATCCGGTCACAAGCGGAGCGACCGTCCGGGAACTCCTTCGACGAGACCCTCTCCGTCGACGTGACCACCGGGGAGACCTTCCGGCTTCCGATCGTCCCGAGCGCGTTCTACGGAGTCCGACCCACCGCTGTATCGCACGACGCCGGTGTGGTCGTCCTCGACGGACGGCACCTCTGGATCCGAGGATCGGAGGGCCTCTCGGTCGTCCCCGGTGAACACCGGTGCTCCTTCGCCGTCTCCTCCGACGCCACAGCCTGCTCGACGGGACCAGCCATCCTCGACCTGACCACCGGCGAGGTCGACGACGTGGCCACCTGGGACGGGGCCGAGGCGGTGACCGACCTGTACGTCACCGACTTCTCGGCGGACGGCACGCGTGCGGCCGGATCGGGACGCGTCGCGGACGAGGCGGGAATCGACGGATACGTGCCCCTCGACATCGACCTCGTCGCCCGGACGGTCAGCATCGTGGCGACCGGGATGGGTGGCGCTCCCCCTGACGTCGACTGGAGCATCCAGGTCGACATGTCAGCCGACGGCTCGACCGTCGTGTTCAGCAGCGCGGCCCGCAACCTGCTGCCGATGTTCCTGCCCCGGGGGAGCGGCTACACGCTGTTCGTCTGGGACCGACCCTGAGACCACGGTCAGGCCTCACCGGTCGTTCTGTCCGGTGCACCACCGGCCGCGAAGGCCGGGTGCCGTCGGGCGATCCCTTGGGCAGCGTGATGCCGCGCGAGGCGAGGAACGACCGGACTCCGTCGTACCGCGGCTTGCCGTCGACGTAGGTGAAGTAGTCGGCATCGGTGTAGGGCTCGTCGATCCCCCGCCCGGTCAGGAAGGCCGAGAACATCGCGGCCTACCGGATGTTCGGGCTGGCGTATCGCGTCAGGAAGGCCGCCATCTGCTCGCGCAGCACCGGCTGGGAAGGCCTGAAGGTGCGGGTGCCGTTGCCCTCGTCGTAGCCGGTGGTGATGGCCTCGTCCTCCATCCACTCGATCTCGTCGAAGAAGACGTTGTTCTGGTCGGTGACGTCGGTGAACTCCGGCCCGTCCTCGTCGACGAACTCGCTGCCGTCGAACCGGTAGATGAACGCCGCCATCTGCTCGCGCAGCACCGGCTGCGACGGCCGGAAGGTGCCGTCGAAGTAGCCCCGGGTGATGCCGCGCTGCTCCAGCCACAGGATCTCGCGGTAGAACACGTGGGTCGGCGCGACGTCGCTGAACGGCGACACCTCCGGCACGTCGACCTCCGGTTCGTCGCCCTCGATGAACGTCTCGAGCCGGTACAGGAACGCGGCCATCTGCTCGCGCAGCACGGGCTGGGACGGCCGGAAGGTCTTGCTGCCGTCGGCCTCGTCGTAGCCGGTGGTGACCCCGTAGAGGGCCAGGTTGGTGATCTCGAGCCAGAACGGGTGCCCGCCGACCAGGTCCTTGCCGTCACGGCCGGTGGGGAGCGCCACGTCGGTGAACCCGGGAGGCAGCAGCACGTCGACGTCAGTCGTGGTCTCGCCCTCGAGGACCTCGACCGCCTCGGCGTCCACGATGAACAGCGCCTCCTCGTGGCACAGCGCCACGTGGACCAGTCCGACGAGCTGTCCGGGTGTGCCGATGCACACCGTGTAGACGCCGGGCTCGAGGCCGTCGATCGTGTACTGGCCGTCGGAGTCGGTGATGTCGGTGGCGCCCGGGACGGCCACGGGCTCCTCCATGTCCTTGCTGAACCGGTAGGCCGTCGCCGTCACGCCGGAGATCGTGTCTCCACCGTCGAGGAACGACAGCTCGGTCACCCGGCCGGACACGGCCCCCGTCTCCTCGACGGCGGCGTGCGCCGCGGGGCCCGCGGCGAGCAGGCCGCCGGTCAGGGCGACGGCGAGGGCCGCCGCACTGGTGCGACGACGGACGACGGATCGGATCACGGGGACTCCTCGGTGTGGGGCACGGACGCGGACCACGCTAGGTCCGCGTCCGTGCCTGCGAGGGCCGGTCGGTCGAAGATGGGTAGAACTACGTAGACCGGCCGGCGCGCGGGGCGACCTACATCTCGTCGCCCTCGAGGTTCTGGAAGCGGAAGATGAAGGCGGCCATCTGCTCGCGCAGCACCGGCTGCGAGGGCCGGTAGGTGCGGGTGCCGTTGCCCTCGTCGTAGCCGGTGGTGATCTCCTCGAGCTCCATCCACTCGATCTCGTCGAAGAAGACGTTGTTCTGCGCGGTCACGTCGATGAACTCCGGCCCGTCCTCGTCGACGAAGTCGGTGCCGTCGTACCGGTACAGGAACGCGGCCATCTGCTCGCGCAGCACCGGCTGCGCCGGCCGGAAGGTGCGCGTGCCGCCGGGCTCGTCGTAGCCCGTGGTGATGCCGCTCTGCTCCAGCCACAGGATCTCGCGGTAGAACACGTGGGTGGGTGCGACGTCGGTGAACGGCGACTCCGCCGGGATGTCGACCTCGGGCTCGAGTCCCTCGTTGTCGATCCTCGCCATCCGGTACAGGAACGCGGCCATCTGCTCACGAAGCACCGGCTGCGAGGGCCGGAAGGTCAGGGAGCCGTCGGCCTCGTCGTACCCGGTGGTGATGCCGAAGACGGCCAGCGTGGTGATCTCGAGCCAGAACGGGTGCCCGCCGACCGGCTCCAACTCGCTGGCAGCCTCGGGGAGCGCCACGTCGGTGAAGGCCGGGACCAGGGCGGCGTCGATGTCCGACGTCACCCCGCCGTGCACCTCGACGTCGTCGCCGAGCTCGACGCCGTAACCGTTCCGGAAGCACTGGGACACGTACTTCAGCGCGACGATCTGGCCGGTCACGCCGAAGCAGACCCGGTAGGTGCCCGCGCCCAGGCCCGTGATCTCGTACGCACCGTTCTCGTCGGTCACGTCGACGGCTCCGGACACCTGGACGAAGCTCTCGCCGACCGGCGCGAACACCGACACCGGGACGCCGGCGACCGGCCCGCCCGGGGCGACGAACGACAGCTCAGTCACCTCGCCGGAGATGCCGCTGGACGGGTCGTCGGCCTGCGCCGGGGTGCCGGCGACGAGCACGCCTCCCGCCAGCGCGACGGCGAGGGTGGAGGCCGCGAGGCGGCGGCGGAAGACGGTGGATCGGGTCACGGGGACTCCTCGGATCGCAGGGCTGACGAGCATCAAGGTAGGGCCGAACGGCCCGGCCCCGCCCGGGTTTCGCCGAAGATGGGTCGAACTGCGTAGACCGGCCCGGTCGCCCCGTCGCCTCAGCCCTGGTCGCCCCCGCCCTGGTCGAGCTCGGTGTAGCGGATGATGAACGCGGCCATCTGCTCCCGGAGCACCGGCTCGGCCGGCCGATAGGTCCGAGTCCCGTTGCCCTCGTCGTAGCCGGTGGTGATCTCCTCGAACTCCATCCACTCGATCTCGTCGAAGAACACGTTGTTCTGCGCGGTCACGTCGGTGAACTCCGGTCCGTCGTCGTCGACGAACTCGCTGCGGTCGAACCGGTACAGGAACGCCGCCATCTGCTCGCGCAGCACCGGCTGCGACGGCCGGAACGTGCGCGTGCCGCCGGGCTCGTCGTAGCCGGTGGTGATGCCGCTCTGCTCCAGCCACAGGATCTCGCGGTAGAACACGTCGGTGGGCGCGACGTCGGTGAACGGCGACGAGGCCGGGATGTCGACCTCCGGCTCCGACCCGTCGCCGTACAGCTTCTCCAGCCGGTACAGGAACGCTGCCATCTGCTCGCGCAGCACCGGCTGACCCGGACGGAAGGTCTTGCTGCCGTCGACCTCGTCGTACCCGGTGGTGATGCCGTAGAGCCCCATGAAGGTGATCTCGAGCCAGAACGGGTGCCCGCCGACCGGCTCCCCCTCGACCACCCCGTCGGGCAGAGCCACGTCGGTGAACGCCGGGAGCAGCGAGTCGTCGATCCCCTCGGTGACCTCACCGGCCTCGACCACGACGTTCTGCGCGTCCTCGACCAGGTAGTCCTGCTGGTAGCACTGCGACACGTACTTGAGGGCGGTGATCTGGCGGGGGGCGCCGAAGCAGATCCGGTAGGTACCGGGGTCGAGCTCCTCGATCAGGTACTCGCCGTTTGCCACCGTCACGGTGGCCGAGCCCGGCACCGGCTCGAAGGTGTCGGTCGAGTCGTCGAACTGGTACGCGACGACCGGGACACCCACGATCGGGTCGCCCTCGCCCGTGAGGTTCGTGTCGGTGACCCGGCCGCTGATCCACCCGGTGGAGTCGTCGACGGCCTGGGCAGGAGAACCGGCGACCACCAGTCCTGCGGAGACGATGAGCGCTGCGAAGGTGACGGATGCCCGTCGGTGGAGCGTGGTCAGCACGGTGTTCTCCTGGTTCGGGGGGCTGGCGCCGACGTGGACGGCACCGTTCGGTGGACCGGGTGGTTCGTGGGTCAGTTGATCAGCGGCTCGGCGAAGCGGATGAGGAACGCGGCCATCTGCTCGCGCAGCACCGGCTGGGCCGGTCGGAAGGTCCGCGTGCCGTTGCCCTCGTCGTAGCCGGTGGTGATGCCCTCCAGGGCCATCCACTCGATCTCGTCGAAGAACACGTTGTTCGCGCTGTTCACGTCGGTGAACTCCGGGCCCACGTCGTCGGCGCCGTCGCCGTCCTCGAACTCCGAGCCGTCGAACCGGTAGAGGAAGGCAGCCATCTGCTCGCGCAGCACCGGCTGACCCGGGCGGAACGTGCCGTCGAAGTACCCCGTGGTGATGCGGCGGTCGGCGAGCCACACGATCTCGCGGTAGAACACGTGCGTCGTCGGCACGTCGGTGAACGGCGACACCTCGGGCAGGTCGACCTCGGGCTCCATGCCGGTCTCGAGCTTCTCGGTGCGGTACAGGAAGGCCGCCATCTGCTCACGCAGCACCGGCTGACCCGGGCGGAACGTCCTGCTGCCATCGGCCTCGTCGTAGCCCGTGGTGACACCGAACAGCGCCAGGTCGGTGATCTCGGACCAGAACGGGTGCCCGCCGACGGCCGCCCTCCCGTCCAGCGACTCCTGCTCGACCGACAGCGGCAGGGCCACGTCGGTGAACGCGGGCAGCAGGGACTCACTCAGTTGGAGGCTGTTGACCTCACCGGGCCCGACCTCGATGTCCCTGGCCTGGTCGACGCTGTAGGCGTTGCGGTAGCAGGACGAGATCCACCGGGATGCGACGATCTGCCCCGGGGAACCGAAGCACAGGCGGTAGTCCCCCTCCGGCAGCCCGTCGATCAGGTAGTCGCCGTCGCCGTCGGTCACGTCCGTGGCGCCCGGCACCGGCTCGAAGGTGCCGGAGTCCTCGTCGAGCTGCAGCACGGTGACCGGGACACCGGGGACGGTCTCGGCGGTCGAACCGATGGCTCGCCCGAAGACCGTGCCGCTGACCGCGCCGGTGTCGTTCACCTCGGCCTGGACCGGCGCGGCGACCCAGCCGGTGACGACGAGCGCCGCCGCGACCGCTGCGACGGAGAGGCGGCGGGTACGGGTGCGGTTGCGCTTCACGGGACTCCTCGACGGCAGGACGGTGGAGCACCGAAAGTAGGGCACGTCGCTTCCCGTTGTCCCGACTTCTGCCGAAGATGGGTCGAATGACGTAGCCGGCCCGCTACGACTCAGTCGAGGTCGAGCAGCCGGTCCCAGGTCTCGCGGCTGGTGAGCTGGGGTGCGGCGGCGCGCCACTGCTCCGCCGCCTCGGCACCGTGACGGCGCAACCGGCGGAGCGCGCGGCGCGACTCGCGGGCCAGCTGCACCGTGGTGCGGCGCGAGAGTCGGCGGACCCGGAACGACGTCTGCGCCCGGTCGGTGGTGACCACCGTGTAGTACGGGCTGGCGTGCCACCACGGGGCGGTCGCCGGCAGCGTGACCTCGGGCATCACGCGCCCTCGCAGCTGGTCGCGGAAGCGCCGGATGCCGGCCCGGCGCGCGTCCTCGGGCTCGTCACCCTCGAACCGCAGCACCGAGCGGGCCAGACCGGCCTCGGCGACCTCCGCGGCCGTGAGCAGGCGGGTGTCGTCGTGCCGGGCGCGGATCTCCCGCACCCGGGCGAGCGCATCCACGCCTCCGTCGTCGAGGATCGACGGTCCGGCGAGGAACTGGTCGATCGCCTCGATGATCGTGGCCGTCAGCCCGTAGCGGTACTCGACCAGCCAGTTGCGGAAGTGTCGCTCCAGCTCGGGCACGACCGCACCGGGCACGGCGCCGGAGTGCAGGGCCGCGGTGATCAGCGCGTTGCGACGCCGGAAGAAGAACGGCCAGTCGTCCCACTCCTTCAGGTCGAAGTCGGCGTGCCACACCGCCGCGCCCGGCAGGGTGACCGTCGGGATGCCCTGCTCACGGGCGCGGATGCCGAACTCGATGTCGTCGAACTGGAAGAACAGCGGCAGCGGCAGCCCCACCCGGTCGAAGACCTCGGCCGGGACCAGGCAGGCCCACCAGGCCGTGTACTCGGCGTCGGCCCGCCGGTACGGCAGCTGCTCGAGCACGTCGACGTGATGGGCGAGGGGATCCGCCGGGAAACCGGCCTCCAGGACCGACAGGTCCGACCGTTCGGCATGGCTGTGCAGCCGGGACGGGTGGTGCAGGTTGAGCATCTGCCCACCCACGATCAGCGGAGCAGCGCGATGCCGCCCGAACGCGGCCAGCCGCAGCACCGTCTCGGTCTCGAGCCGGATGTCGTCGTCCATGAGGATCACCTGGGCGTCCGGCCACGCTCCGGTGGCCTCGACGATCCCGCGGGTGAATCCTCCCGACCCACCCAGGTTGCGCTGCTCGACGACGCGCAGCCGGTCGCCGAGCCGTTGGGCCGTCGCGGCGAACCCCGGGTGGTCCGCGACCCGGCGGTCACCCTGGTCGACCACCACGACCTGCTCGAGGAGTCGGACGACCTCGCCGTCGGCCGCCAGGGTGTCGAGGGTGCGGATGCAGTCGTCGGGCCGGTTGTGGGTGCAGATGGCCACGACGGTCGGCACGGGCGGGGCGGCCTCGATGCCGCTGACCCGCACGTCGTCGACGTGCAGCACCCCCGTGGTGGTCTCGGCCTCCAGCCACAGGTGGCCGGCGTCGAGGAACGC
Organism: Aeromicrobium marinum DSM 15272; assembly: GCF_000160775.2. Lineage (NCBI taxonomy): Bacteria > Bacillati > Actinomycetota > Actinomycetes > Propionibacteriales > Nocardioidaceae > Aeromicrobium > Aeromicrobium marinum. Next base: position 2,776,066 of record NZ_CM001024.1, on the reverse strand, counting down.
GTCCAGCGCCACCCGCATCACCACCCGGATGGGCGTGTGCACGTCGACGGTCTCCGAGGCGACCACCCGGCTGCCCGGCAGGAAGTCGTCGGCGTGCACGCGGACCTCGCCGGCACCCGTGACGCTCAGGCTCACGTCGACGTGGGTGACGCTCGTCCAGCGCTGCAGGTAGGCCGCCTGGACCCGACCGAAGTACGTGCGGGTGGTGACGCGGGTCCAGGGTTGCAGAGCGGCGGAGGTCCGGGTGAACGCGGCGTGGCCGGTGGCGGCCGTCGCGTACAGGCCCTGCGGAACGGCGTGGACCGGGCCGAGCAGGACGCGCTGGACGAGGGTGCCGGCGTCGTCTCGCGGGGGGTGGACCGGGCTCACGCCTGCCTCTCGTCGGGACGGGGACGTCGTCCGTGCGGGGCAGAATCTACCGCAGGTGGGGGCCGTGGGTCAGCGGTACAGCCGCTGCGCCAAGGCCTCGAGGGCACGGGTGTGGGTGACGGCGCGGGTCACCAGCTCGCCCGCCGGGCCGGGCTGCACCGCCTGCCCCCCGGGTGCTGCGACGGTCCAGCCGGACCCTGCCGCCACGACGGCCTCGTGCTTCACCCCGTAGTAGTCCTCGCTCACGCTGATCGCCGCGCCGGCGGCGCCGGCGGACGCCGCGATGAGGTGCGGGTGGTACCGCGTGGTGATCCACGTCTGGTGGGCCGCAGCCGGCAGGCCCTCACGCAGCACCTCGGGAAAGGCGTAGAACGGGGCGTCCGGGTACTGCCCGCGCAGGGCCTCGACGATGCCGAAGTCGACCGGCGGGTTGCACTCGGCGAACCCGACGTCCGCCGGGTCCACCTGCCAGCCGTCGAGGGTCGCCCGCACGGTGGCGACGACGTCGTCGAACCGGTCGTGGGTGTCGCGCTGGGCCAGCACCATCACCCGCGGGAGCCGGTCGCCGTCACGCCGGGTGTGCTGGCCGACGCCGCCGAGGAAGATGTCGTCGGGCGACTGCTCGGCCACGCCTCCCGTGACGGCCACGGATGCGTGGTCACGGACCGCGAGCACGTCGAACGAGGGTGCAGCCGCCGCCCACACCTCCCGCAGCGCGGCATCGGCGGGGAGGAGGCCGAGGCCGGTGCCCCCCGTCCGGGCGCCTCGTGGGGCCGCCCACGCCGCGGCCGCGACCAGTCCGGCGGACCACCGAGCACCGGAGTTGACGTACCCGCCGCCGAGCAGGTGGACGACGTCGGCGGACCGGAACGCCTCGACCCCGGCGGTCCAGCGCGGCGAGACCCACGGGCGGTCGAGCACCTCGGTGACGTGGGCGCCGACCCCACGCGGGTCGTCACCCGGCGCTTCCCACGCCAGGCGGTGCAGGGTGTCGACGCACCGCAGGCCGGGGTGCAGCCCGTGGTGGAGGGCCGTCGCGTTGCCGGGGTTCGGGACGTCGAGCCAGACCTCGGCGTCGGGCTCGCGCTTCGCCAGCCACCGCAACCACCCGCGGGTGATCGCCTCGTCACCGAAGTTCGGGTGGCCGGCGACACCGATCAGGTAGAGGCGTCGGGGCGGTCGACGTCGCCTCGAACGGCCGGCTCCACGCATACGGTCATCCTAGGGTCGGGGTCCCGGGCGGACGACCGCGCGGCGGACGGGGTCAGGAGTTTGCCCCCCGCTGGGCCTCCCGGTCCCACACGAACACGTCGCGGCGCATGTTGGTGTCGCCCGACACCAGGTTCGAGGCAGCCGACGTGTACGCGATGATGCGGCCGTCCGCGGAGATGGCCGGACCGGTCGAGGCACCGTTGCCCCGGAGCCCGGAGACGCTGGTCGACACGACGGTGATCGTCCCTTCCTGCAGGTCCCGCAGGAAGACGTCGCCCTGCACGCCGCCGGTCGATGCGACGAGATTCGACGTGAGAGAGTCGAAGGCGACGTAGCGGCCGTCGGCGGAGACCGACGGTGCGGAGGAGTCGGCGTCGCCCTGCAGGCCGCCGGCGCCCACCGACACCAGCGCGGTGGTGCCCGTCTGCCGGTCCCACACGAACACGTCCTTGGAGTCGTTGGCGTCGCCGGCCACCAGGTTCGTCGCGTGCGACTCGTACGCCACGTACCGGCCGTCAGCCGAGATCGCCGGGAGACCTGACTCGCCGTCACCGTCGGCCCCACCGGAACCCTCGGAGATTCGCGTGGTGGTGTCGGTCTGGCGGTCACGCTCGAACACGTCGAGGGCCGCGTTCGTGTCACCCTCCACGAGGTTGGTCGCGCGCGCCTCGAACGTGACGTGGCGTCCGTCGGCCGAGATCGCGGGGTGTTCGGAGCTCAGGTCGGACTGCGCTCCCTCGGTGCTGACCGAGACCAGCTCGGTCAGGCCCGACTCGGCGTCCCACACGAAGATGTCGGCCTGGCCGTTCGTGTCGTCCGGCACCAGGTTCGACGCGTCGGAGCCGAAGGCGACGAATCGGCCGTCGGCGGAGATCGCCGGCTGGTAGGCGTCGTTGTCGAGCTGGCTGCCGTCGAAGGTGTCGGACACCCGCATGGTCTCGCGGGTCGATCGGTCCCAGAGGAAGACGTCGCCGCGATCGTTGGTGTCGTTCGGCACCAGGTTCGACGCGGACGAGCTGAAGGCGACGAACCGTCCGTCGGCCGAGATCGCCGGCTGGCGCGACGATCCGTCGGCCTCGGTGCCGTCCGCGGCGACAGAGATGCGGGACGTCGACCCGCTCACCCGGTCCGACAGGTAGATGTCCACGTCCTCACTGGTGTCGCCCGGCCCCAAGGTCGTCGCTCGCGACTCGTACACGACGTACCGGCCGTCGGCCGAGACGGCAGGGTTCTCCGACCGCTCGTCGCCCTGGGTGCCGTCGGAGGTCACCGACACCCGGGCGGTCGCCTCGTCGGGCTCGATCGGCAGGTCGTCGTAGCGGAACAGGAACGCCGCCATCTGCTCGCGCAGCACCGGCTGCGCACCACGGAACGTCTTGCTCCCGCCCGGCTCGTCGAACCCCGTGGTCACCCCGGTCGACGCCAACCACTCGATCTGGTCGAAGAACACGAACGCCGGCGCGACGTCGGTGAAGGTCGGCTCCTCCTCGAACTCCGGACCGTCGGCGTCGGAACCGAACTCGAAGCGGTAGAGGAACGCCGCCATCTGCTCCCGCAGCACCGGCGCCGACGGCTCGAACCGCTTCGTGCCGTTGCCGTTGTCGTAGCCCGTGGTGATCTCCTGCTGGCCCAGCCACACCATCTGCTCGTAGAACACGTGGGTGGTGGGCACGTCGGTGAACGGCGAGGACGGCGGCAGGTCGACCACGGGCTCGGCGCCGGTCCGGTACGCCTCGTACCGGTAGAGGAACGCCGCCATCTGCTCCCGCAGCACCGGCGCCGAGGGACGGAAGGTGCCGTCGTCGTAGCCGTTGGTCACCCCGGTCGACGCCAACCAGGCGATCTCGTCGGCGAACGTGAGGCTCGGCGGGACGTCGCTGAACTCCAGCGCCGCACTGGCCGGAGCGAGCAGACCCAGGGCGAGCAACGCACCCACCACGACCGACACAGGACCATTCGAGAAGATCTTCACGCGCCACAGCGTGGCAGCACGGTGCCACCTCTGGAGGGCGTTTCGGCCTGCATCCGCAGTCAATACGCAGAAGTGCGTAGACGGTCACGGGACGAAGCCGTCGAGCGTGCGGAGCGTCTGCAAAACTGCACTGTGCCCGCGACCACTGTGACGGCAACCGGTGCCCCATCGGCGAGCGACCGCTCCGCGACGGCCGCGGTATGGCTCATGGCCCTGGCCCCCCTGGCCCTCGTCCCCGGCGGGTTCGCACGCTTCGTCGTCGCGCCGCTGCTGGTGGTGTCGGTCGCGATCGCCGTCGGCGCCCGGGCGCGCGCCACGGGCCGGCTGCCGGCAGCGGTCGTCGGTGTGGTCGGCGCCGGCTCACTCGTCCTGCTCGTCGCGGCGCTCGCCTCGGTCTCGCCGGCTGCTGCGCTGCTGGGCCGATGGCCCCGCTACGAGGGCGTGGTCGTCCTCGGCCTCTACGTCGCGTCGGCATGGCTCGGGGCTCGCCTGCTCGGCGGCGAGCGCCACCCGGCCACCGCGACCACGCTGCTGCGGGCCACCGCGGTGGGAGCCCTGGTGCTCGCGGCGTTCTCGGTGCTCGACGCCCTTGGCGCCTCGCCCCTGGGCGGGACGGACGCGACCCGGCCGGGTGCCCTGCTCGGCAACGCCACCGACCAGGGCATCGTCGCGATGATCGCGATGGCCGTGCTGCTGCGACCGGCCCTGACCGACCGGCAGGCGCTGCACGTGGCCGGGCTGGTCGCATCGGTGCTGACGATCGGCCTCGCCGGGTCGCGGGCCGTCATCGGTGCGGCGGCCGTGGTGGTGGTCGTGCACCTGGCGGCCGGAGTGCGAGGCGGCCGCCGGCCGCTGCTGCTCGTCCTGGGTGGCTTGGTCGCCGTGGTGGCGATCCTGCCGCAGGCCCGCGAGAGGCTCCTCGGCTTCCACACCGTGACCGGGCGGTCGGTGCTGTGGACCGAGTCGCTCGAGCTGGGCCTCGACCACCCGTGGCTCGGCGTCGGACCCAGCGGGTTCGTCGATGCCATCCCTCGCTACCACGACGACGATTGGGTGGAGCGGGTCGGCGTCGCAGCTCCTCCGGACTCGCCCCACCTGTGGTTGCTGCAGGCCTGGTCGGCCGGAGGTCTGCTCCTGGTGCTGTTGGCCGTCGCGCTGGCCGGCCTCATCGCCGCCCTCGGGTGGCGCGGTGTGCGGCGTCGACCCGACGACCCCCTGGTGCTGGGTCTGTTCGCCGCGACGGTCGGCTACGGACTCGTGCTGAGCACCCACTTCACGATCGCCGGCACCACCCCGTGGGCGGCCTTCCTCGCCGGCGGCCTGATCGCCGCAGCCGCCAGGGAGTCCCGCTCGCCGTTGCCGCTGGCGACGTCCGTGGCAGCCGGTACTGCTGCCGTCGTGCTGCTCGCGGCCTGCGTGGGTGAGGTCGTGATCCGCGACGGTGTCGACGCCGCTGCGGCAGGTCGCGGGGCCGCCGCCGACCGGTCGTTCGAGATCGCGGCCGGCTGGCGGCCGTGGGACGTCGACCTGCCACTGATCGCGGCCCAGGCCCTCGCCGGTGCGACCTCGGGCGGGGACGAGTCGGCCGTCGACCCGACCGTCAGGTGGGCGGCACGCAGCCTGGAGCTCACCCCCGACAGCTCGACCGCCGGCCTCGCCCTCGCGGTGGCCCTGCTGCGTCGCGGCGAGCTCGCCGAAGCGCTTCAGGTCCTCGACGGCGTCGTCGCGCTGGCGCCCACCGATCCGCAGGCACACGTCCAGCGCGCCCTGGCTCGCTTCGGTCTGCAGGACGGGGCCGGAGCCGTGGACGACCTGGAGCGCGCCGTCGAGCTGGACCCCGAGGATCCGACGGCGGCCGACCTGCTCGAGCAGATCGAGCAGCGGCTCGCCGGTCCGCCGGGCGACTGAGCCCCCGGCGGACCGGCCTGCTCAGCTACCGCGGAAGGCGGTCGTAGCGGAACAGGAACGCCGCCATCTGCTCCCGCAGCACCGGCTGACCACCGCGGTACGTCTTGGTGCCGTTCGCCTCGTCGTACCCGGTGGTGACCCCGGTCTCGGCCAACCACTCGATCTGGTCGAAGAAGACGAACCCCGGCGCCACGTCCGTGAAGGTCGGGCCACCCTCGTGCTCCGGACCCTCGGCATCGGAGCCGAACTCGAACCGGTACAGGAATGCCGCCATCTGCTCCCGCAGCACCGGCGCCGACGGCTCAAACCGCGTGGTCCCGTCGCCATTGTCATAGCCCGTGGTGATCTGCTGCTGGCTCAACCAGACCATCTCGGTGTAGAAGACGTGAGTGGTGGAAACGTCAGTGAACGGTGAACCCTGGACGGGCAGGGTGACCTCGGGCGCCTCACCACCGTTGCGCATCGTCTCGAACCGGTAGAGGAACGCTGCCATCTGCTCCCGCAGCACCGGCGCCGACGGCTCGAACCGCGTGGTCCCGTCGCCGTTGTCGTACCCCTTGCTGATCCCCTGGGTCGCGAGCCACTGCATCTCGTCGGCGAACACGTGCGCCGGGTCGACGTCGGTGAACGAGGGTCCGGCCAGCCTCATGGTGCCCAGAGCCGTGTCGGCCCCGAACACGGCTGTCGCCGTCGGGCCAGCGTCGACCGACATTGTCGTGGCGCTGGCACGGAATTGCTCGCCACCGGGGCAGTCGGGCACTTCCCCACCATCGACCGTCGGGAATCCGAAGCCGTTGGAGGCGACCAGGTAGTTTCCTGAACTCAGGCCGGTGATGGTGAACTCGCCGTCCTCGTTGGTGAACGCCGTGCGGGTGGCCAGCGAGCCGTCCTCGGTGAAGGCCGTGACGCGGCAACCGGCTGCCAAGGGCTGGCCGTTGGACTTCAGGATGGTCCCGGTGAAGGTTCCGCCCTCCTCGAGTGAAGCGTCGGCCTGGACCGTGCCACCGGCCGTGACCGTGACGAGGTTCGCTGCCCCGGCGCCCAGACTTTCACGCTTGTCCTCGAAGAACTCGCCCGCGCCGATGGACTGGCCACTCGCCCGCTGGAAGTCCACACGGTAGGTTCCCGGAGCCAGGCCCTCGATCGAGTACTCGCCGGATTCATCCGCCACCGTCCCGGACACCAGCTCAGCGCCTTGGTAGACGTCAATCGTCGGGAAGAGCTCGTACGAGATGTCCGACGCGCTTCCCGCGTCGTAGGACTTGTCAATCGTCCCGGTGATCGTCCCCGGGACGGACAGCTCGGCGTCGATGCCGGTGATGTCACTCGCGGCGACCTCGACCACCGTCGCGTCGGCGAAGGTCGGACTGTCGTCGTAGTACTCGAACGCGTAGCCGTCCGCATTGAAGGCGATCGTGTACGCGCCCGGTGCCACGTCGGTGAGAGTGAAGTTGCCCGACTCGTCGGTGGTCGCAAAGCTGAAGTCATCGTCGGAGAAGGCGTCGACGAAGACGTCGTCGATCCCCTCTCCAGTGACGTCGTCGGTGACGGTCCCTGAAATCGTGACACCCGCCGCGGCGGCTGGGGTCGACGTCGTCACCAAAGCTGTGGCGACGACCAACAGGGACAACAGCGCGGACAAGACGGTGCGGGGGGTGCGCCGGGGCGGCGCGACAGACCCGAACATGAGTACCTTCGCTTCCGTGGGGGATCTGGTCGCACACGACTCTAGAAGACTCTTGGGCGGGTGTCCCGACTTTTGACACAGCGCCTCCAGGAAGTCGCCGAGGTCGCCAGCCGCCGTGGAGACACCTTCGAGCTGCGCCGCTCAGCGGATCCGGTCGAACCTCAGTTGCGCGCGGCCCGGTACCCCGCTGCCACGGCGTCGACCTCGCTCCGGAAGCACTGCTCGGGGTTGGTCACGTTGTACGACCCTCCGCCCGGGACGTGGTAGATCATCGAGCTGGCGTTGCCCTTGATCGGCGCGAAGGCCGGGCAGTTGTTGGTGCCCGGGATCTTCGGGACGGGGTTGCCCGGCGGTGGCGGTGGGGGCGGCTGACAGGCGCTGCCGTCGAGCAGCGGGGTGGTCCCACCGTTCTCGAGCCGGAACAGGAAGGCCGCCATCTGCTCGCGCAGCACCGCCGCCGACGGGCGGTACTCGCGGCACCCGAAGCCGGTGTCGTAGCCGGTGGTGATTCCTTCACGCGCCAGCCAGACGATGTCGAGGTGGAACACGTGCGAGGTCGCGACGTCGGTGAAGGGGCGCGAGCTCGGCTGGGCGACAGGCGGGTTCGCCTCGAGTCGGCGGAGGAAGGCCGCCATCTGCTCCCGCAGCACCGGCTGGCCCGGACGGAACGAGATGGTGCCGTTGCCGTTGTCGTAGCCCGTCGTGATGTTCTGGCTCTTCAGCCAGACCATCTGCCGGTAGAACACGTGGGTCGTCGGCACGTCGGTGAACGGTGAGGTCGGCGGCAGCTGCACCGCAGGCTCGCCCCTCAGGCGGTACAGGAAGGCCGCCATCTGCTCCCGCAGGACCGGCTGACCCGGGCGGAACGTGCCGTCCGTGTAGCCCGTGGTGACCCGCTGACCGGCCAGCCAGGTGATCTCGTCGCGGAAGACGTGCGAGCCGGACACGTCGACGAAGCTCGTCGGTCCGTCCTGGGTCGGCGACCCGTCGGGCGGGGCGCCCACGACGCGGGCGCCGCACGAACCGGACAGCGTGTCGGCGAGCGCGGCCTGCTCGGCCGGGTCGACGCTGAGCCGCCACCGGGTCTTGACGGTCACCCACTGCACCGCGTAGTCGCACCGCGCCGAGGTGAGGGGCGGCATCCAGTCGGCCGGGTCGCCGTCGCTCTTGGACTGGTTGACCGAGTCGGTGACCGCGATGAGCGAGTCGGGGATGGCCAGGTCGTTCGCGAACGCGCGACGGGTCGGCTCGCTCCACGTCCGCGCCCCGGAGTCCCAGGCCTCGGCGAGGGGGACGAGGTGGTCGATGTCGACGTCGGCCGGGTCCGTCCAGGTCGCCCCGTCGAAGGCCGAGTACCACTGCCCGGAGACGATCGTGCAGGTCCCGGTGACGACCACCGGTGTCAGCGACTCGGCCTGCAGGACCTCACGCCGGGTGTCACACCCGTTGCCGTCGGCGTCGATCCAGTGGGTGAACAGGTCACGGTCGTAGCCGGTGCGGACCTCGGCCGCCACCGGCAGCCCGGCCAGCAGGTCGGCCGCCGTCGCGTTCACCGAGGCCGCGGCACCGGTCGGTGCACCCAGCACGGTGGCGACCACAGCAGCTCCCAGAGCTGCGCGCAAGAACGTCATGAGTCTCCCTCTCCCGGACCAGCGTGCGCGATCCGATGTCCGGGTGTGGCTGCATCGGGCGGAGATGGTTCGAACGAGTCATGCCCGGGGACGCCGCGGGCCCCGGCCCTGCCGTGGCAGGGGCCGGGGCCCGGGCGTGCTGGTCGAGGTGACTACCGAAGCATTTGCTCCTCGAACGGCAGCAGGTTGTAGCGGTAGAGGAACGCCGCCATCTGCTCGCGCAGCACCGGCTGGCCGCCGCGGAACGTGCCGTCGTCGTACCCGGTGGTGATGCCGGTGAGGGCCAACCACTCGATCTCGTCGAAGAACACGAAGCCCGGGGCGACGTCGTTGAACGTCGGCTCGCCCTCGGAGGTGAAGTCCTGGAAGTCGAACCGGTACAGGAACGCCGCCATCTGCTCACGCAGAACCGGCTCCGACGGACGGAACGAGATCGTCTCGTCGCCGTTGTCGTAGCCCGTGGTGATGCCCTCCTGCTCGAGCCACACCATCTCCCTGTAGAACTCGTGCGTCTCCGGCACGTCGGTGAAGGGCGACTCCTCCGGCATGTCGACCCACGGCTCCTCGCCGAGGCGGAGGGTCTCCAGGCGGTAGAGGAACGCGGCCATCTGCTCACGCAGAACCGGCTGGCCAGGACGGAAGGTCCCGTCGTCGTAGCCCGTGGTGATGCCCGTCGAGGCCAACCAGTCGATCTCGTAGGCGAACGTGTTCAGCACGGTGTCGCTGAAGTCCGGGAACTCACCCTCGGCCAGGGTGGACACGCGGATCTCGTTCGACGGCCCCGACACGTCGTCGGCGGCCCCGACCGCCTGAACGGTGAGCGTGTAGCTGACATTCGCTTCCAGGCCGTCCCCGCCGTCGTCCACCACGAGGGACGTCTCATCGCCGTCGACGTACTGGACTCCGTTGATGCGGCTGTCGTCGTCGGCGTAGTACACGGCGTACTGCGACACCTCGTCGTCGGACGGGTCCCACTCGACGGCGATGGCGTCCGAGGCCGGCGCGACGGTGCGGTCAAGGCGCAGGTTGCTCGGCGGGTCGACGAGCCCGACCGGCACGTCCTCGGTGGTCACCGTCAGGGGCGCGGACTGGACCGACTCCTGTCCGCTCGGCAGCAGGGCAGCGACGGTCAGCTTGTACTCCGTGCCCGGCTCGAGTCCGTCGACCACCAGCTCGGTCTCCGTGCTCTCGGTGTACTGGATGTCGATCGGTTCGCCGTCGACACTGACGGCCACCCCGTAGGCGAACAGTCCGTAGGCCGCGGCGTCCCAGGTGGCACCGACCGACGTGGTGGAGACCGGTTCCTGGTCGTCGAGGGCCAGGCCCGTCGGTGCCACGGTGGGTTCCGCCGCCTCGGGGTCCACCGTGAGCACGGCATCGAGGCCGGTGAGCATCTCGTCGGCGGCGAGCACGAACTCGTCCGTACAGGTCGGGGTGTGGGCCCGACTGTAGAAGCACACCGTGTACTGGCCGGGCTCGGTGGGACGCGTGTAGGCGCCGTCCGCCCTGGTCCGGATCCCGCCCTCGAGCACCGGCCCACCGTCGATCTGCCGGTTGAACCTCACCACCACGTCCTCGACCGGATCACCCGTACCGGCCTCGGTCACCGTGCCGGCGACGGACGAGCTGGGAGCGGCCGAGGCGGCGAACGGAAGCACCGTGGCGATGACGCCGACGACCATCCCGACCACCACAGCAGGACGACGACCACGGACACGCATCATGTTCAGACCCATCGGACGGATCGACCGGACCGGCGGATGCGGGCCCGTGCCGCGCGGCGCGGTGCACGGAACGTACCGCCCCCGGACCCGACGCGACAGGGTCTCGCCGGAAACCGTCCGGCGGGACTCCCCCGGATGGCCCGATCGGCCTACTCGGACGTGTCGAGGGCGGTCGGCCGGCCCGTGTGGCTCCCGGCGCCCCTAGGCTCGGGTCATGGGACTGGGCGCGGACAGTGAGGTCGGACGGCTCCGCACGGTGATGCTGCACCGGCCGGGGCCGGAGATCTCCCGGCTCACCCCACGCAACAACGACTCGTTGCTGTTCGACGGCATCCCGTGGCTGGGCCGCGCGCAGGAGGAGCACGATGCCTTCGCACAGGCGCTCCGCGACCACGACGTCGAGGTGCTGCTGCTGGTCGACCTGCTGGTGGAGGCCCTCGCGTCACCGGCCGCCCGCGACTCGATCATCGCGTCGACCACCGACGCGCTGCACCTCGGGGACGCCCTGCGTGACCACGTGGCGCGGGAGCTGGCGGACCTGCATCCGGACGACCTCGCGCTGACCCTCACCGGAGGACTCCGCAACGACGAGGTGACCGGCGTGCGGAGCCTGGTCACCAGCCTGCTGCGGCCCGACGACTTCGTGATCGACCCGCTGCCGAACCTGCTGTTCACCCGGGACTCCTCGGTGTGGCTGCCCGACCGGGTCGCCGTCACCAGCCTGGCGATGCCGGCGCGGGTGCGCGAGACGCAGCTGACCGGCCTCGTCTACACCCACCACCCGAGGTTCGCCGAGGTGGAGCAGGTGCACGGCCCGCACCTGGAGCACCTCGAGGGCGGCGACGTGCTGCTGCTGGCGCCCGGGGCCGTCGCCGTCGGTGTCGGCGAACGCACGACCCCGGCCGGCGTGGAACGGTTCGCGCACCAGGTGCTCTCGGCGGGACTGGCGCACTCGGTGCTGGCCGTGCCGATCGCCCAGGAGCGCGCCACCATGCACCTCGACACGATCGTCACGATGGTCGATGTCGACACCGTGGTCATCTATCCCAACATGGCGGCCGACCTGCGAGCGCACCTCGTGACGCTGGGTGACGACGGCGAGCTCGTCGTCGGGCCCGATCGGTCGTTCTTCGCCGTGGCGGCCGACGCCATGGGCATCGACGAGCTGCGCCGCATCGACACGGGGCTCGACCCGGTGACGGCCGAGCGGGAGCAGTGGGACGACGGCAACAACACCTTGGCCATCGCACCGCGGCTCGCCGTGGCCTACGAGCGCAACGAGCGGACGAACGCGCGGATGGCCGAGCAGGGCATCGAGGTCGTGCAGATCAGTGGGTCCGAGCTGGGCTCGGGACGCGGCGGCCCACGGTGCATGTCGTGCCCCATCGACCGTGACTGACCCATTCAGGTTCGCCTCGCTGCGCTCACGCCCTCGTTCCTCGGGCTGGCGAACGGACTCGTAGGTGCCCGCCAGGGAGCGCAGCGACCGTGAGGGCGAAGCCCGAGGCGGGGGGAGGTCAGCGGATGGTGATCTGGCGGTTGGCCAGGCCGTTACGCGCGGAGCGCTGCTCGGTGGTCAGCGGGGCGTCGTCGGCCAGGGCCTCCTCGAGGCGGGCCGCGAGGGCCGCGGCGGGCTCCTCCAGCGCCTCGGCGCCGGTGGGGGTCTCCCACACCGGGACGAGCAGACCGTGGGCGCGGAACATCCCGATCAGCCGGATGTCGTCACCCAGGGCGTCGTGGCCACCCACGTGCAGCCGCGCGAACGCGTCGAGCACCCGGTCCTCCTGCTGCGGCTGCACCCACCGCAGGTACCGGCGCTCGCCCATCTGGGTCCAGTACGCGCCGGGCACCGCGTCCAGCTTCGTGGTGGGGACGGCCGAACCGTTCGCCGCCTCGAGCAGCGCCTGGGTGCGGTCCGAGGTGTCGGCACCCTCGAGCCAGTAGTCGAAGCCCTCGTGCACCTCGACGTCGAACGTCGAGGAGGGGTCGACCAGGTCCTGCAGCCGCTCCCCCACCCCGGGGTCGGACATCGTGACCGGGGTCCCGGGCTCCAGCTCGAGAGCCAGCTGCACCACGTGCGCCAGGTCGCGGCTGATGTCCCCGAAGTTGTGGATCACCTGCAGGCCGAGCCAGATCTCGCCGTCCGGCCGCACCAGACCCGGACCGTTGCCGGGCAGCAGCGAGCAGACCCGGACCACCCGATCCGAACCGGTCAGCGTGACCGTGGCGGTGGCCGACGGGACGAACTCCCGCAGGGCGACCCAGTCGATCTCACCGGGGAGTCCCTCGAAGGTGCGCACCACGTACGGCATGCGCTGCTTGGCGACCTTGGCGCCCTGACGGCGCGACTTCTTGCCCACGGGCCACCACCCTACGCGGGAGCCGGCGTCGTCAGGTCAGCGGACCGACAGCGGCAGCTCGGCGTTGACGCGGGTGCCCTGCGACATGTCGACCCACCAGCGGTCGGCGATGCGGTTGATGATCGACAGGCCGCGACCACTGAGCGAGTCGGTGTCGAAGTCGATCGGGTCGAGGGCCGCTCCACGCCCGGCGTCGTAGACGCTCAGCTCGAGCAGGTGGCCCGAGATCGACCAGGAGATCTCGATCGTGCCGTCCTGGGCGGGGACGCCGTGACTGACGGCGTTGGCGATCATCTCGCTGATGACGATGAGCGCGTCGTCGATGACCGAGGACGAGGCGCGGTTGATCGTGAGGAACCCGGCCAGCTTGGTGCGGGCGATGCTGGGCGTCGACGGGTCGAAGGGCAGGCGGACCACCTCATGGGTCTTCACCCGGCCACCTCCGATACTGCGGAAGACATGGAAAAACGGACGTCATCACTGCAACGACCGCCGTCATCTAGTCCAAAGTAACCATGCGAGGGTGTCTCGCGCCAGTCTTGCCCCGTCCGGAGGGGCCACTCCGGTGCCCCGGGCTCGCCGTGCGGGAGGCACGATGGGAGCCATGAACGCACCCGACATCGCGTCGACCGACGTCGACTCCCTGCCCTCGCCCCTGCCCTCGGACCTGGTCGTCCTGGACGTCCGCGAGCCGCACGAGTGGCAGGCCGGCCACATCGACGGAGCCGTGCACATCCCCTTGGGCGAGCTGACGTCGCGCGTCGGTGATCTCGACCCCGCCGCCCGCACCCTGGTGGTGTGCCACGTCGGTGGCCGGTCGGCACGAGCGACGGCGTGGCTGCAGTCGCAGGGCCACGACGTCGTCAACCTCGACGGTGGGATGGACGCGTGGGAGGCCGCCGGTCGGCCGGTGGCCTGACCCGGACACCCCGGTGCGGCCCTGTCAGCGCACGCCCCAGTCGTCGGCGATCTCGCCGGGGTACGCCGGGGCGCCGGCCGGGATCCGCGGAGGCGACGGGGGCGGCGGTGCGGCAGGAGGCGCGGGCGGCCACTGCGTCGGCCACGGTGCGGGCGACTGGCCGGACCACTGAGTCCCCGCCGCAGGCCACGCCGCCGCCCAGTGACCCGAGGGGCGCGGTGGCGGAGGCGGCGGGAGGGGCGGCCTGGTCCGCTGCACCCCCTGCCGCGTCGCCATCAGTTCCACCAGGCCGATGAACACCACCGAGGACACCACGGTGGGCAGCAGGTCCACCGGCCCGTAGTCGCCGGTCATCTCCTCGGTCGACAGGACCCCGATCGCCTCGAGCGCGAACAGGATGACGTTGTTCGCCACGTGCAGGGAGATCGCCGCCTCGAGGCCGCCCGTGCGCAGCACCAGGATCGCCGCGGTGACGGCGAAGATCCCCACGTCGACCTGTCCCCAGAGGTCGTAGGCGTGGGCCAGCACGAACAGCACCGACGACACCACCACCCCGACCGCGGCGAACCTGGTCCAGGACCCGATCAGCTGCATCAGGTAGCCACGGAACACGTACTCCTCGGCCGTCGCCTGGATCGGGGTGAACGTGATGACGACGAACAGCGTCACGAGCATGCCGGTGTCGACCGGATCCGGTGCCCGGACGAAGCCGTCCTCTCCGGTCCCGGTGGCCAGGGCCCACGCACCGATGGCAAGTCCGAGCACGACGAACGCGAGCAGCATCGTGCTGCCGAGCCACCGCCACCGCAGCCGGCCCGTGACCGAGCTGAGGTACCCGACGGGGCGCGGGCCCGTGGCCAGCACGGCGGCCAGCACGGCGGGCAGCGCGATGCCGATCAGCGCCAGGTCGAGGGCCAGCAGGGCGGGATCGTCGATGCCGACCACGTCGACCGAGGAGAACCAGCGGTCGAGGTCGTCCAGACGTCCGGCGGCCGCGAACCCGGCGGCCGCGACGAGCAGCACGACGGTCGAACCCACCAGGTAGGCGCCCACGAGGACCAGCCCGGCGACCGGCAGCTTCCACCCGGCGTACTGGGGCGTCTCCCGCGCCTGGCGGTCGTAACGAGTGGCCACACCCGATCCTCACACAGGCCCGGTGCGCCCACCGCGCCGCCGCGGACAGCACGACGCCGCCCGGCCTGGGGCCGGGCGGCGTCGGGATGGTGCAGGGGTACTACTTGGCGGCAGCCTTGAGCTTCGAGCCGGCGCTGACCTTCACGCCGAAGCCCGCGGGGATCTCGATGGTCTCGCCGGTGGACGGGTTACGACCCGTACGCGCGGCGCGCGAGACACGCTCGACGGAGAGGATGCCCGGGATGGAGACCTTCTCGCCCTTGCCGACCGAGTCGAGCAGGACGTCGCTCAGGGCGGACAGGACCGCGTCGGCTTCGGTCTTCGTGGTGCCGGCCTTCTCGGCGAGGGCCGAGACGAGGTCGCTTCGGGAAATGGCCACAACAACTCCTTGAGTGGTGAATCTGGATCGACCTCAGTCTAGGGAGGCGGTCCGTCACGGCTGACACCAGACCCGGCGTGTTGCCCATGTTTTCAGGGAGTACGCTCACGCCCACGCGGTCGGGCCGGGGTCGTCGACGAGGCTCGGCAGCAGGTCGAGGTAGTCCGCCCGGCCGATCTCGACGACCCCCATCGAGGCCAGGTGCGGTGTGCTCCACTGCACGTCCACGAGTCCGTCGCCCACCACCTCCGCGAGGTGGACCATCGCAGCCTTCGACGCATCGGTCCGACGGTGGAACATCGACTCGCCGGCGAACAGCCGGCCGACCGACAGGCCGTACAGACCGCCCACCAGTGCACCGTCGTCGGCGTCGCGGACCTCGATCGAGTGCGCCCACCCGAGCGAGTGCAGCCGGACGTAGGCGTCGCGGACGCGGCGGTCGATCCACGCTCCGGGCCGGCTCGGGTCGGCACACGCGTCGATGACCTCGGTGAACGCGGTGTCGACCGTGGTCGTGAACCGTCGCATGGAGCGCCGCAGGGACCGCGACTCGTGCACGTCGTCGGGACGCAGGATCCCGCGCCGCATCGGCGACCACCACAGCAGGTCGCGCCCGTCCGGCATCGGGAAGGCCCCGGCACGGTAGGCGGCGACGATCGTGGACGGGGCGAGATCGGCGCCGACGGCGACGCAGTCGTCGTCGGGCCAGCGCGACGCGTCGAAGTCCCACACCGAGGGCCCCAACGGTTCAGGCGGCACCCTCGATCACCCCGCAGAGGTGGTAGAGCGGCGCCTCGCCCCACTGCTGCCACTCCTCGGCCGTCGCGTCGAGCAGACAGTTCCACCACGTGAGCGCCCGGTGGACCGGGTGGGTCAGCGCCGCAGCGGCGAGGTCGTCGGCCAGGTCGGCCGGCGTCAGGTCCCACGCCGCGCAATAGGCGGCCTCGACCGGTGCCCACTCGACGTCGTCGCGCTCGGTGATCCAGCCCCGCGGCACCCCGAGGATCTCAGCGGCATGGGCCCACTGGCCGTCGCCGAAGTCGAACAGCCGCAGGTCGCCGCCCGCCTCGAGGACGTTCCACGGGTGCAGGTCGCCGTGCTGCCAGGTGACCGGCAGCACCGACGCCTCGAGCGTTTCGACCGCACGCGCCAGACGCGGCCGTGCCGCCGTGAGGTCGCCGACCACGGCGGCCGAGGCGTGACTGGGGTGATCGGTGGGGAGCCCGCTGAGCACCTCGACCAACCGGTCGAAACGGCCCAGCACCCGCTGGGGTCGGCAGTCGGGCAGGCCGGCGGCCAGCAGCTCGGGACCGTGACGGGTGAAGGTCTGCTGCAGCGCCGCAGCCGACCGGACCACCCGGCACCACTGCTCGGTGTCCGGCTCGGCTCCGTCGCCCAGCGTCGCCCCCCGGTCGGTCGTGAGGATCCAGCCGCGGGCCGCGTCCACCGCGACCGGCATGTCGACCCGGTCCGGTGCGAGCCCGGCCAGCACCGCGTGGAGCCCGGCCTCGAAGGCCATCGACGGGCAGGTCGCCTTGAACCACCAGCGCCCTCGGTCGGTGTCGACCACCAGCTGGGTCGACCACGGTCGGATCCGCGGCTGGGTGATCGGACCGGTCAGCGTGCGTCCGTGGGAGTGGAGGCTCAGCTCGATCCACTGCTCGGCCTCGGCCCGCCAGGCAGCCCCTCCGACGACGCGGGAGAAGGCCGACCCTCGTGCCGGCACCCGTCCGATCTCCACGTCGCCTCCCGTCGGTCGCTGCCGAGGCTACCCGCCGGCGGACGCCCGTGCCCTGCGTGCGGCCGCTCCCTAGACTTCGATCATGGGACTCAGGAAGAGCGCTGCCGTGACCGCCGGGTCGAAGGTCGCCCCGCAGGTGGGCTGGAGCTTCGTCAGGTCGGTGCTCGACATGGCGATCGACGGCGTCGGACCGCTACGGTCGGCTGCCGACTCCGCCACCAGCCGCCTGGTGGACGCCGGCGGCGACGTGGAGGAGGCCGTGGCCTCCCTGACGCGGGTGCACACCGGCCTCGCCGGGGCGCAGGGATTCGTGACGAACCTCGGCGGTCTCGCCACCACGGCGGTCGCGGTGCCGGCCAACGTGGCCGGCGTGATGCTGGTGCAGTGCCACCTGGTGGCCGGCATCGCCCACCTGCGCGGCTACGACCTCGAGGAGCCGCGGGTCCGCAACGCGATCCTGGCCTGCATGCTGGGCCGCGACACCGTCGACGTCCTGGTCAAGCAGCAGAAGCTGCCGACCGGTCCGATGGCGCTGGCGACCTCGCCGGTCCACGACCCGGAGCTGGACAAGAGGATCGCGACCGAGGTCACCTCCGAGCTGATCTCGCGGACCATCGGACGCCGGGCGATCACCCTCGTGGCCCGTCGGGTGCCGCTGGTCGGTGGCGCCGTCGCCGGAGGTTCCGACGGGTGGGCCACCTGGCAGGTCGGCCGGTACGCCGCCGACGAGCTGCGCGACCGCCGCCTGGGCTGACCCGGCCCGTCAGCCCAGCCCGTCAACCCAGTGCGCGCACCACGGCGCTCGGGCTCGTGCGGCCGAGTCGCGCCGCCATCCACGTGCTGGTGGCGACCAGCCGGCCGAGGTCGACGCCGTGGTCGATGCCCAGGCCGGTCAGCATCCACACCAGGTCCTCGGTGGCCAGGTTGCCGGTGGCGCTCTGCGCGTAGGGGCAGCCACCGAGACCGCCCGCCGAGGCGTCGAACGTGGTCACGCCGGCCCGGAGCCCGGCCAGGGCGTTGGCGAGGGCCTGCCCGTAGGTGTCGTGGAAGTGCAGCGCCAGCCGGTCGACCGGTGTGCCGGCGGCGGTGAAACGGCCGACGAGGTCCGTCACGGCGCCCGGGGTCCCCACGCCGATGGTGTCCCCGATCGACAGCTGCGACGCACCGAGGTCGAGCAGGCGGCGACCGACGGCCACGACCTGGTCGGGATCGACCCGGCCCTCCCACGGGTCGCCGAAGCACATCGAGACGTAGGCCCGCACGTCGAGACCGGCCTCGCGGGCGCGTCGCGCCACCGGCTCGATCATCGCCATCTGCCCGTCGAGGTCGGTGTTGAGGTTGCGGTGCGCGAACGTCTCGGTGGCGCTCGCGAACACCGCCACGTGGGTGCAGCCCGCCTCGATCGCCCGGTCGAGGCCACGGTCGTTCGGCACGAGCACCGGCAGGGGAACGGGTCCGGCGAGTGGCAGCCGCGCCACCAGCTCGGCGGCGTCCGCCAGCTGCGGTACCCACCGGGGGTGGACGAAGCTCGTGGCCTCGACGACCGGCAGCCCGGCCGCGACGAGCCGTTCGACGAACTCGACCTTGACCTCGAGCGGGACGATCGACGACTCGTTCTGCAGGCCGTCGCGGGGGCCGACCTCGTACACGGTCACGGCCGCGGGCAGGTCGGGCGCCGGGACGACCGCGGGCAGGTCGTCGCCCGCCGCCTCACTCATCGGGATCGACCGTCACGAGCACGTGCCCGAGCGGGACCTGCCGGCCGGGCTCGGACCCCACGTGGGAAACGACGCCGTCGTAGGGGGCGGTCAGCGCGATCTCCATCTTCATCGCCTCCACCACGGCGACCCGTGCACCGCCGGTCACCCGGTCGCCGACCTCGACGTCGATCGCCAGCACCGTGCCGGGCATCGGCGCGGTGACGTCGGCGACGGCGGCAGCGGCTCGCCGGTCGCCCCGCATCGGGTCCGGTCGCGCGAAGCGCCAGGTCTGCGCCTCGTGGCTGACCACGACGTCGGTCCCGACGAAGGTCCGCAGACCGGTGCCCGATCCCGAGGGCACCTCGACGCGGTGCGCGTCGCCCGCGGCATCGACCAGGTCGACCCGAGCCGCCGTCGGCGGTCCGCCGACCCGCCAGCCGTCGGCGGTGCCCAGCGGACCACCGCCACGTGCCTGCCCGGCCGACCAGGCGATGGCGGCGGCACGCACGACCTCGTCCGGCGCCTCGGGCCGCGTCAGCAGCTCGGCCGCATCGGAACGATCCAGCCAGCCGGTGTCGACCGGTCCGGCGGTGAACTCGGCACCGGCGACGAAGCGGCGCAGGAAACCGGTGTTGGTGACCACGCCCGTCAGTACCAGGTCGTCGAGCGCCCGGACCATCTGCCGTCGGGCCTGCTCGCGGTCGGGGCCGCTCACGATCAGCTTGGCGAGCATCGGGTCGTACGCGGTGCCGACCTCGCGCCCCGGCACCAGGTCCGCCTCGACCCGGGCGCCCAACGGCCAGCGGAGCTGCTCGACCCGGCCGGTCTGGGGGAGGAACCCGGCGTACGGGTCCTCCGCGTAGATCCGCACCTCCACGGCGTGACCCCGCACGGTGATCTCGTCCTGGGTCAGCGCCAGCGGGTACCCGGCGGCGACATCGAGCTGCCAGCGCACCAGGTCGACGCCGGTGACCGCCTCGGTGACCGGGTGCTCGACCTGCAGGCGCGTGTTCATCTCCAGGAAGTAGGCCCGGGACGTACCGTCGGCGGCCGGGGCGACGAGGAACTCCACGGTGCCCGCGCCCACGTAGCCGACCTCCCGGCACAGGGCCACCGACGACTCGTGCAGCTGCCGCCGGAGCTCGGGGTCGAGGTCCGGCGCCGGTGCCTCCTCCACCACCTTCTGGTGGCGGCGCTGGGCGGAGCAGTCCCGGTCGAACAGGTGGACCACCTGGCCGCGGCTGTCACCGAACACCTGGACCTCGACATGCCGTCCGTGCTCGACGTACGCCTCCACCAGCAGCGTGTCGTCACCGAACGCCGACGCCGCCTCGCGGCCGGCCGCCTCGATCGCAGCCGGCAGCTCGTCGGCCGAGCGGACGATCCGCATGCCCTTGCCGCCGCCGCCGGCCGCGGCCTTGACCAGCACCGGGTAGGCGTAGGCCGGTACGGCACCGGCGTCGTGATGGGGCATGACCGGCACCCCGGCCCGTTCGGCGATGGCTCGGGCGTGGTCCTTGCGGCCCAGGGCCTCGATGACGTCGGCAGAAGGTCCGACGAACACCAGTCCGGCGTCCGTGACCGCCCGGGCGAAGGCCGCCCGCTCGGCGAGGAAGCCGTACCCGGGGTTCACCGCGTCGGCGCCGTGCCGGACCGCGGCGGCGACGATCGCGTCGATGTCGAGGTAGGAGTCGACCTCGACCGCGACGTCGGCCTCGGTCACGAAGGTGGCAGAAGCATCGGCGGGGGTGAACACCGCCACCGTGCCGATCCGCTCCTCGCGGCACGCACGCAGCACCCGGCGGGCGATCTCGCCGCGATTGGCGACCAGCACTCGGGAGAGGGTCATCTATTCACTCGCTCGCGCTCGCTCATGCCGTCACATCCTGAACAGGCCGAAGCGGCCATCGGGGGTGGGGGTCCGGGCCGCGACCTGCAGGCCCGTGCCGAGCACCCGTCGGGTGTCGGCGGGGTCGATCACACCGTCGTCCCAGAGCCGGGCGGTGGAGTAGTACGGCGAGCTCTGCTCGGTGAACTGCTCGAGCACCGGCGCCTTGAACGCCGCCTCCTCCTCGGCCGACCACGTGCCGCCCCGCGACTCGATGCCGTCGCGACGGACGGTCGCGAGCACGGCGGCGGCTTGCTCGGGTCCCATGACCGAGATGCGGGCGTTGGGCCACATCCACAGGAACCGGGGGTCGTACGCCCGGCCGCACATGCCGTAGTTGCCGGCGCCGTGGGACCCACCGATCACGACGGTGAACTTCGGCACCCGGCAGGTGGCGACGGCCGTCACCATCTTCGCCCCGTCCTTGGCGATGCCGGCGTTCTCGGCGTCGCGACCGACCATGAATCCGGCGATGTTCTGCAGGAACACGAGCGGGATGCCGCGCTGGTCGGCCAGCTGCACGAAGTGCGCCCCCTTGACGGCGGACTCCCCGAACAGGATGCCGTTGTTGGCCACGATCGCGACCGGGAAGCCCCAGATGTGCGCGAACCCGGTCACCAGGGTGTCTCCGTAGAGCGGCTTGAACTCGTGCAGCCGGGAGTCGTCGACGATGCGCCGGATCACCTCGCGGACGTCGTACGGCGTGCGGTTGTCCGGGGGCACCACGTCCACGAGGCCCGACCCGTCCAGTCGCGGCGGGACCGGCTCCTCGGGCGGCTCGACCTCGAGCCGCGGCAGGGTGGCCACGATCGAGCGCACGATGTCCAGCGCCTCCACGTCGTCCTCGGCCAGGTGGTCGACGACCCCCGAGCGGCGGGCGTGCACCTCACCACCGCCGAGGTCCTCGGCACTCACGACCTCGCCGGTCGCGGCCTTCACCAGCGGAGGTCCAGCCAGGAAGATGGTGCCCTGCTCGCGGACGATGACCGTCTCGTCACTCATCGCGGGGACGTAGGCCCCACCGGCGGTGCAGGACCCCATGACCGCGGCGATCTGCGGGATGCCCTCCGACGACATGGTGGCCTGGTTGTAGAAGATCCGGCCGAAGTGGTGCTGGTCGGGGAACACGTCGTCCTGCTCGGGCAGGAACGCGCCGCCGGAGTCGACCAGGTAGATGCACGGCAGCCGGTTCTCGCGGGCCACCGTCTGCGCCCTCAGGTGCTTCTTGACCGTGATGCCGTAGTACGTGCCGCCCTTGACGGTCGCGTCGTTGGCGACGACGACGCAGTCGCGGCCCTCCACCCGACCGATGCCGGTGACGATGCCCGCGCTCGGGACCGTGTCGCGACCGTCGTCGTCGGTGTACATGCCGGTGGCGGCGAGCGCGCCGATCTCCAGGAAGGGCGAGCCCGGGTCGAGCAGGCGGTCGATCCGGTCGCGGGCCAGCAGCTTGCCGCGGCCGACGTGCCGCTCACGGGACGCCTCGGGCCCACCGAGGCGGGCACGGGCGAGGCGCTCGTGCAGGTCACCGACGAGCGCGTGCAGGTCGGCCGTCGTGGAGGGGGGAGTCGTCACCCGGTGAGGTTAACAGTCATTAACCAGATCTGGGTATGCTCCCGGGATGACACCCCGCCGGCAGCAGATCCTCGACGTCGCGGCCGAGCTGTTCGCGGCCCGTGGATCGCGCGGGGTGTCGATGCACGACATCGGGACGGCGTGCGGCATCTCGGGCCCGGCGATCTACAAGCACTTCGCCGGCAAGGACGAGCTGCTGACCCACACCCTGCTCGACATCAGCCAGCACCTGCTGACCGGGGGGCGGGAGCGGGCGGGTGACCTGGACGCGCTGATCGGGTTCCACATCGAGTTCGCGTTGACGCACCCCGCGCTGATCGTGGTGCAGGAGCGGGAGTGGTCGCAGCTGGCCCCCGAGGGGCGTGCCGCCGTGCGGCGGCTGCAGCTGGACTACATCGACGTGTGGGTCGACGCGCTCCGGGCCCGGCGGCCCGAGCTGGACCGGGCCACCGCGCGATCGGCGGTGCAGGCGACGTTCGGGCTGCTCAACTCCACGCCGCACTCGGCACGCATCGGCGACTCGGCCATGCGCGAGCTGCTCGGTCGCATGGCCCGGTCCGGTCTGCTCGACTGACCCCACCCCGCGCCCCTCTCCCCGGCCCCGCGGGGCTGGGTCACCGGGGGGCGTTCGCGAGGGTCCGCCACGAGACGGCGGCGGCCAGCAGCGCCACCACGATCGCGACGCCCGAGGCTCGTTGCACCCCGAGGTCGAACGCCTCCCGCGCGGACTCCGCGAGCGGCCCGCCCAGGTGGGCCGAGAGGCGCGACGCCTGCTCGAGGGTGCTGCCGAGCGTCTCGTAGGCGGCGCTGTCGGTGGCGAACATCGGCGGCACCTGCAGGTGGCCGCGGTAGGTGGCGGTGAGCACGCTGCCGAGCACGGCCGTGCCCAGCACGGCCCCGACCTCGTACGCGGTCTCGGAGATCGCCGACGCGGCACCGGCCTTGTGGGGCGGCACGCTGCTGAGGACGAGGTCGTTCGTGAGCGTCTCGGCGATCCCGATGCCGAGTCCCATCACGGCGAAGGCCACGAGCACGCTGGTGACCGTGGGCTGCCCGGTGAACGCGGCGATCGCGTACCCGATCGAGGAGGCCACGAAGCTGAGGCTGACCAGCACCCGCACCGGGACGACCCGCACCAGCCGGACCGCCATGAAGCCGCCTGCCACCGTGACGACCAGACCGGGCAGCAGGACCAGGGCCGACGCCAGCGGCGACAGACCGAGGACGAGCTGCAGCAGCTGTGCGCCGAAGAACAGGAACCCGGCCAGACCCATCAGGCTCAGAAGGTTCGCCACGATCGCCCCGCTGAAGACCGGGTCGGTGAACAGCGTGACGTCGACCATCGGCGACGCGAGCCGCTGCTGACGGCGCACGAACAGCACCGCACATCCCAGGCCGACGCCGAAGGAGAGCAGCGTGACGTCGTCGACACCGGCCTTGGCGAGGTGCTTGATGCCGTACACGACCGGCAGCATCGCCAACAGCGACAGCACGATCGACGGCAGGTCGACCGGTCCGGGGCGCGGGTCGCGCGACTCCGGGAGCAGCACCACGGCGAGCGGCACGAACACGAGCACCACCGGTGCGTTGATGAGGAAGACCGAGCCCCACCAGAAGTGCTCGAGCAGCACGCCGCCCAGGATCGGACCGAGGGCGGCGCCGCCGGAGAACATCGCAGCCCACGTCGCGATCGCGAGCCGGCGGTCGTGGGGGTGCAGGAACACGTTGCGGATCAGCGAGAGCGTCGACGGCATGAGCATCGCGCCGAAGAAGCCGAGCATCGCCCGGGCGACCAGCAGGGCCTCGGCGCTCGGGCTGAACGCGGCCACCACCGACGCGGCACCGAAGCCGGCAGCGCCCACGAGCAGCAGCCGGCGGCGACCGATCCGGTCGCCGAGACTGCCCATCGCGATCAGCAGACCGGCGAGCATGAGCGCGTAGACGTCCACGATCCACAGCAGCTGCGAGCCGGTCGGTCGCAGCTCGGTGCTGATCTCGGGGAGCGCGAAGCTCAGGACGGTGTTGTCGACCGACACCAGCAGCACGGGCAGCATCAGGACGGCGAGGGCCAGCCAGTCGCGGGCCGTGGCGCGGGTCGGGGTGAGGTCGCGGGTGGTGGTGGTCATGGCGGGCCCCCTTTCGGAGCGTCGGCTACGGGTGCGTCGAGATCACTGTACCGTCTGGACGGTACAGTAGCGAACGAGGACGGGGTGCGTCTCGCCACACCCGCCGCAGCGCGACCTACACTCGGCGCATGACCGGCGATCGATCGACGCGAGACCGGTTGCTCGACGCGTTCGAGACGCTCGTGGTCGGCGCCGGCAGTCGCAGTGCGACGCTCGACGCCGTGGCGGCGGAGGCCGGTGTCTCCAAGGGCGGCCTGCTCTACCACTTCCACAGCAAGGACGACCTGGTCGAGGGCATGCTCGATCGGCTGCGCGCCCAGGGCGAGGACGACACCGTCCGCATGCGTCAGGCCCCGAACGGGCCCGTCGACTTCTACCTCGAGACGTCCGTCGACTCCGGCAGCGACTTCGACCGGGCCCTCATCGCCACGGCACGCATCGCGCAGGAGAGCGACCCCCGCGCCTCGGCCGCCCTGGCGGACCTGCGGGAGGCGTGGTTCGGCGTGCTGCAGGAGCACCTCGGTGACGATTCGTTGGCGCGGACCATCCAGCTGATCGGGGACGGGCTGTACTTCGACGACACCACCGGTCTGGCCGACGCCCGCGCGCTCGACC
Organism: Aeromicrobium marinum DSM 15272; assembly: GCF_000160775.2. Lineage (NCBI taxonomy): Bacteria > Bacillati > Actinomycetota > Actinomycetes > Propionibacteriales > Nocardioidaceae > Aeromicrobium > Aeromicrobium marinum. The sequence goes on along the minus strand of NZ_CM001024.1, from coordinate 2,751,126 downwards.
ACGTGCGGGCCGTGCTCCGCCGGCTCGACGTGCTCTGACCTGCGGCACCGCCCGACGGACACTGTTCACCTGAGGGCCGGCCCGGCCACACCTGCCTGACACCCCGCGGGCGTGCAGTCGGAGCATGTCGCTCGTGCATCCCGGCCCGGTGCGGGCCCTGCCGTCCCGCGGTCCCGTGCTGCCCACGGCCGCCGCGCCCCGCACGGTCGAGCTCTTCGCGCACCGGGGGGCCTCCGGGCACCGGCCCGAGCACACCCTGGCCGCCTACCGGCTGGCGATCCGCCTGGGGGCCGACCACATCGAGCCCGACCTCGTGTCCACGCGGGACGGCGTCCTGGTGGCACGCCACGAGAACGAGATCAGCGGCACGACCGACGTGGGGGACCATCCCGAGTTCGCGGACCGCCGCACGACCCGGGCGATCGACGGCCGGACCGTGGAGGGCTGGTTCACGGAGGACTTCACCCTCGCCGAGCTGCGGACCCTGCGCGCGATCGAGCGCCTGCCCGCGGTACGTCCCGACAACACGCGCTTCGACGGCCGGTACCCGGTCCCCACCTTCGACGAGATCCTCCGGCTCGCCGAGTCCGAGGGCCGCCGCCTCGGCCGCCGGATCGGCGTGACGCCCGAGACCAAGCACCCGACGTACTTCGCCTCGATCGGGCTTCCGTTGGAGGAGCCGCTGCTGCGGTCGCTGCGCACCGCGGGCCTCGACCACCGACACGCGAGGATCGCGGTGCAGTCGTTCGAGACGGCCGGGCTGCGATGGCTGGCCGCCCGGTCCGAGGTCGAGCTGGTGCAGCTGACGTCCGCCACCGGCGCGCCCTTCGACCTCGCCGCAGCCGGAGACCCCCGCACCTACGCCGACCTGATGTCGCCGGCGGGGCTCCGCGAGATCTCGACATACGCCCAGTGGTTGGGCCCGGAGAAGGACAGCGTGGTCCCGCGCGACGCCCTCGGTCACCTGACCGCGCCGTCCCCGATCACCGACGAGGCGCACCGTGCGGGACTGAAGGTCGTCGTCTACACGGTGCGCGCCGAGAACCGCTTCCTGCCCGCGGACCTCCGGATCGGCGCCGACCCCGCGGCCCGGGGCGACGTGGCCGGCGAGGTCAGGGCGCTGGTGGAGGCCGGCGTCGACGGGATCTTTGCCGACCACCCCGGCACCGTGCGGGCCGTGCTGGACGGCCTGACCGACGGCTGACCGGGCGTCCGCTCAGGCCTTGCGCAGCTCCAGGAAGATGCTGGGGCCGAAGTCGTTCTTCGCCAGCCGGCGCTGGAGACGCTTCTCGACCGCGACCATCGCGCCGTGCGGGAGCACCTTCTTGAGCTTCTGGCTGCGCAGGTTCGACACGCTCAGCTTGTCGTGCAGGCTCAGCCCCGCGGCCGACAGCTGACCGACCACGGTGTCGATGTTGTGGTTGACGAAGGCGATCGCGTCGGGCTCGTCGGCCGGCGCCGTGCGGATGCTGACCGGCTCGGTGGGCAGCGACGTGCCCGCCTTGCGGTGCGCCCGACGGTTCTTGAAGTGACCGTAGTTGGCGACCTCGATGATCGCGGTGCCCCCCGGCGCCAGCACCCGGGCGATCTCGGCGAACTCGGTCGTGGGTTCGGGGATGTGGTGCATGACCCGCACCATCGTGACGAGATCCAGCTCGCCGTCGGCGAACTGCAGGTCGTCGGCCTGCATGCGGACCTGGGCGACGTCGGTGTTCGCCAGCACCTTCACGGCCGCGTCGAGCTGGGTCTGGCTGGGCTCGGCGAGCGTGACGTGGTCGGCGTACTCGCGCAGCAGCAGGCACAGGCGACCGAAGCCACCCCCGATGTCGGCCGCGCGGGCGAAGTGGCGCCCCTCGAGCAGGGTGCGCAGGGCGGCCTCCTCGGCCGCGTGCTCGTAGTCGCGGTGGTCCCAGTAGGACGTGTAGTCGTATCCGCGGTCGTACTGGTCCGCGACCTTCTTGCCCGGCTTCTCGTCAGTCACCCGGTCCACCCTACCGGCGGCTCAACCGAAGGTGCGCGGGCCGAACTCCGGGTCCTGCCGCCTCGCGCCTGCAGCGCGCGCGACCTTGGTGTTGGGGGAGCGGAACATCTTCAGCTGCAGGCGCCGCTCCAGCGCGAACTGGGCCCGGACGCTGCGGCGCGACGCCTCGTTGAGCAGGCGCTTGGTGGCCGCCACGGAGTCCGGCGACCGCGCGATCAGCTGGTGGACGAGCTCGAGGGCCGGCTTCTCGGGGTCGAGGTCGCTCCCCGTGGCGAGCCCCCAGTCGGCGGCCTGCTGACCGGTGAAGACCTCGCCGGTCATCGACAACCGCTTGGCGAGGTCGAGCGGCAGCTGCTCCACGAGCGGGACGGTGCCGCTCATGTCGGGGACGAGGCCCCACTTGGCCTCCAGCACCGACCACTGGGCGTCGGGGGTCGTGAACCGGAAGTCCGCCGCGAGGGCGAGCTGGATACCGGCTCCGAACACGTGCCCGCGGGTGACCGCGACCACCGGGACCGGCAGGCGGCGCCAGGCCCACAGCGACTGCTGGAACCCGTTGGTGCCTCGCAACGGGTTCGGGACGAAGTGCGAGAAGACCTTGCGCGGCGTCTTGTTGACGGTGGCGAAGTCGAGCCCGGCGCAGAACGAGTCGCCGCGGCCCGACAGGACCACGGCGCGGACGTCGCGGTCCTTCTCGATCCGTCCGGCGGCGGCCACGAGTCCGTCGAGGATCCCGAAGTCCACCCCGTTGAGCTTGTCGGGTCGGTTCAGCCACACCCGGGCAATGGGTCCGTCGATCTCGGTGATCACGCGCTCGTCGGTCATGCCCCGATGCTACTCGTCGGTAGGGCGGCGACGGGAGCGCTACCGTGACGCCGTGACCGACCTCGTGCTGCTCGCCGATCCGCAGATCACCGAGATCGGCGTCGAGGAGGTCGGCGAGCCGCTGGTCGACCTGCGCGAGCTGGGCGGGTTCGCGTTCAGTCACCTCAAGGTCAACGAGGGCCCGGCCTGGTCGTCGGTCCGGCGCGGCGTCGCCGACCGGCTGCTGCACGCCACCGAGCTGGTGCCGGCGGGTGTCCGGCTCATGATCGTCGAGGGCCACCGGGAGCCGGCGGTCCAGCGACGGCACTTCGACGCCTACTGCGCCGAGCTGCGCACGGCCGACCCCGACCTGACCGACCTGCAGCTGCGCCGGCTCGCGAGCCGCTACATCTCCCCGCCCGAGGTCGCGCCGCACGTGGCGGGCGCGGCGATCGACCTCACCCTGGCGGACGTGGCGGGGCGGCCGCTCGACCTGGGCACGGCGGTCAACGCGACGCCGGAGGAGTCCGAGGGCGCCTGCTACTTCGATGCGGCGAACATCTCGTCGCAGGCCCGCGAGCACCGGGCGACGCTCGCCGACGCCCTGGGCGCGGCGGGGTTGGTCAACTACCCGACCGAGTGGTGGCACTGGTCGTTCGGCGACCGGTACTGGGCGTGGTCCACCCGGGCGCGCTGCGCCCTGTACGGCCCGGTCGACGCCGACCGGCCCGCCTGACCCTCACGCCAGCAGGCCGGTCACCCGGTCGACCGCGTCCGCCAGGTCTCTCGTGCGCGTCGGCTCCCGGTCGCCGGGGTCGACGAGCGGGTCCGCGGGCCAGCCGGGACCACCGATGAGCACGGTCGACGACGGCGGCGTGGCGGTGACGACCTTCCAGAGCTGGTCGACCGACGGGCGCGGCAACGAGGCCCACAGGAAGACGACCCGCGGATCGAGCGTCGCGATGACCTTGGCCAGCGAGGAGGCGGGCAGCCGGGCGCCCAGCGAGTGGCAGGCGATGCCGCGGTCGGCGAGTGCCGCCTGCAGGGCCACGACCGGCAGCGAGTGCTGGTCGTCCTCGGCGCTGGCGAGCAGCACGGTGCCGCGCTCGTGGTCGAGATCGGGCTTGCGGTGCACGAAGGCGCGCAGCTCCACCGACAGCCGCTCGCTGACCAGGTGCTCGGCGGCGATGTCGACGTTGCCCGCCGACCACTCCTCGCCGATCCGCACCAGGGCCGGCGCGAAGTAGTCGGTCCAGGCCGTGACGACGTCGTGGGTGTCCACCGCGGCGCCGAGGATGCTGCTGATGCGCTCACCGTTGTGCGTGGCCGCGGCCTCGAGGACGGCGTGGATCATCGCGTCCGGCTCGTGCACCAGGGCCGTCACGTCGGATCCGTCCGGGGGGCGGGGAGCGTCCCTGCCGTCGTAGGTGGACGCGACCTGGGCCGCCTCGCGAGCCGAGACCCCGCGGGCGATCAGCCGGTTCAACAGCTCGACCCGGGCGATGTCCAGCTCCGTGTACCGGCGGTGCCCCCCACTGGTCCGCTCGGTGGGTCCGATGCCGTAGCGACGCTCCCAGGTGCGCAGGGTGGAGGCGGGCAGTCCGGTGCGCGAGGCCACGGACCCGACCGTCCACGTGAGACCGGACGCCGCGGAACGGTCCGAGGATGCACTCCCCAACCGTTCGCTCATCGCCATCTCAGGATTCTCACGATCCCCCGACGGTATCGAGGTATGCCTTGCTCGGCATGTCGGGTCCGCGCCTCTCCCGGCCCAGTGTTACATCTTGTCAACAGATGACGCGAGAGCGTAAGGTCGGCTCATGGACGCGCCCCTCGCCCCGGTGACCACCGGCAGCCTGACCGCCCGGTCGGTCGTGCTGAGCCTGCTGCTCGGTGCCCATCCGGCACGGCTGCCCGTCCGGCACCTGCTGGCGCTCGGCGAGGAGTTCGGCATCTCTCCCTCGACGCTGCGGGTCGCCCTGTCCCGCATGGTGGCCGCCGGGGACCTCACCAACGAGGGCGCCGTCTACGCGCTCACCCCTCGACACCTGGCCCGCCAGGCCGCCCAGGACGCCGACCTCGACCCGGTCGAGCTGCCGTACGACGGCACGTGGGACCTCGTGGTGGTCACCGGGACGGGTCGCGACGCCGCCACCCGCGCCGACCACCGGGCCGTGATGCGGGCCCGGCGGATGGCCGAGCTCCGTGAGGGCGTCTGGACCCGGCCGGCCACGCTCGACGTCGTCGCACCCATCGGCCCCGACGTCGAGGTGTTCGCCGCCCGTCCCGCCTCCGACGTCGACCTGGCCGGCCGGCTCTGGGACCTCCCGGCCTGGGCAGCCGTCGCTGACACGCTGCTCGCGACCGCCCACGGCGGCGCCACGCTCGCCACCCGCTTCGTCAACGCCGCCGCCATCGTGCGGCACCTGCGCACCGACCCGGTGCTGCCGCCGTCGCTGCGACCCCGGCACTGGCCGGCCGCCGAGCTGAGACGCGCCTACGAGACCTTCCGCACCGAGCTGACCGACCTGCACGAGGAGATCGCATGACCACCACCCACGACGTGACCAACCAGGTGCCGCCCCTCGTCGACTACGACGCCGCCGACTACGCGCCGTACACCGAGGCCTTCACCCGCGTCGGCGCGACCGGCGCGCTCGACGAGCTCTCCGCCATCGGGCGTGACGCCGGCTCCGCCGCGTCCCAGGAGCTCGGCGACCTGGCCGAACGCCACGAGCCGGTCCTGCACACCCACGACCGCTACGGCCACCGCATCGACCGGGTCGTCTACGACCCCAGCTACCACCAGCTGATGACCCGGGCCACCGGGTACGGGCTGCACGGCACCCCGTGGGTGACCGGCGACCCGCACGCCCACCTGCGCCGCGCCGCCGGGCTGAGCGTGTGGGGCCAGGTCGACGCGGGTCACCAGTGCCCCATCTCCATGACCTACGCGGCGGTGCCGGCCCTGCGGGTCGACCCCGAGCTCGCCGCCCGGTTCGAGCCCCTGCTGGCCACCACGGTGTACGACCCGTCGTTCGCGGCACCGGAGACCAAGGCCGGGCTCACCGCCGGCATGTCGATGACCGAGAAGCAGGGCGGCTCGGACGTGCGGGCCAACACGACGCACGCCACCGAACAGGCCGACGGCACCTACCGGCTCACCGGCCACAAGTGGTTCACCTCGGCGCCGATGTCCGACATCCTGCTGACGCTCGCCCAGGCTCCCGGCGGCCTGACCTGCTTCGTGGTGCCGCGGGTCCTGCCCGACGGCACGACCAACCGGGTCGCGCTGCAGCGGCTCAAGGACAAGCTCGGCAACCGCTCCAACGCGAGCAGCGAGGTGGAGTACGACCAGGCCTTCGGCTGGCGGCTCGGCGACGAGGGCCGAGGGGTGCGGACCATCATCGAGATGGTCAACATGACCCGGCTCGACTGCACGATCGGCTCGGCCAGCGGGATGCGGGTCGGGGTGCAGGCCGCGGTGCACCACGCCACCCACCGGTCGGCGTTCGGCGCGGCTCTCGTCGACCAGCCGTTGATGCGCAACGTGCTGGCGGACCTCGCGGTCGAGGCCGAGGCGTCCAGCACCGTGGCGATGTGGCTGGCGGACCTGACCGACCGCGCTCTCGCCGGCGACGAACGAGCCGCCGACCTGCGCCGCATCTCGCTCGCGGTGTCGAAGTACTACGTGTGCAAGCGCGGCCCCGTCCACGCCGCCGAGGCGCTGGAGTGTCTCGGGGGCAACGGCTACATCGAGGACTCACGGATGCCGCGCCTGTACCGCGAGGCGCCGCTGATGAGCGTGTGGGAGGGCTCGGGCAACGTGGCGGCGCTCGACACCCTGCGAGCCGTGGCCAAGCAGCCGGCCACGCTCACGGCACTGTTCGACGAGCTCGACTCCGTGGCGGGCGCCGAGCCGCGCCTCGACGCGTTCGCCCGTCGGCTCAAGGACCAGTTCACCGATCCGGCCTCCGCCGAGCTGCGGGCCCGGCGGATCGTCGGCGACCTCGCGATCGCCCTGCAGGCCTCCCTGCTGGTGCGGTTCGGGCACCCCGCGGTCAGCGACGCGTTCGCGGCGAGCCGGCTGGACCGCGACTGGGGCACCGTCTTCGGCACCCTGCCCGCGGGCCTGGACCTCGCCCCGATCATCGAGCGCGCCACCGTCAAGGTCGGGGCATGAGCGAGGGCGCAGCCGGTCCGGCGGACCGTCCGGCGGCGTGGCGTGACGGCTGGACCGAGGGCGAGGGCTCGCCGTTCGCCGGGCGCCACCGGGGCGAGCAGACCGAGCCGACCTACGCGACGCTCACCTACGAGGTCACCGGGCGGATCGCCCGCATCACCTTCGACCGGCCCGAACGCGGCAACGCCATCACGGTCGACACCCCGCTGGACCTCGCGGCCGCGGTCGAGCGTGCCGACCTCGACCCGCGCGTGCACGTGATCGTGGTGTCGGGCCGCGGGTCGGGGTTCTGCGGCGGCTACGACCTCTCGATCTTCGCCGAGAACGGCGGCCGGCCCGAGGCCGCCGTGGACGACCTCACGGGCACCACGGTCGACCCGGTCGTGCAGGCGGTCAACCACGACCCGGCCGGCACCTGGGACCCGATGCTCGACTACGCCATGATGAGCCGCTTCAACCGCGGCTTCTCCTCGCTGCTGCACGCTGACAAGCCGACCGTGGCGAAGCTGCACGGCTTCTGCGTCGCCGGCGGCACCGACATCGCGCTGTACGCCGACCAGATCATCTGCGCCGACGACACCAAGATCGGCTACCCGCCCACGCGGGTCTGGGGCGTGCCCGCGGCCGGCATGTGGGCGCACCGGCTGGGCGACCAGCGGGCCAAGCGCCTGCTGCTGACGGGCGACTGCCTCACCGGCGCGCAGGCGGCCGAGTGGGGACTGGCGGTGGAGTCGTGTCCCGCCGACGAGCTCGACGACCGCACCGAGGCCCTGCTCGAACGGATCGCGATGATGCCGGTCAACCAGCTGATGATGATCAAGCTGGCGCTCAACAGTGCCCTGCTGGCCCAGGGCACCGCGACCTCCCAGATGATCAGCACGGTCTTCGACGGGGTCTCACGCCACACGCGCGAGGGCTACGCCTTCCAGCAGCGAGCCGCCGCCGCGGGGTTCCGCGAGGCCGTGCGCGAACGCGACGAACCGTTCGGCGACCACGGCCTCCGGCGAGGCTGACCCCGGAACGACGACAGGGTGCCTCCCGGAGGAGACACCCTGTGCGTTCGTGTGTGCGCGAGGGGGGATTCGAACCCCCACGCCCTTGCGGACACTGGCACCTGAAGCCAGCGCGTCTACCATTCCGCCACCCGCGCGCATCCGGACCGGCTCGAGCCGGACCGAGGCACGAGTCTAGCACCGGGACTCCGGCGATCTGCGTGGGAGTCGTTACGATCAGACAGAGCCGAACCCGTACCGACGACGAAGGAGGCACCGTGGCCGGAGTGTTGCAACGCTTCGAGCAGCGCCTCGAGGGCGCCGTGTCGGGCGCGTTCGCGCGCGCGTTCCGCAGCGCGGTGCAGCCGGTCGAGATCGCCGCAGCCCTGCAGCGCGAGATCGACAACGCCGCGCAGGTCCTGTCGCGTCAACGGATGCTGGCTCCCAACGACTTCACCGTCGAGCTGTCCCCGTCGGACTTCGACCGTCTGAACCCCTTCGGCGACACCCTGTCCGGCGAGCTGGCGACCCTGGTCCGCGAGCATGTCAAGGAGCAGCGCTACACCCTCGCCGGTGGCCTGGCCATCTCGTTCGTGGAGTCCCCCGAGCTCGGAACCGGCCGGTTCCGGGTCCGCAGCCGCACCAACGCCACGGTCAAGTCGTCCTCCGGCGCGGGCCTCACCGACTCCGGCGTGCTGCGCTACGAGGCGGTGCTGGAGGTCAACGGCATGCGGCACCCGTTGGTGCCGCCGGGCCTCGTGATCGGGCGCGGCAGCGAGGCCGACCTGCGCATCGACGACCCCGGCATCTCCCGCCGCCACGCCGAGTTCGACGTGCACGACACCGGCGACGGCCTGTCGGTCACCATCACCGACCTCGGCTCCACCAACGGCGTGGTCCTCAACGGTCACCGCGTGACCACCGCCACCGTCCAGCACGGCGCCGAGATCCGCCTCGGCAACACGACCCTGGTCGTCCGCATCGGCGAGCAGGAGGCCTGAATGTCCGAACTGACGCTCACCCTGATCAAGATCGGGTTCCTCGTCGTGCTGTGGATGTTCGTCCTGTCGGCCGTCTCGGTCATCCGGTCCGACATCTTCGGCACGAAGGTGCCGGCCACCAAGGCCGCCCGCCCGGCGCGCCAACCCGCCGCACCGGCCAAGGTCTCCAAGCCACGCAAGCCGCAACGCGGCACGCCCACCAAGCTGCAGATCGTCGACGGTCCCAACGCCGGGCAGAGCGTGCCCCTGGGTGACCAGCCGATCCTGCTGGGCCGGGGCACCGACGCGGCGATCCGGCTCGACGACGACTACGTGTCGACCCGGCACGCGCGGTTCGCCACCAACGGCGAGCAGTGGTTCGTCGAGGACCTGGGGTCCACCAACGGCACCTACCTCGGCAACCAGCGCATCACCACGCCCACCCCCATCGGCCTCGGTCTGCAGGTCCGGCTCGGCAAGACCATCGTCGAGCTGCGGAAGTAGCCGATGACCTCGCTCGCGCTGCGCTACACGGCGCTCTCCGACGTCGGCCTGCGACGCAACAACAACCAGGACTCCGGCTACGCCAGCGCCCGCCTGCTCGTGGTCGCCGACGGCATGGGCGGCGCCGCGGCCGGCGACCTCGCGTCGTCGGAGGCCGTCGGCATCGTGCGGCAGCTGGACCGCGACCTCGGGGTCGACGCCATGGACGCGCTCGAGCACGCCGTGGCCCGCGCCAACGAGCGCCTCGGGGACCTCATCACCGACGACCCCGCGGTCGAGGGCATGGGGACGACGCTCGAGGCGATGCTGTGGGACGGCGACAAGTTCGCCACGGCGCACCTGGGCGACTCCCGCACCTACCGGCTGCGGGGCGGCGAGCTGACCCAGCTCAACACCGACCACACCTTCGTGCAGAGCCTGGTCGACGAGGGCCGGATCACCCGCGAGGAGGCCCGGCACCACCCGCACAAGTCCCTGCTCCTGCGCGCGATGCTCGGCCGCGACGACAACCGGGCCGACTTCGCCTGGGTCCAGCCGCAGCTCGGCGACCGCTACCTGTTGTGCAGCGACGGACTGACCGACATGGTCGACGACGAGACCATCGCGCAGACGCTGGGCGCCGAGACGATCGACCAGGCCGCCACCTCCCTGGTGCAGCTGGCGCTCGAGGGCGGCGGCGTCGACAACGTGACCGTGGTCATCGGTGAGTTCGTCGACGCGTCGGACGACCCCGACGAGCACCTGGCGTCCAGCGACGGGCAGCCGCACCTCGTGGGGGCGGCCGCCTCCTCCCCCCGGCCGCGCACCGGCCACGGGTCGGCCGGGTCGTCGCGGGGGAACACCCTCGACCTCGACCCCGAGGAGATCCGCTACGCCCCGCGGCCCCCGTCCCGGTGGCGGTGGGTCCGCTGGATCGGAGCCCTCGTCGTCGTCGCGGCACTGTTCGCCGGGGGCGGGGTGCTGGCCTACAACTGGACGCAGACCCAGTACTACGTCGCCGAGAGCGACGGCCGGGTCGCGATCTTCCAGGGGGTCCAGGCCGACCTTCCCGGCATCTCCCTGAGCCAGGTCGACGAGGTCAGCGACGTCGAGCTCGACGACCTCACGAACTTCCAGCGCAGCCAGGTGACGGACGGCATCGAGGCCACCGACCGGGCCGACGCGGCGCAGATCGTGGAGGACCTGCGGCGCGAGGTCGCCCCCGCGCCGGTGCCCACCCCGACGCCGACGCCCACCCCGGGCGTCATCCTCCCCGACCAGGTGGTCACACCGTGAGCGATCAGGGAACGTGGGTGCCGCGCAAGCGACGCGGCGCCGAGCTGATCCTCACGGTGATGGCGGTCGTCATCGGCGTCAGCGCGTACTGCGCCGTCGGTCTGGGCGTCGAGGGCCGCGTGCCCGCGGGGGTGCTCCCGCTCGCCGCGACCCTCACGGCGGTCGCCGTGGCCGCCAACCTGGTGATCCGCCGCGTGGCGCCGTACGCCGACCCGGTGCTGCTGCCGCTGGTCATCTGCCTCAACGGGCTGGGACTGGCCATGATCTACCGGATCGACCTGGGCTACGAGCAGGTCGACCCGGACTGGAACGCGCTGGCCACCTCCCAGCTGATGTGGACCGGGCTCGGGCTGGCGGCCTTCGCCGTCGTGCTGTTCGTGGTGCGCGACCATCGCCGGTTGCAGACCTACACCTACAGCTTCGGCCTCGCCGCGATCATCCTGCTGGTGCTCCCGCTGCTGCCGTACATCGGTCAGAACATCCGGGGCGCGCGCATCTGGATCGCCCTCGGTCCGTTCAGCTTCCAGCCCGGCGAGGCCGCCAAGATCTGCCTGGCGATCTTCTTCGCGGGCTACCTCGTCGTCAAGCGCGACGCCCTGGCGCTCGCCGGGCGGCGGGTCCTGGGCATCGACCTGCCGCGAGGACGCGATCTCGGTCCGATCCTGGGCGGCTGGTTGATCAGCGTGGGGATCCTGGTCTTCCAGCGTGATCTCGGCTCGTCCCTGCTGTTCTTCGGCCTGTTCGTCGTGATGCTCTACATCGCCACCGAACGACCCGGCTGGCTCGTGGTCGGCGCCGCGCTGTTCGGGGTCGGCGCCTGGTTCGGCTACACCGCCTTCGGCCACGTGCAGCGCCGCTTCGAGGCGTGGTCGGACCCGTTCGGCGACCCCGACGCCAACTTCCAGGTCATCAACGGTCTGTTCGGGCTCGCGCACGGTGGCATGATCGGCCAGGGGTGGGGGCAGGGCAGCCCGCAGCTGACGCCGTTCGGCTTCTCCGACTTCATCGCCGCCTCCCTCGGAGAGGAGCTCGGGCTCACTGGCCTGATGGCGATCATCCTGATCTACGGCCTGATCGTCGAGCGCGGCCTGCGCATCTCGCTGACCTGCCGCGACGCGTTCGGCAAGATGCTCGCCGCGGGTCTGGCCGTCTCCATGGCGCTGCAGGTCTTCGTCGTCATCGGTGGGGTCACCCGGCTGATCCCGCTGACCGGCCTCACCACCCCGTTCCTCGCGCAGGGCGGGTCCTCGATCGTCATGAACTGGGCGATCATCGCCCTGCTGCTGCGGATCAGTGACCAGACCCGCCGGCCGGCGCCCCCCGTGGCCGTCATCGAGCAGGACGAGGCCACCCAGGTGGTGCGCCGGTGAACGCACCGATCCGGAACCTCGCCATCGCCTGCCTGGCGCTCTTCGTGGCCCTGCTGGTCAACATCACGGTCGTGCAGTTCGTCCAGGCCGGCGACCTCAACGACCGCAACGGCAACCGGCGGGTGATCGACGAGGAGTTCTCCCGGGAGCGGGGACCGATCCTGGTGGGCGGCGAGCCGATCGCGCAGAGCGTCCCGAGCGACGACCGCTTCCGGTTCCAGCGCCAGTACCCCGAGGGCCCGCTGTACGCCCCCATCACCGGGTACTTCTCGTACGTCCACGGCAACACCGCCGTCGAGCGGGCCCAGAACGGTGTGCTCTCGGGCAGCGACAACCGTCTGTTCGTGAACCGTGTGGTCGACCTGCTGGCCAACAACCAGCCGCAGGGCGGCAGCGTCGAGCTGACCATCAACGCCCTGGCGCAACGCACCGCCGCAGCCGGTCTGGAGGCGCTCGGGGCCGGGACCAAGGGGGCCGTGGCGGCCATCGATCCCGAGACCGGGGCGATCCTCGCGATGGTCACGCAGCCGTCCTACGACCCCAACGCGCTGGCGTCGCACGATCTCGGGTTCGTCGACGACACCATGCAGGCGCTGCTCGCCGACGAGAACGACCCGTTGATCAACCGGGCCGCCGACCAGATCCTGCCGCCGGGCTCGACCTTCAAGCTCGTGACGGCGGCCGCCGCGATCGACCAGCTCGGCCTCACCCCCGACTCCGAGGTCCGCGGCGGAGCCCTCCTGCCGTTCCCGGGGATCACCTACCAGCTGCCCAACGAGGGTGGCGGCGACTGCGGTGGCGACCCGATCACCTTCCAGCGCGCCCTGAGCGTGTCCTGCAACGTCAGCTTCGGCGACCTTGCCGGACAGATCGGCCAGGAGGCCCTCGCCGAGCAAGCCGCCAAGTTCGGGTTCGGCGACGACATCCTCGACGGCCTCGCCTCGACGGCAAGCCGGTTCACCCCGCCCGACACCACGCTCGAGGCCCCCCAGCTGGCCCAGTCCGGCATCGGCCAGTTCGAGGTGGCCGCCACCCCGCTGCAGATGGCCATGGTCGCGGCCGGCATCGCCAACGACGGCGTCGTCATGGAGCCGTACCTGGTCGACACCGTCCGGGCCCCCAACCTGCGGGTGCTGGAGGAGGCCGAGCCCACGGAGTACGCCGAGGCCCTCACGCCCGACCAGGCCCGGGTGCTGCAGGCGATGATGGTCGACGTCGTCGAGAACGGCACCGGCGCCTCCGCCCGCATCGGCGGGGTGCAGGTGGGCGGCAAGACCGGCACCGCGCAGTCCACGCCCGACCGACCGCCGTACGCCTGGTTCGTCTCCTACGCCAAGGCCGGCGACCAGCAGGTCGCCGTCGCCGTGGTCGTGGAGTCCAGCAGCACCGGTCGCGACGAGATCGCCGGCGGACGGCTCGCCGGGCCGATCGCCCGCTCCGTCATGCAGGCGGTGCTGGGACTGTGACGACCGCCCGCCTCCACCGCCTTCCGATGCTTCCACCACCGTGCCCCCGCCCCTCTGGGAGAGTGACACCATGACCGATTCCGACGACTCCACCACGCTGCTCGGCGGACGCTACGAGCTCGAGGGCCTGCTGGGCCGCGGGGGCATGGCCGACGTGCGGATCGGCCGCGACCTGCGCCTCGGGCGCACCGTGGCGGTCAAGCAGCTGAAGTCCGAGCTGGCGGCCGATCCCACCTTCCAGGAGAGGTTCCGCCGCGAGGCCCAGTCGTCGGCCGCGCTGAACCACCCGTCGATCGTGGCGGTCTACGACACCGGTGAGGCGCCCGACGCCGCCGGGACGTCGATCCCGTACATCGTCATGGAGCTCGTCGAGGGCCAGACCCTGCGCGAGGTGCTGCGTGACGGTCGCAAGATCCTGCCCGAACGCGCCCTGTCGATCACCGCCGACGTGCTGAGCGCCCTGGACTACAGCCACCGCGCCGGCATCATCCACCGCGACATCAAGCCGGCCAACGTCATGCTGACGCCCGAGGGCAAGGTCAAGGTGATGGACTTCGGCATCGCCCGGGCGATCGCCGACGCCTCGTCGGCCATGACGCAGACGGCCGCGGTCATCGGCACGGCGCAGTACCTGTCGCCCGAGCAGGCCCGTGGTGAGACCGTCGACGCCCGCAGCGACATCTACTCCGCCGGCTGCCTGCTGTACGAGCTGCTCGCCGGCCGGCCGCCGTTCGTGGGCGAGAGCCCGGTGTCGGTGGCCTACCAGCACGTGCGCGAGGAGGCCAGGCCGCCGTCGCAGTACAACCCCGACGTGACCGCCTCGATCGACCACATCGTGGCGAAGTCGCTCGCCAAGCGCACCGAGGACCGCTACCAGTCGGCCGGGGACATGCGCCGCGACATCGAGCGGGTCATCGGCGGTCAGCACGTCGACGCCCCGACCACGGCCGTCGCCGCGGTCGGCGCCACCGCCGTGGCGCCCGCCGTCGCACCGGTGGCCGGAGGGGCCCGCCGGGCGGTGCCCGAGCCCGGCGAGACCGACCGCCGCAAGTGGTGGGCGCTCGGCGCCGTCGTGCTGCTGGCCCTGCTCGGCATCGGCATCGCGGTGTGGCAGCTGACCGGCAACGACGAGCCGCCGGTCGCCCAGGTCGAGGTACCCAGCGTGTCCGAGCTGGACGTCGCCGCCGCGACCCGCGCCCTGGAGGCGGAGGGATTCGCGGTGGCCCCCGAGACCGAGACCCAGGCCAGTGCCGACGTCCCCGTCGACCTGGTCATCGGCACCGACCCGCCGGCCGGTGACACGGTCGACGAGGGCAGCGAGATCACGCTGATCGTCAGCGAAGGACCCGAGCCGGTGGTGCTGCCCGACCTCGAGGACCTCACCTACGACCAGGCGGCCGCCCAGCTCGACAGCCGGGGTCTGCTGCCGGTCCGGGTCGAACGCGACTCCGAGAAGGAGCGCGACACCGTCATCAACACCAACCCGCCGGCCGGGACCCGCGTTCCGCCGGGCACCGAGGTCGAGGTGCTCGTGTCGCGGGGCCAGGTCGAGATGCCCAACGTCGAGAACCAGCAGCTGAACGATGCACGGGCGACGCTGGAGGGTCTGGGCCTCACGGTCCAGGTGCAGCCCGACGCCGGGTCCGACCAGCCGCCCAACACCGTCACCGGGCAGTCGATCCCGTCGGGCCAGCGGATCCCGCCGGGCACCACCGTGGTGCTCAACGTGGCCACCGAGCCCACCCCGACCCCGACCCCGACACCGACGCCGCCCGAGGAGCCGTAGCGGCTAGGGGGTGACGGCGCTGGCGAACTGCACGGAGAGCGCTCCGTCGTACGCCGGTGCCTGCACGGTGCGCACCGTCTCGACCTGCAGGCCGAGCTTGTACCGACTGACGTAGGTCTCGTACAGCCCCACCTCGGGCGAGGCGTCGAGGGCGGCCCGCAGCCGGGTGTCGCCCCCGACCGCCTCGATGACGTACGGCGGTGAGTACGGCACCCCGTCGAGCACCACGGTGCTGCCGACACACTTGATGCCGGTCGTGGAGATCAGCCGCTGTCCCTGCAGGGTGACAGCCTGCGCGCCGCCGGCCCACAGCGCGTTGACGAATCCCTGGATGTCCTGCTGGTGCACGACGAGGACGTTCGGGTCGAGCCCTTCGGCCACCTCGACGCTGCGCGGGGTGTCGGTGAGGGTGACCCGCAGGCCCGGTCCCTCCACCGCGGTGAAGCCGGCCGGAGCCTCGGCGGCGCGCGCGGCCGCGACGACCTCGTCGAGTCCCGGCACGTCGGCCGCCTCGGAGAGCTCGTCGATCTGCTGCTGCAGCGTGCTGGCCTGGGTGCGGCGGGCCTCGACCTGCCGGGCCCGGTCTTCCACCACCGAGGTGATGTCACCGCCGAGGGGACGGATGTCGGTGCCCCGGGACGTGACCGCCCCCGAGACGAACACGAACCCCGAGATGCCGGTGACGACGAGGGCGGCCACCGACCAGGCCGGACGGGTCCGTCGTGCGCGCGTCGTGCGCTGCCGTGCACCCATGCCGATCTCCCTGGTCCTCGCTGTCCCGACTACGCTAGCCGAGGCATCTGCAGATGCACGGAGGACCGTCGAGCTCGTGAGGTGACCGGATCGTGGCACAGAACAAGAAGACCCGTACCCGACGGGGTGGCTGGTTCCACCCTGCGGCGATCGTCCTGCTCCTGGTGGGGGTCGTCTGGGGCGTCGGTTACCTGTTCTTCGTCCGCGCGTGGGACTTCCCGGGGATCGGTCGCATCGACCCGATCGCCGACCTGGGCCACTGGAACTGGGCCATCGCCGCGGTACTGGTCGTGGCCGCCTCGTTGGTCGCGGGTTCGACCGCACCGGAGCCCGAGCCCGGCCAGAGTGTGGGCTGGCGGTACGCCGCCCCCCTCATGATCGGCTCGGCCGCGATCGGTCTGGTGTGGATCGTGACCTTCTACACGCTGGCCAACACCGACATCGACATCCCGTTGTACTCCGACCTCGGCAACTGGAACCTGGTCATCGGGATGGGCTTCATCGTCGGGGCCTTCGGCTTCGCGATGAAGTGGGAGTAGCGAATCACACGCGTGTAGTTCTCCACACTGTGGACAACTGCTGTGGAAAACCTCCGGGTCAGCCCGTCAGGCTCCGCGCGACGACGATCACCGCCGACAGCGCGAGCAGCCCGCCGACCGACACGACCTGCAGGAGCGTGCGACGCTCGCGGGGGGCGTACGCCACGGCGGCGCCCAGGGTGAGACCAGCGATGAACCCACCCAGGTGTCCCTGCCAGCTGATGTTCGGGGCCAGGCTGATGACACCGTTGACCGCCAGCAGCACCAGCAGGGTGCGGACGTCCTGCTTGGCCCGCACCAGCAGCACCAGCGCATAGCCGAAGAGGCCGAACACCGCGCCGGACGCGCCCACGGTGAAGGTGCGCGGGTCCGTGAGCAGGTACACCACGGCGCCGGAGAACACGGCCATCGTCAGGTACGCCGCGACGTACCGCGCGCTGCCGAGGGCGCGTTCGACGAACGGACCGAACAGGTACAGCGCGTACATGTTGAACAGCAGGTGCAGCACGCCGGCGTGCAGGAACGCCGAGGTCAGCAGCCGCCAGTACCCGCCGTCGTCCATCCCGGGCCAGAGCCGGCCCTGGGTGTCGATGACGTCGGCGCCGACCATCCGCCCGGCAGCCGTGATCGCGTCCGTGCCCACGATGTCGGTGAGGGCGAACACCACCACGTTGACCGCGATGATCGCCATGGTGACGACACCCTCGCGGGCCTGCACCCGGCCGCCCGCCAGCGTGCGCGGTTGGCGGACCGCCTGGCGACCCGCCGCCACGCAGGTGGGGCACTGGAACCCGACGGCCGCATCACGCATGCAGTCGGGGCAGATCGGCCGGCCGCACCGCTGGCACGAGATGTACGCCTCGCGTTCGGGGTGCAGGTGACAGCGGGCCGCCTCCACGGAGTCGTTCACCGTGCCGGATCGGTCACCGTCGTTCGACGGTGACCTTCTCGATCACGACCGGCACCTCGGGACGGTCGAGGCGGTCCGTCGCGGTCGCACCGATGGCGTCGACGACGGCCCGGCCGGCCGCGTCGGCGACCTCACCGAAGATGGTGTGCTTGCGGTTGAGCCACGGCGTGGCCGCGACCGTGATGAAGAACTGCGAGCCGTTCGTGCCCGGGCCGGCGTTCGCCATGGCCAGCAGGTACGGACGGTCGAACTGCAGCTCGGGGTGGAACTCGTCGGCGAACTCGAACCCCGGTCCGCCGGTGCCGGTGCCCAGCGGGCAACCGCCCTGCAGCATGAACCCGGAGATGACGCGGTGGAAGGTGAGCCCGTCGTAGAACGGACGCTCGGCGACCTGACGGGTGGCGGGGTCGAGCCATTCCTTGGTGCCCTCGGCGAGGCCGACGAAGTTCTCGACGGTGATCGGGGCATGGTTGGGGAACAGGTCGATGGCGATGTCGCCCTGCGACGTGTGCAGGGTGACGGCGAGTTGCGAGGCCACGTCGGTCCTTTCGGGGAAGAAGATGCAGCCTGATTCTCCCATGCCGCACCAACTCACGCCGTGCGCGACAGGCCGGACACCGGCACCAATGGGCCACCACGACTCGGTAGGTTGGGAGCATGTCCGCACCCTCCCGCCGCCCGGTACGCCTCCTGCTGCTGCTCGGTCTCGTCGCCGCCGTCGTCGTGGCCGCTCGCAACGCCACCGCCGACCGTGGCGGCTTCTACGACCCCGAGGCGGGAGCATGAGCGCCACCGACGCCGGCCGGGTGACCGTGGAGCGTCAGGGCGACGTCGCCGTGCTGATCTTCGCCGCGCCCCCGGTCAACCTGTACTCCCTGGAGCTGCACGAGCAGTTCGACGTGGCCCTGGACGCCGTCGAGGCCGACCTGCCGCGAGCGCTGGTGATCCGGGCCGAGGGACGGGTCGTGTCCGGCGGCGTCGACGTCTCGCAGTTCCACGCCCGCACCACCAAGGCCGACACGCTGGCCCTCTACGACCGGATGCTGGAGCTGCCCGAGCGGATCGCCCCGTTGCCGATCCCGACGATCTTCGCCGCGCACGCCCTGACCCTCACATGGGCCCTCGAGGTCGCGCTGGCCTGCGACCTCGTCGTCGCCGCGCCGCGGGCGAAGTTCGGTCTGGTCGAGCGGGTCATCGGGCTGACCCCGACCATGGGCGGCACCCAGCGACTCGCCGCGCGGGCGGGGGTCGGCCGGGCCAAGGAGGTCGTGCTCACCGGCGACCTGTTCGACGCCGCCACGTTCGAGCGGTGGAACGTCGTCAACCGAGTGATCGACGACGAGGACTTCGACGGCGCCGTGCTGTCGCTGGCCGCCCACCTGGCCGCGGGTCCGACGCGGGCCTTCGACGCGGCGAAGCAGATCCTGCGGCACTACGAGGCCGGCGGGGTCCCTGAGGCGATCGCCCGCACGACCGCGATCGCGTCGGACCTGTTCGACACCGAGGACCTGCAGCACGGCATGGCGTCGTTCCTCGCCGACGGCCCCGGCCACGCCACCTTCACCGGCCGCTGACCCCCGGGGGCAGTTTCCCAGGAGATCCCCGAAAACTGTCACCTCACCCCTGTTGCAACCTGTGATCAGTGTCAGTTACCGGGGATTTCCTGGGAAACCTCACCGGAGGTGAGCCGGCGTGAGGCGCGGCGCTCGCCCCAGAAGCTCAGCACCGGGACGGTCGCGAGCAGCATGGTGGAGATCGTCATCGACGGCCGCCAGTGGTACCGGCTCGCCAGCACCGCGATGATCACGAGCAGGGCCATGAACAGCAGGCCGTGCACCTGGTCGATCGTGAAGATCAGGTCCTCGTTGCGGTTCCACCACGACGTCGGGTCGGTGGCGCGTTGGGCGACCGCCGCGTAGATGACGAAGATGAGGTTGAACCCCAGGACGGTCGCCAGGACCTGGTAGCTGCGGACGAGCCCGCCGACCGGCGGGGTGGACTGGCTCATACGAGTTCCTTCTCCTGATCGTTGGCCGCGGCCCGGGCCCGGGCGGCGGCGACGTTCTCACTGCACATGCGCCACCACATGAAGGCGGCGAACAGACCGAAGACCCACCACTGCAGCGAGTAGGCGAGGTTGCGCAGCCCCACGGTCCAGGCCACGTCGGGAGCCGGCGGGTCGGCCACGCTCAGGTCGCCGGCCACGGCGACGTCGGTGCTGATGCCGAACCCGGGGAACAGGCGGTACGGCACCTCGTTGACCAGGGTCGGCACCCGGACCGAGCCGATCACGCCGCGGTCGTCCAGCGGAGCCGCCGAGCCCTCGCCCGGCTCGAGGACGACCTCGAACTCCTGCGGACCGGCAGGTGCGGTCGGCACGTCGGTGGCCTCGGGCGAGAAGCCGCGCACGACCAGCAGCGCGTCGCCGTCGGCGATCTCCAGCGGCGCCAGCAACCAGAAGCCGTCACGGCCGTCCTGCACCCGCCCCGACACCCAGACCTGCTCGTCGACCGGTCCGAACGTGCCGCGGACGGTCACGGGACGGTGGTTGAGGCCGGGGCCGAACGGGTCGCCGGGCGACCACACCTGCTCGATCGGCACGGTCGGCACCTCTTGCCGGTCGGCGCGCTCGTCGGCCTGCCGCGTGTCGTAGGCGCCGAACTGCCAGAGGCCTCCGGCGATGCAGACGACCACGGCGACGATCGCCAACAGGTGCAGCGCGAGCAGCTCCGGCCGCAGCCAGAGTCGTGCCGCGCCGGACCGGGTCACGCCGTGAACGGCGTGATGTCGGGATACAGCGGGAAGCGCTCGGCCAGCACCGCGACGCGCTTGCGCAGGCCCTGGATGTCGACGTCGCCGGGCTTGAGCGCCTCGGCGATGACGTCCGCGACCTCACCGAACTCCTCGGCCGCGAAGCCACGGGTGGCGAGGGCCGGCGTGCCGATGCGCAGCCCCGAGGTGACCATCGGTGGACGGGGGTCGTTGGGCACGGCGTTGCGGTTGACGGTGATGCCGACCTCGTGCAGCCGGTCCTCGGCCTGCTGACCGTCGAGCTCGGACTCGCGCAGGTCGACCAGGACCAGGTGCACGTCGGTACCGCCGCTGAGGACCTGGACGCCGGCGTCCCGGGCGTCGGCGGCCATCAGGCGGTCGGCCACGATCCTGGCGCCCTCGATGGTGCGCTCCTGACGCTCACGGAAGCCGGGCTCGAGCGCCATCTTGAACGCGACCGCCTTGGCGGCGATGACGTGCTCGAGCGGTCCGCCCTGCTGACCCGGGAACACCGCGGAGCGGATCTTCTTGGCCACGGCCTCGTCGTTGGTGAGGATGACACCGCCGCGCGGTCCGCCGAGGGTCTTGTGGGTCGTGGTGGTGACGATGTGGGCGTGCGGCAGCGGGCTGGGGTGCAGGCCCGCGGCCACGAGACCCGCGAAGTGCGCCATGTCGACCCACAGGACCGCGTCGACCTCGTCGGCGATCGCCCGGAAGGCGGCGAAGTCGAGCTGGCGGGGGTACGCCGACCAGCCCGCGATGATGACCCGCGGGCGGTGCTCGAGGGCCAGGGCCCGCACCTCGTCCATGTCGACCAGGCCGTCGGCGTCGACGTGGTACGCGACCGGGTTGTACAGCCGCCCCGAGAAGTTGAGCTTCATGCCGTGGGTGAGGTGACCGCCGTTGGCGAGGTCGAGACCCAGGATCGTGTCGCCCACCGTCGCGACGGCGTGCAGGGCGGCGGCGTTGGCCGAGGCGCCCGAGTGCGGCTGGACGTTGGCGTAGGTCGCGTCGAACAGCTGCTTGAGCCGGTCGATCGCGATCGTCTCGACCTGGTCGACGAACTCGCAGCCGCCGTAGTAGCGCTTGCCGGGGTATCCCTCGGCGTACTTGTTGGTGAGGACGCTGCCCTGGGCCTCGAGCGCCGCGACGGGGGCGAAGTTCTCCGAGGCGATCATCTCCAGCGTGGTCTGCTGACGGTCCAGCTCGGCATCGAGCAGGGCGGCGATCTGCGGGTCGGCAGCGGCCAGGTGCGCGTTGTGGTCCATGCGTACCAGCGTATCGCCCGCTGTCAGGGGCGGCTGCCGGTGGAGCGTGTGAGGTGTGCTGCCCGGCCGGTCAGGCGCGACGGTTCTTGGTGGCCAGCACCGCGGCCTGCGTCCGCCGCTCCAGGCCGAGCTTGTTGAGCAGGTGCGACACGTAGTTCTTGACGGTCTTCTCGGCGAGGTCGATCTCCTCGGCGATCTGCCGGTTGGTCAGGCCGTCGCCGATCAGGTGCAGGATCCGCCGCTCGGTGGGCGTCAGCCGGGCGAGCGGGTCGGTGACGGGTCCGGTGCGGATCCGCTCGAGGACCTGCAAGGTCACGGCGGGGTCCAGCAGCGACTGACCCTCCGCGACCCGGCGGACCGCGTCGACGAGGTCGTTGCCACGGATCTGCTTGAGGACGTAGCCGGAGGCCCCGGCCATGATCGCGGTGAACAGGGCCTCGTCGTCGTCGTAGGAGGTGAGGATGACGACCTTGATCTCGGGCCTGGCCGACCGCACCTCGCGACAGACCTCGATGCCCGAGCCGTCGGGGAGCCGGGCGTCCAGCACGGCCACGTCGGGACCGAGGTCGATGATCTGGTCAGGGGCGTCGGCCGCGCGACCGGACTCACCGACCACCACGATGTCCGACTCGCTCTCCAGCAACCCACGCAAGCCGTGACGGACGATCTCGTGGTCGTCCAGCAGGAACACGCGGATCGGGTCGGCCATGACCCCATGGTGCCCGTCCACGGGGTCATGACGTCAAGGGGACCTTGGTCCCGAAGGATTCGGGTCGGTGTCCTCTGGGCGCCGGACGGCCGGCGCGGGACGATGGGACCAGTTCCGGGCGATCTCTCCCAGACAGGACCCGCTCTCCCCGTGGTCCGTGCCCGGACAGCTGGCGCATCTCTCCCGATGTCCTCAGGCCGAACCCCCGCCGACGGTGGGGGTTTTCGGCGTTCCGGCGGGCGAAGCCGGGTGGCGGGGCCGGGGCGACCAGCGTGGCAGGATGGTCGACCATGAAGGGCATCATTCTCGCGGGCGGCGCCGGGACCCGGCTGCACCCCATCACCCTGGGCGTCTCCAAGCAGCTCATCCCCGTCTACGACAAGCCGATGGTGTACTACCCGCTGTCGACCCTGATGCTGGCCGGGATCCGCGAGATCCTCATGATCACCACCCCGCACGACGCCGAGCAGTTCCGGCGGTTGCTCGGTGACGGTTCGCAGTTCGGCATCGACCTGACCTTCGCCGAACAGCCGGCACCGGACGGCCTGGCCCAGGCGTTCACGATCGGGGCGGACTTCATCGGCGACGACAAGGTGGCGCTCGCCCTCGGCGACAACCTGCTGTACGGCCCGGGCCTGGGCACCCAGCTGAAGCGTTTCACCGAGGTCGACGGCGCGGCGGTGTTCGCGTACTGGGTCAGCGAACCGAGTGCCTACGGTGTGGTCGACTTCGACGACAGCGGCCGCGCGATCTCGCTGGAGGAGAAGCCCGCCCAGCCGCGCAGCAACTACGCGGTGCCCGGCCTCTACTTCTACGACAACGACGTGGTGCAGTTCGCCCGCGACCTGGCTCCCTCGGCCCGCGGCGAGTACGAGATCACCGACATCAACCGGCTCTACCTCGAGCAGGACCGCCTCCAGGTCGAGGTCCTCCCCCGGGGGACGGCCTGGCTCGACACCGGCACCTTCGACCAGATGACCGACGCCGCCGAGTACGTCCGCACGGTCGAGCGCCGCACCGGCATGCGCATCGGCGTGCCCGAGGAGATCGCGTGGCGGGTGGGCTTCCTCGACGACGACGGTCTGCGCGACCGCGCGTCGACGTTGATCAAGTCCGGCTACGGCAGCTACCTGCTCGACATCATGGAACGAGGCAAGTGACCGTGACCCGACTGCTCGTCACCGGAGGGGCCGGCTTCATCGGCTCGAACTTCGTCCACCACGTCCTCGGACACACCGACCACGACGTCGTGGTCCTCGACGCCCTCACCTACGCCGGCAACCGCGCCTCCCTCGAGGGACTGCCGCAGGATCGCCTGCAGTTCGTGCACGGCGACATCACCGACGCCGACCTCGTCGACCGGCTCGTCGGTGAGTGTGACGCCGTGGTGCACTACGCCGCGGAGTCGCACAACGACAACTCCCTGGACAACCCGAGGCCCTTCCTCGACACCAACATCATCGGCACCTACACCCTGCTGGAGGCGGCGCGGAGGCACGGGACGCGTTTCCACCACATCTCGACCGACGAGGTCTACGGCGACCTCGAGCTGGACGACCCCGAGCGCTTCACCGAGCAGACCCCGTACAACCCGTCCTCGCCCTACTCCTCGACCAAGGCCGGCAGCGACCTGCTGGTGCGCGCGTGGGTGCGGTCGTTCGGGGTGCGGGCCACGATCAGCAACTGCTCGAACAACTACGGGCCGTACCAGCACGTCGAGAAGTTCATCCCCCGCCAGGTCACCAACGTGCTGCGCGGCATCCGGCCCAAGCTGTACGGGGCGGGCGAGAACGTGCGCGACTGGATCCACGCCGACGACCACTCCTCGGCGGTGCTCGCCGTGCTCGACCGCGGGGTGATCGGCGAGACCTACCTGATCGGCGCCGACGGCGAGCGCAACAACAAGGACGTGGTCGAGCTGATCCTGACCACGATGGGCCGGCCCGCCGACGCCTACGACCACGTGACCGATCGCGCGGGTCACGACCTGCGCTACGCGATCGACTCGACCCGGCTGCGCACCGAGCTCGGCTGGACCCCGCAGTTCCAGGACTTCGAGGCCGGTCTCGCCGCGACCGTCGACTGGTACCGCGAGCACGAGGCCTGGTGGGCGCCCGCCAAGGACGCCACCGAGGCCTTCTACGCCAGCAAGGGGCAGTGACGTGGTCGAGTTCAGCAAGTCCCTGGCGTCCGAGCAGACCCCGATCCCCGGGATGATGCTGATCGACCTGCCCGTCCACGGCGACAACCGGGGCTGGTTCAAGGAGAACTGGCACCTGCGCAAGATGCGGTCGCTCGGGCTCACCGAGTTCGGTCCGATCCAGAGCAACGTGTCGTTCAACCACGCCGTCGGCACCACCCGCGGCATCCACGCCGAACCGTGGGACAAGTTCATCTCCGTGGCCACCGGCCGGGTGTTCGCGGCCTGGGTCGACCTGCGCGAGGGCGACAGCTTCGGCCAGGTCTTCACCACCGAGCTCGACCCCTCGACCGCGGTGTTCGTGCCACGCGGCGTGGGCAACTCCTACCAGTCGTTGGAGCAGGACACCGCCTACATCTACCTGGTCAACGACCACTGGTCGCCCGACGCCTCGTACACCTTCCTCAACCTGGCCGACGAGACGGTGGCCATCGACTGGCCGATCCCGTTGGACCAGGCCGAGCTGTCGGACCGGGACCGCACCCATCCGCGACTCGCCGACGTCGAGCCGTTCAAGCGTCGCCGCACGCTGGTGACGGGGGCCGACGGCCAGCTCGGTCAGGCGCTGAGGCGGGCCCTCGCCGGCGCCGACCACGTGGAGTTCACCGACGTCGGCGACCTCGACCTGACGCAGGACCTCACCGAGGCGCGCCCGTGGAGGCAGTACGACACGATCATCAACGCCGCGGCGTACACCGCGGTCGACACCGCCGAGACCCTCGAGGGCCGTCGCGACGCGTGGCGGGTCAACGTCGACTCCGTGTCGAACCTGGCCGCCGTCGCGGCCCGCAACCAGATCACGGTGGTGCACGTCTCCAGCGACTACGTGTTCGACGGCACGGTCGAGGAGCATCCCGAGGACGAGCCGTTCTCCCCGCTGGGCGTCTACGGGCAGACCAAGGCCGCGGCCGACGCCGTGATCGCCACGGTGCCGCGGCACTACGTCGTGCGGACCAGCTGGGTGATCGGTGACGGAGCGAACTTCGTGCGCACCATGGCCTCGCTCGCCGACCGGGGCATCGATCCCGCGGTCGTCGACGACCAGTTCGGACGGCTGACCTTCACCGACGACCTGGCCGCCGGCATCCTGCACCTGGTCGACTCAGGCGCCGAGTACGGCACCTACAACCTCAGCAACACCGGCCCGGTGTCGTCGTGGGCCGCCGTCGCGAAGCGGGTGTTCGAGCTGGCCGGACACGACCCCGCCCGGGTCTCGCCGGTCTCGACCGAGGAGTACTTCGCCGGCAAGGACGCTCTCGTGTCGCCCCGTCCACGCCACAGCGCGCTGTCGCTCGACAAGCTGACCGCGACGGGGTTCCACGCCCGCGACGCCGACGAGGCGCTGCAGGAGTACCTGGCCCGGGACTGACCGGCCGACCCGCCGCTACGCCGACGCGCCTCGAGCGGCCCGGACGGCCGCCTCGGTGCGTGACCCGACCCCCAGCTTGCGCAGCAGGTTCGACACGTGCACGGAGACCGTGCCCTCACTGATGCCGAGGGTGCGCGCGATCTGTCGGTTGCTCGCGCCCGTCGACACCCACCGCAGAACCTCGGACTCCCGCGGAGTGAGGTGCGGGTCGGGGTCGTCGAGATCGATCTGCAGGTCGACACCGGCCGACGCGGCAGCAGCGACGGCGAGGGACTCCAACGGTGGGCTGCTGAGCCGACGCGCGATCGCGAACGCTGCGGCCGCCAGGTCGTGTGCTCGCGGGGCGCTCGTCCTCATCGCCAGCCGTGCCGAACAGATGGCGACCATGTGCGGCCACCCGTCCGACTGCTGCCACGAGTCCAGCGCCTCGCTCCACGACGCCTCGTCGTCCCGCGCCGCGGCACGGGCGCTGACAGCCCAGTGTCCCGCCACCACCGTCGTGGCCCCGGATGCCTCCTCGGGCAGCACCGGTGGCCCGTCGCCGGGTCCTGCACAGAACGCGGCCAGGAAGCACAGCTCGTTCGCCACGGCGGCGGGGAGTCCTTCACCTCGCGACGCGGCACGCGCCACCTGGTGGGCCCGGGCCAGGTCTCCGGCGCACCAGGCCGCCCACGCCGCAGAAGCCGCATGGTGCGGATCGACCGAGACACCACGCTCGACCGACGTCTCCAGGATGGTCGCGGCCGTCGCCGCCTTGCCCTCGAACGCGGCCAGCCGAGCCGTCGTCAGCGGCAGGAGTGCGGCGTAGATGCCGTCGGCCTCGGCCTCCACGGTCAGGTCGGACGCCTCGGCCCACCGCCCCGACGAGAACAACGAGTACGCCGCCCACCCGGCGAGGGCTGCTCGCAGCGTCGCGGAGTCGGTCGCCGCGTCGCAACGCCGCAGACCGGCGAGCGCCTCGTCCGCGCCGTGCGACGGTCGCCCGGCGAACGTGTGCATGGCGGCGATGGGCACGCACGAGGTCAGTGCCCCGACCTCGAACCCGGACTCCGTGGCCACCTCACGCCCTCGACGCGCCAGGGCGATCCCCTCATCCACCTCACCGAGCAGGGTCATCGCACCGCCCGTCTGGACCAGCGCCTGCGCCAGGAACGGAGGGGCCGCCATCGCCTCGGCCTGCTCGATGGCCCGGTGCCCGTGGATGACGGCGGCGCGTGGGTCGCGGTCCCAGTGCCAGCACCCGGCCAGGGCCAGCTGCACCCCGGCCGGACCACGGTCGTCGCCGATCAGCTCGGCGGCTCGCTCCACGGCCGCGTCCGCCTCGAAGGGTGGGTGGTGCCCTCGCCGGAGGAGCTCGGCCAGCAGCAGGTGCCGCTGGCCCAGCGCGGGCCCCGATGCCTCGCCGGCGGACACCGCCTGTCGGGCGAGCTGCACCGCGTCCCGGTTGCGCCCGACGACCTCGGCGGCGTAGGCGGCCCGCATGAGCAGCATGCCCCGCGGAGCCCGTGGCACACGGGAACAGAGGTCGAGCGCCTTCTGCAGGTGTGCGAGGACCGAACCCGGGGCATGCAGGCTCTCCGCCTCGTCGGCAGCAGCCAGGAGCGCATCCAGCGCCGCCGCGTCGTCGCCCGCGCGACAGCGATGGTGAGCGATCTCGGCGGCGGGTGACGACACCGCCAGGCCCGGTTCGGCCGCCAGGGCGTCGGCCAGGGCGGCGTGGACCCGCCGTGCACGGTCGGCCGGCACCGCGGCCACGGCCACGTCGGTCAGCAACGGATGCCGGCACGCGTAGGCCGCCAGCTCCGGCCGTCGCACGAGAACGCCGTGGCGGACGGCGTCCTCCACCCCTCTCGGGACGTCGATCGCCGTGGCTGCCTCGACCCGGCGCAGCAGCTCGTGGCGGATCGTGCCCCCGGCCAGGGCACACACGGTCAGCACGTCCCGGGCCACGGCATCAAGACTCCGCACGACGTCGCCGAACAGCTTGTCGATCAACGGCGTGAGATCTGGTTCTCCTCGCGCCTGGGCACGGGCGAGCTCCTCCACCAACAGCGGGTTGCCCCTGCACCGGTCGTGCATGGACGACACGGCCTCGGTGTCGAAGGCGCTCCCGTGGTGGTGTCCGACGAAGTCGCCCACCTCGTCGACGGTGAACCCGGAGAGGTCCACCTGGATCACACCGGGGATCTGACGCAACGCCTCCACGTCTGACGTCGGGCCGGTGGGCAGCGACGGCGAGCGAGCCGTGAGGACCCACAGGATCGGTGCATCGCGCAGCCGGCGTGCCAGCCACTCCACGACGGTGATCGCGGGGTCACCGGCCCAGTGCACGTCCTCCACGACGATCATCAGCGGCGCGTCACTGCTGAGTCGGCGCAGGGCGGCCACGGCACCACCCGGCGACGGATCGACCGGGTGGTCGTGGTCGTCATGGCCCTGGAGGACGGTCAGGACGTCCGCGATCGGGTCCTGCACGTGACCGTCGATGGGTGCGCAGTACGCGCGTGCGGTCGCGAACCGGCGCGCTCGACCCCGCCGCAACGCCTCGTCCGCCAGAGCCGACTTGCCGATGCCCGGCTCACCGGCGATGACGAGCGAGCACCCGAGTCCGGACTCCACCTCGTCGAGGCACTGGTCGATCACCGAGACCTCATGCGCTCGCCCGATGAACGGCCTCAGGCCTCGTCCGGTGTCACTCTCGTCGCCGATCGTCACGCTCCGACCCTATGGGAACTGCATATGGCCGGTGGGTCGATCGCCACCAAGACTTGGCCGAAGTGCTCCAGCGCTCCCGCCGTGCGACCGAAGGATCCGCGATGCTTCCCACCTCCAGGCCGGCACCGATCGGCACCGACGACGATCCCGCCGCACGGCGACCGGAACGGTCCCGAGGCACCGCGGTCGTGGCCGCGCTGCTCGCGATCGCCGTGACCACCACCGCCTGCGGATCGTCCAACGAGGCCGACACCGACCGCCAGGACGGGCCGACCGCAGCGGCCGATGAGACGTCGTCGGGCGGTGAGACGTCGGGCGGGACCGACGACGCGGCCGGCGGTGACGGATCGGCTGAGGCGGTCGTGACGCTCGACGGGGTCACCTACGAATTCGCGGCGGGACCGAGCAGCTGTGGTGACGTCTCGGGAGGACTGATCGCCGCCCTGCCGCTCACCCGGATCGACCAGTCCCCGGCGCCGGAGGACGCGGGCCTCCTCTCGCTGACCCTGTACCCCGAGGGACTGGAGGACCAGAGCCAGATCACGATCGACCTGCCCGACGACCGGTTCGGCGCCGGCTACAACGAGATCGGGAGGGAGTGGCCGGCGGTCACCGTCGAGCGCGACGGCCTGGCGGTCACCGGCGACCAACGACTGGTGACCCTCAGTGGCCAGGAGAGCCTCGCGACGGTCCAGGTCGAGTGCCGATGACGGCGAGCGAGGTGCCCGGCGACGCAGGCAGTGTGTCGCCCCGCCGCCTGACGGCTGCGGTCGGCGCGGTGGTCCTGCTCGCGTCACTGACCGCGTGCGGCGGGGAGACAGCAGGCGGGACGTCCACGACCACGGTCGACCAGCCCGGACCGGGGGTGACCGTCTCGGCCGGCGACGACTCCGTGACCAGTGGCGGGACCCTGCCCGAGGACTTCCCCGAGGACGCGGTCAGCTTCCCCCTGGGGTTCGACGTGACCATGGCGCAGGAGCGGAACGTCGGCGGGAGCACCGCGTGGCTGGTGCTCGGTCTCGTCCGCGATCCGATCAGTCCCGTGCGCGAGAGCCTGGCGACCCTCTACGGCGAGCCGGACACCGAGACCGGTGATGCGTCGTTCCCCGACGGCGTCCCCGTGGTCATGACATGGAACGACCACGAAGGCTACGAGCTCACCTTCACCCTGACCAGCAACGACGACGGTGACACCGCCGTCACCGCCCTCGTGAAACCAAGGACCCCCTGATGCACCGACTCCTCGTCCTGCCGCTGTTCGTCGCCCTGCTGCTGACGGCGTCACCGACCGCCACCGCCGACCACGCGGGCGACCGCATCCGTCCGCCGGCACCGGAGTGGATCGAGGCGCTCGAGTTCACCCCAGGCATCATCGACGCCAGCTTCGACACGTCCGAGCCCATCGAGGTCGGATTCGCGCTCAAGGTCGCCACCACCTGTGCCGACTTCCACTTCGAGGCCGAGTGCGACAGCTGGACGTTCGGCATCCGCAGCATCGAGCTGTACTCACCGTCGGAACGGCAGGTCGCTCGCGGTTCGTTCAAGTTCACCTCGGGGGGGCATGCCAGCTCGTCGGTGACCTTCCCGGCCGACCCCGAACCCGGCGCCTGGCGTGTCGTGCTCCTCGACATGGGCGCCGGCCCCTCGAGCACGGGCGGCTTCGCGTACACCGACGTCGTCCCGGCGGGCACACCCGGGGGTCCGTGGGAGATCGTCAACTTCCCGGACACCGAGGCGGTCCAGACCGCGGTCGTGGTGCTCGTCGCCTGCGACGGCTGCGGACAGGACGACCTCGTGGCACAGACCCGGCCGACCGTGACCGGAGAACCCCTGGTCGGGGCGACCCTCACCGGTGTCCCCGCCACGTTCAACGACGGCACCGTCACCAACCAGTGGCTGGCGGACGGGGCGCCGATCGCCGGCGCGACGGGTACGGAGCTCTCCCTCGGCGAGGACCTCGAGGGCGCGGTCATCACCTTCAGGTCGACCGCGACCCGCGGCGACGAGACGCTCGACAGCCTGTCCGAGGCGGTGGGTCCGGTCCAACCCGCGGACGAGCCCGACGAGCCCGGCGCACCGGACGAGAGCGACCTCACCGAGGCGACCGAGAACCTCATCACGGTGCTGCCCGCGCCGACGATCACTCTCGGTGACCGGTTCCGGATCGAGGTCGGTGTGGAACGGGCCGGCCGGCCGGTCCGGGTGGTGCTGTTCTCCGACCCGATCGGTCTGGGCACGCCCACCGTCGACGATGCCGGGCAGGTCGCCGTCACCCTGCCGTCGGACGTGCCGGCCGGCGAGCACCGTCTGGCGGTGTACGACGACGACGGTGAGCTGATCGGTTGGCAGTCGGTGACCGTCCGGGCCGCGAGCACGAGCACCGGCACGCCGGCCGACACGAGTGGGCAGGCCGGCCCGGGCGGGCAGGCCGGCGCGGGCCACCCCGTGCTCCCGGCGGTCGGCGCTGCAGTCCCCGCACCCCTCGCCGTCGCAGGTCTGCTGATGCTCGTCGCGGGCGCGGCACTGCTGCTGGCGCCCCGGCGTGGTCGCCGGCCGCTGAGCAGCGCGCTGGTCGCCGCCGTGCTGCTCGCTGCGTCGGCCGCCTGTGGGGGGCCGGCCGCCGAGGACATCTCGGGATCGGCGGACACGGCGGCGGCCGACGGTGCGACGCCTGCCGGTGCGACGCCTGGCAGCGCTCTGCCGGAAGGCTTCCCGGCGGGCCGTGTCACGTTGCCGTCAGGGCTCGAGATCGACCAGGCCCTGCAGGAGGACGTGGGTGCCCAGGGCGGCTGGGTGGTCACGGGCACCGTCGACCGACCTCGCGCCGCGGTCCGCGACGAGCTGGTCACCGCCCACGGTGAGCCCGACCGGACGTCCGGCGACGTGTCCGCCGCGAGCACCCAACCGGTGTTCCTCGCCTGGACCGACCGCGGCGGGCACTCGGTGGCCTACACCCTGAGTCAGGCCGTGGACGGCCGCACCGTGGTGAACGTCGTGGTCCAGGAGTTCGCCGGGTGAGTGACCCGGCCTCCGGCCCTCCCGGTGTGTGGTGGAACTAACAGGACAACTATCAAATCTTTGTCCCTCCGCCGAGCGGATGCTCGTAAAGAAGAAGTCGCAGGTCAGCCGCACTTCGGCTACGTAACGTCCGACGGCACAGCGCCAGAAGCATGTCCGCCTGTCGGACGATCAGCGGGCTGAGCTTGTCCAGCGCCACCTCGACGGTGCGGGCGATCATCCGACGGGCCAAGAGAGCGACTGGATGATGGCGCGCGGTATGCAGAGATGCTCAGCCGCCTTGGGCTACCCAGAAACGTCTTTGACGACGACGGGACCGGCGAGGAGGAAGGCGCGGTGACCTAAAAGAATGGAGCTTGTTCGGCTTCGACGCCGTCGCGAGCTCCGGTGAAACGGTCGGTACTGGTCGGTCGTCGTCGGTCACCACCGGATGGCGGCGTCCCCCACGCTCGGCGTTTGCGCAGGTCAGCGGCTCGTTCGCCCAGTGGGCGCATCAAGCGATAGATGCACAGCCGACGTGATTAGGTCGTCGGTTCGATTCCGACAGGCGGCTCCGGCGAACAGCCCCTGACCTGCGGAAACGCAGGGCAGGGGCGGTTCGGCTCTGGTGGTCGCGCGATGCGCTGGCCTCACGGCTCTGCCCGACACCGAGGTCGCTCTCCTCCGTGACGGGCCCCTCGCCGGCTGAGCGCTCGCGGCCGGCATCCTGTCCGTGTGCCGATAGGCCTCGCTCCGCTCGGCAACGCAGCGTGGCGTTGTGTCGCGACCTGGACGTGCGAGGTGTCAACGGTGCGTCGGCGCAGCAATCGTTGTGTGCGCAGCGAGATGCTCCATCCCGCACGTGCGGCGCGCACGAACACAACGCCCCGGAACGCCAACGACCCGTCATCGCTGCGACGCGCAACGCGTCTCCCGCCACGGCAACGGATCGCAACCAAGACCCGCCCACGGCGCCTAGCGGGACGGAGGGCAAGTTGACACAGTTGCGCCACCATGGAGCCGCGCTGGCCCTCTCGATGACCACCGGTGAACCAGTGCCGCTCCAGGCTTGCGCCTGGTGTTGCCTGGCCTCCTCGTGATTGGCCCGTCGGGGATCGACAACGTGGTGCGGGTGTCGAGGCGGTCGGGTCCGACGGCTCGGCGGGGCGCGATCGTCTCGTGCGTTGGCGGACTACGGGAGCTTGGACGCGAGGACGTCGGCCGCCAGGATCTCGGGTGCTGCGCCGAGGAGGTGCTGGTTGGCCATCAGGGCTGCGACGATGGCGCCGTTGGCGTGGGCATCGCGAGCGGCCTCGTCGGGGAATGCATCGAAGATCCAAAAGGTGTCGGCGTGGGTTCTAGCCGCGAACCAGACAATCGTTCCCACTTCTTCGTTGGCGAGTGCGACAGCGCCGGCGAGCAGATCGGCGAGCGCGTCGTGCTGTCCATCGGCCGCGACGATCTTGGCGACGAAGGCATACGGAAGTGATGCGGGTGTGGACATGAGGGGTTCTCCTTGAAGTCGAGGTTCTTCGTGGGGCGAGTTCAGCGTATGACGAGCGAGGACCGATGGGAAGTGGCGTATACGACAGTATTGCTATTGTTCACGCCATGCGTATCGGACTGATCGCGATCGACGGCTGCTTCGGTTCGGCTGTCGCGTCGGTCATCGACATCGTGCGGGTGGCCGACGGAGCCCGCGGCGATATCGACCCGCGGATCGACCCGATCGAACTCGCCATCCTCGGACCGAAACGGCGAGTGACCACGACGGCATCGATGACCCTGTCGGTTGACCACCCGCTGTCGGAGTCCGGAGAGTTCGACGTGGTCGTCGTCCCTGCGCTTGGAACCCTCACGGCCGCCGCTACCAACGACGCCCTCCAGAGCCGAGATGCTCGTTCGGTCATCGCCTCGCTCGGGCGCCTCGACGACGCGACCACCCGGATCGCCGCGGCGTGCACCGGCGTGTTCGCCGTCGCCGAGACCGGACGGATGCATCATCGGCGGGCGACGACCAGCTGGTTCCTGGGGCCGGAGTTCCTGAAGCGCTATCCGACCGTCGCCCTCGATCTCGACACCATGGTCGTCGTGGACGGGAACCTCGTCACCGCCGGCGCCGCGTTCGCCCACATCGACCTCGCGCTCTCACTCGTGCGATCGATCAGCCCCGACCTGGCCCAACATGTCGCCAAGCTCCTCATCATCGACGAGCGTCCGTCGCAGGCGGCCTTCGTCGCCTACGAACATCTCCGGCACGAGGACCCGATCGTCGTCGAGTTCGAACGCTTCGTGCGCGCCCGCCTGGACGAACCGTTCAACGTCGCCTTCGTCGCGCAGTCGCTCGGCACCAGCCGGCGCACCCTCGAACGACGAGTCCGTGCGGCGCTCAACCTCACTCCGCTCGGCTTCGTCCAACGGCTTCGCATCGAACGAGCTCGGCACCTCTCAGCAACCACGGACCTCACCTCCGCCGAGATCGCGCTACGGGTCGGCTACGCGAACGCCGAGACTCTGCGCTCCCTCCTGCGCAGGGAGCGACGCCGTTCCTGACCTATCGCCATGCCTGTAGCCGGTGTCCTAGCGCCCGGTTGGAACCACCTCTCAGCACGTCCCGTCGACGCTCCTGCGTCGCCCCTGGACGACCCACTCGACACTCCCCCCTGGGAGGCCGAACACGCCGCCTGGAGAACCAGTGCCTTGCCCGCCATCCGGGAGCGGCTCGTCGAACACCTCCGCTCGATCCGTGACGCGTCAACTCGCAACACCACCGCGCTGCAACGACGCATCGACAAGGTCCAGCGAGACCGCTACAAGTGGGCCGAGAACGCGATGGAAGGAATCGTCCCCGCCGACATCGCCCGCGAGAAGCAAGCCGCGCTCGCCAGACAGCTCCCCAACCTCGAATCCGAACTCAAAGCCCTCGAAGCGGCCGGGGTCGACACCGAGACGACGCTGGAACGCGTCATCGACCTGATCAGCAACCCCGCCCACGCATATAGCGGGCTGGAGCCAGGGCTCCGCCGCACCTACAACCAAGCCTGGTTCACCACGATCTACATCGACGCGGTCCCGGACGACCCCGAGACACCAATGCGAGCCGTCCCCGAGCGCAGTGACCTCGCCGACGCGCTGGAGGCCGGCCGCCTGGTCATCGCCGCAGAGCTGGAGAACGAAACAGCGGGCCCCGAAGGGCCCGCTGCTCTCTGTCTGCCATCCATTCCCCGTGTCAGGAGTTTGAATAAGCATCCTTTGGTGGAGCTGAGGGGACTCGAACCCCTAACCCCCTGCTTGCAAAGCAGGTGCGCTACCAATTGCGCCACAGCCCCCGGTGTCGGCCGCGCCGACGATCCAGGCTCACCCTCAGAGCCGGTCGGTGGCCTCCGACCACGTCGTGGCCGGTGCCGGGCGGCGGCGGGCGACCGCCCAGGCGACCCCTGCGAGTCCCAGGGCGAACGTCAGAAGCTTCGACATGGGGCCTCCGGCTGCGGGTGAGGGGTGGGCGTACGAGGACTTGAACCTCGGACCTCTTCCTTATCAGGGAAGCGCTCTAACCAAGCTGAGCTATACGCCCTCAACAGCGATGAACGATACCTCACCGCCGGCCACGCGGACGCACCGGGGACGGGGGGCCGGTTCACCGGTCGGAGAAGGTCACCTCGACGCCACCGAGCAGCTGGGCCGCCGCGTTGTACAGGTGCGCGCCGACCGCGGCGAGCGCGGTCAGGAAGACCACGTTGACCGCCGACAGCACCAGGGAGAGCCCCACCAGCCGGCCGAGGCCCAGGTAGCTGCTGATGTCGAAGGACGAGTCGTCGTTGCTGAGCACGGTGTTGACCGCGTCGTTGACCTGGCCCCACACGCCCGTGGCCTGCAGCACGGTCCAGAAGATCGTGACGGCCACGACCGACACGATCATCAGGGCGACGGAGATGACGAACGCCAGCCGGGTGACCGACCACGGCTCGACCCGGGCCAGACGCAGACGCGCCTCACGGCGCTCCGCGGACGTCGGGGCGGACCCGTCGTCCTTGACCGCCGGGATGACCGACGTGCTCTCGGGCGAGTCGTCGGTGGTCGCGGCGTACTCGGCCTGGGTCAGGCCGTTGCCGCGGGTGGTGTCGTCGGTCACTGGGGTCCCTCATCGGTGGGCGCGGCGGGGACCGGGTCCCCCTCCTCGATCTCCGCCACGTCGGCGGCGACCTCTGCGTTGCGGGCGATGGTGACCACGCGGTCGTCACCCTTGAACTTCACGAAGCTCACCCCCATGGTGCCACGCCCGGTGGGATTGACCCCCGACACGAGGCTGCGGGTGACCTGCCCGCCGGAGGTCACGCTGATGACGTCGTCGGTGTCCTTGAGCACCAGACCGCCGACCAGCTCGCCCCGGGCGCCCGTGATCTGCATGGCCTTGATGCCGAGTCCGCCGCGACCCTGCAGGCGGTACTCGCCGACCGGGGTCTTCTTGGCGAAACCGCCGTCGGTGACGGTGAAGACGTACAGCTTGTCCTCGTCGGCCACCTCCTCGGCGTCGAGGGCCGCGTGCTCGCGCCGGATGACCGTCATCGACAGCAGGTCGTCCTCGCCGCGGAACTTCATGCCGGTGACGCCGGAGGTGGCCCGGCCCATGGGCCGCAGCTGCTCGTCGTCGGCCCGGAACCGGATGGCCTGGGCCTTGCGCGAGATGAGCAGCAGGTCGTCGTCGGGTCCGACCAGCTCGGCACCGATCAGCTCGTCGTCGTCGTCGCGGAAGTTGATCGCGATGACGCCGGCCTGGCGCGGGCTGTTGTAGTCGGTCAGTCGGGTCTTCTTGACCAGGCCCTTGCGGGTCGCGAGCACCAGGTAGGGCGCCTGCTCGTAGTCACGGACCGCGAGCACCTGGGCGATCTGCTCGTCGGGCTGGAACGACAACAGTCCTGCGACGTGCCCGCCCTTGGCGTCGCGGCCGGCCTCGGGCAGGTGGTACGCCTTGGCCCGGTAGACCCGACCGGCGGTGGTGAAGAACAGGATCCAGTGGTGGGCCGTGGTGGGGAACAGGTGCTCCACGAAGTCGCCGTCGCGCAGCTGAGCGCCCCGGACCCCCTTGCCCCCGCGGTGCTGCACCCGGTACAGGTCGGTCTTGGTGCGCTTGGCGTAACCGCCGGAGGTGATCGTGACGACCACCTCCTCGTCGGGGATGAGGTCCTCGTCGGACAGGTCGCCGTCGGCGGGGATGATCCGTGACCGCCGGTCGTCGCCGTACTTGTCGACGATCTCGGCCAGCTCGGTCGAGACGATCTCGCGCTGACGCTCCGGCCGCTCGAGGATGTCGGTGAAGTCGGCGATCATCCGCTCGAGCTCGGCGAGCTCGTCGAGGATCTTCTGCCGCTCCAGCGCCGCCAGACGGCGCAGCTGCATCTCGAGGATCGCGTTGGCCTGGATCTCGTCGATCTCCAGCAGCTCGATGAGTCCGGTGCGGGCCTCGTCGACCGTGGGACTGCGCCGGATGAGCGCGATGACGTCGTCGAGCCGGTCCAGGGCCTTGCCCAGACCCCGGAAGATGTGGGCGCGCTCCTCGGCCTTGCGCAGCCGGTACTCGGTGCGGCGCCGGATCACGTCGATCTGGTGGTGGATCCAGTTGGTGATGAAGCCGTCGAGCGTCAGGGTGCGGGGCACGTCGTCGACCAGGGCGAGCATGTTGGCGCTGAAGTTCGACTGCAGGTCGGTGTGCTTGTAGAGGTTGTTCAGCACCACGCGGGCCACGGCGTCACGACGGATCTCGATGACGATCCGGCGGCCGACCCGCGAGCTGGACTCGTCGCGCAGGTCCGAGACCCCCTGCAGCCGACCGGTGTTGACCAGGTCGGCGATCTTGCGCATGAGGGAGTCGGGGTTGACCTGGTACGGCAGCTCGGTGACGACCAGCTGGATGCGGCCCTTGGTGTCCTCCTCGATGCCGACGATCGCGCGCATCGTCACCGAGCCGCGACCGGTGCGGTACATGTCCTCGATGCCGGACGTGCCGACGATCAGGCCGTGCGTCGGGAAGTCGGGTCCCTTGATGCGCTCGAGCAGGGCGTCGAGCAGCTCGGTGCGGGTGGCCTCCGGGTGGGCGAGGGCCCACTGGGCGCCCTCGGCGACCTCGCGCAGGTTGTGCGGGGGGATGTTGGTGGCCATGCCCACCGCGATGCCGGCCGACCCGTTGACCAGCAGGTTGGGGATGCGCGACGGCAGGACCGTGGGTTCGGACGACCGGCCGTCGTAGTTGGGCTTGAAGTCGACGGTCTCCTCGTCGATGTCGCGCACCATCTCCATGGCGACCGGCGCGAGCTTGCACTCGGTGTACCGCATCGCGGCCGCGGGATCGTCTCCCGGCGAGCCGAAGTTGCCCTGCCCGGAGATCATCGGCGCCCGCATGACCCACGGCTGGGCCAGTCGAACCAGGGTGTCGTAGATCGCGGTGTCGCCGTGCGGGTGGTACTGACCCATGACGTCACCGATGATGCGGCTGCACTTGGAGAAGCCGCGGTCGGGGCGGTAGCCGCCGTCGTACATCGCGTAGAGCACGCGCCGGTGCACCGGCTTGAGCCCGTCGCGGACGTCGGGCAGCGCCCGGGCCACGATGACGCTCATCGCGTAGTCGATGTACGAACGCTGCATCTCGTCCTGCAGCTCGACCGGTTCGATCCGGTCCCGTTCGATCGGGGTGTCGGTCACGTGTCTGTCCTACCTGTCGCGGTGGTCGGAGCTCAGATGTCGAGGAAGCGGACGTCTTTGGCGTTCCGCTGGATGAAGGAGCGGCGCTGCTCGACGTCCTCGCCCATGAGGATGGTGAAGATCTCGTCGGCCATCGCGGCGTCGTCGAGGGTGACCTGACGCAGGACCCGGGCGTCGGGATCCATCGTGGTGTCCCACAGCTCGCTGTCGTTCATCTCGCCCAGGCCCTTGTAGCGCTGGATCGCCTGGCCGGCCTCCTTGGGCAGTCGCTTGCCGGACTCCGCACCCGCGGCCAGCAGCGCGTCGCGCTCCCGGTCGGTGTAGGCCAGGTCGGCGGTGGCGTTGCTCCACTTGATCTTGTAGAGCGGCGGCTGGGCCAGGTACACGTGGCCGGCGTCGATCAGCGGCTTCATGAACCGGAACAGCAGGGTGAGCAGCAGCGTCGAGATGTGCTGGCCGTCGACGTCGGCGTCGGCCATCAGCACGATCTTGTGGTACCTCAGCTTGGCGATGTCGAAGTCCTCGTGGACGCCCGTGCCGAGCGCGGAGATGATCGCCTGCACCTCGGCGTTCTGCAGGATCTTGTCGATCCGGGCCTTCTCGACGTTGAGGATCTTGCCGCGCAGCGGGAGGATCGCCTGCGTGCGCGGGTCGCGCCCACCCTTGGCCGAGCCGCCGGCGGAGTTGCCCTCGACGATGAAGACCTCGCACTCCTCGGGGTTGCGGCTGGAGCAGTCGGCCAGCTTGCCCGGCAGGCCGCCACTGCCCAGGAACCCCTTGCGGTTGCGGGCGAGGTCGCGCGCCTTGCGGGCCGCCATGCGGGCCGACGCGGCGTCGATGGACTTGCGCACGATGGTCTTGCCCTCGGCCGGGTTCGCCTCGAGCCATGCGCCCAGCTGCTCGTTGAGCACCTGTTGCACGAATCCCTTGGCCTCGGTGTTGCCGAGCTTGGTCTTGGTCTGCCCCTCGAACTGCGGCTCGGCCAGCTTGACCGAGATGATCGCGGTCAGGCCCTCCCGGATGTCGTCACCGGTGAGCCGGTCCTCCTTCTTCTTGATGAGGTTGTTGGCCTCGGCGAAGCGGTTGACCGTGGTGGTGAGCGCCGCGCGGAAGCCCTCCTCGTGGGTGCCGCCCTCGTGGGTGTTGATGGTGTTGGCGAAGGTGTGCACCGACTCGCTGAACGAGGCGTTCCACTGCATCGCGAGCTCCAACGACATGCCGCCGGTGTCGTCGTCGCGCTCGATGCTGATGATGTCGCGGTGGATCGCGGCCTTGGCGCCGGTGTTGATGTGCTGCACGTAGTCGACGAGGCCGCCGTCGTAGCGGAACCGGACCTGGCGCTCGACCTCGTCGGCGGTGTCGTCGGCGTCCTCGGCGTGCTCACGCTCGTCGATCAGCACCAGCTCGAGGCCCTTGTTGAGGAACGCCATCTCGCGGAACCGGGTCTTGAGTGTCTCGTAGGAGTACTCGGTGGTCTCGAAGATGTCCTCGCTGGCGTAGAACGTGGTCGTCGTGCCCGTCTCGGTGGTGGCCTCGTGCTGCTCCAGCGGCTGGTCCGGGACGCCGTAGGTGAAGCTCTGCGTCCAGCGGTGGCCGTCGCGCCGGACCTCGACGAACAACCGGGTGCTGAGGGCGTTCACCACCGAGACACCCACACCGTGCAGGCCGCCGGACACCTTGTAGCCGCCGCCACCGAACTTGCCGCCGGCGTGCAGCGAGGTCAGCACGAGGGTCACCGCGGGGATCTTCTCGATCGGGTGCTCGTCGACCGGGATGCCGCGGCCGTCGTCGACCACCTTGACGCCGCCGTCGGCGAGCAGGGTGACCTCGATGTGGGAGGCGTGACCGGCCAGCGCCTCGTCGACGGAGTTGTCGACGACCTCGTAGACCAGGTGGTGCAGTCCTCGCTCGCCGGTGGAACCGATGTACATGCCGGGTCGCTTGCGGACCGCGTCGAGCCCCTCGAGGACCTGGATGTTGCTGGCGTCGTAGGTCGACTCGATCGGCGCAGCGGGATCTGGAGTTGAGGTCACCGGATCAGTATACGGGTCGTTTCTGTCCGTCTGAGCGATCCACGCCCGTCCGAGGGGACTGATTCGGCCTCGTCAGGTGCCGTTCAGAGCGACGAGAAGCCGCCTGTCGTGGCTGGGGAGGGGCGCGGCTCGCCCCGAGTACGTTCGACGTGTCGTCGGGCCGTTCTATGGGCGATCAGGCATCGTGGAGGGGTGAGCATCGACGAGCGGACCGACACCGAGCCGCAGCAGCGGGCCGCGACCGGACCTCTCCAGGCCGGCGCGACGGCGATGTTCGCGGCCGCGGTGCTGGCCGCGCTGGTGGTCCTGGCGGTCGGCACCGAGGTGGGTCAGGAGATCGACGACTCGGCGATGCGCACGGTCGGCGCGGGCCGCGACGCCCAGCTGTCGGTTCTCAGCGTGCTGGGCTACGTCTCCATCGGCGCGGTGGCCCTGATCGTCGTGGGCTGCCTGGTCGTGGCCGCCCTGCGCGGGTCGCTGCGGCTGGCCGTGGCGGCCGTCGTCGTCATCGCCGGCGCGAACGTCACGACGCAGCTCCTGAAGCGGGTGCTGATCGATCGTCCGGACTTCGAGCTCGGTGTCCTCAACAGCCTGCCCAGCGGCCACACGACACTGGTCGCCGCCTCGGTGGCGGCGCTCGCGCTGGTGACCCCCCGCGCCCTGCAGCCGGTCATGGCGGCCGGCGGCGCCTTCGCCGTCACGATGGTCGGCGCCTCGACGGTGGTCGCGGGCTGGCACCGCCCCTCCGACGTCGTGGCGGCGTGCGCCGTCACGCTGGCCTGGACCGGTGCGGCGACCCTCGTCCTGCGCCACCGCTCGGTGCCGGGTCGGGGACTCGCGGTGGCCTCGCTGGCCGGTGCGGCCGCATCCGGTCTGGCCCTCGTGGCGATCGGTGTCCGGCCGCTCGCGGGATGGGCCGGCTTCGGTGAGGCCGCCGTGGTCCTCGGTGTGCTCGGGCTGGTCGTGGCGATCTGGATGTGGCTCACCTCG
Organism: Aeromicrobium marinum DSM 15272; assembly: GCF_000160775.2. Taxonomy (NCBI): domain Bacteria; kingdom Bacillati; phylum Actinomycetota; class Actinomycetes; order Propionibacteriales; family Nocardioidaceae; genus Aeromicrobium; species Aeromicrobium marinum. The sequence continues at coordinate 2,709,834 of NZ_CM001024.1, read as the reverse complement.
CGCCTGGCCGGCTGATCAGCCGTAGGTGTCGCGGGGCCCCCGGGCCCCGCGGATGCTGCGTGGCCCGGACTTCCAGCTGGGGGCCTGCGGTCCCCGGACCTCGATCCGCAGCACCGACCCGTCGCCCAGCTCGGCGTTGAGCCGGGCGACGATCGTCGGGGCGAGCAGCTGCAGCTCCTTGCGCCAGGCGCTGGAGTCGGCGGCGATGTGGACGACCTGGTCGGCGTAGCCCTCCACCACGCAGTGCCGGGCGACCTCCGGACCCACGATGCCCGCCCAGTCGGTGAACACCCGTTGGGCCGCGAGCTGGTCGGTCCATCCCTGCTGCTGGACCAGCTCGGACATCACGTCGGCCAGGGGGGTGGCGTCCTCGCGTCCGGGTCGCCGCGACCGTGCCCGACGCCGGGGTCGGCGTGGCTGCTGGTCGGGCGTGGCGTTGCCCCGGTAGGCGTCGGCGATCTCGCGGGCCAGCCGCAACGGGTCGTCCGCCGGGGTGTCCCCCGGACCGTCCGCGGGACCGTCCGCGGGGGTGCCGTCACTCATCGTGGACCGTCCCGTCGGCGACCCGGAACCGCCGCCCGGTCAGACCGGCCGGCACGTCGGCGGCCACGGCAGCGGTGACCAGCACCTGCTCGGCCGAACCGACGAGCGCCGCCAGGTGGTCGCGGCGGCCGGCGTCGAGCTCGGCGAACACGTCGTCGAGGATCAGCACCGGATCGTCGTCCTCGCTGCGCAACAGCTCGAACGAGGCCAGTCGCAGCGCGAGCGCCAGCGACCACGACTCGCCATGGCTCGCGTACCCCTTGGCCGGCAGGTCCCCGACGGCCAGCACCACCTCGTCACGGTGCGGCCCGACCAGGCTGATGCCTCGGTCCAGCTCGTCGCGTCGTCGTTCGGCGACCGCACGGAGCAACGCCTCGCGGATCTCCGCGACGTCACGGGTGCCGGTCACACCGTCGGTGGCCGAGCGGTAGACGGCGGTGACGTCGCGCCGGTCCGCCGCGGCGAGCGTCGCCACCTCGCGATAGGCCTGCGCCAGGTGCGGACCGAGGTCGTCCAGCAGGGTCAGGCGGTGCACGAGGAGCTCGGCGCCGAGCGTCGCGAGCTTGTCGTCCCAGATGTCAAGAGTAGATATGTCGACTTGTCGGTTCCGTCCGCTCTTCAGCAGCGCGTTGCGTTGCTTCAGGACCCGGTCGTAGTCGGCCTTGACGCCGGCCAGTCGGGGAAGCCTCATCACCAGGAGGGCGTCCAGGAACCGCCGGCGGTCCGACGGATCTCCCTTCACCAGGGCGAGGTCCTCCGGGGAGAAGATCACCGTGCGCAGGATCCCGACGATGTCGCGGGCCCGGGGCAGGTCACCCCGGTTCACCCGCGCCCGGTTGCTGCGGCCGGGAGTGATCTCGACCTCCAGCAGCGCTCGGCGGTCCTCACGGACCACCTCGGCCCTCACCACGGCCCGCTCTGCGCCCGCCCTCACCAGGGGGGCATCGGCAGCGACGCGGTGCGAGTCCAGTCGCGCCAGGTAGTCGACCGCCTCCACCAGGTTGGTCTTGCCCTGCCCGTTCGCGCCGACGAACGCCACCGGTCCGGCGGAGAGCTCGAGGTCGAGCTCGGTGTAGGACCGGAAGTCGTGCAGGGCCAGACGTGCGACGTGCATCCCTAGACGGGGTCGGCCGGGTCGACGCCGGCCTCCTCGGCGGCCCGCACGGCGTGACCTCCGAACTGCTGACGCATCGCGGCCACCGCCTGCATCGCCGGCGACTCGTCCTGCCGGGAGGTGAAGCGGGCGAACAACGAGGATGCGATCACGTGCATCGGCACGGAGTGTTCGATCGCTGCCTCGACCGTCCAGCGGCCCTCACCGGAGTCCTCGGCGTACCCGCGGATGCCGTCGAGGTCGGGTGCCTCCTGCAGGGCCTTGACCAGCAGGTCGAGCAGCCACGACCGGACCACCGTGCCCTCGCGCCACGAGTCGAGCACGTCGGTGACGTTCTCTACCGCGTCGGCCTTCTGCAGCAGCTCGTACCCCTCGGCGTAGGCCTGCATCATGGCGTACTCGATGCCGTTGTGGACCATCTTGGAGAAGTGCCCGGCCCCCACCGCGCCGGCGTGGACGAACCCGGAGTCACCGGGCGGGCGCAGCGCGTCGAAGATCGGCTGCACCACGGCGATGTCGTCCGCGGATCCGCCGGCCATCAGGGCATAGCCGTTGTCCAGACCCCACACGCCGCCGCTGACGCCGCAGTCGACGTAGCCGATCCCGTCGGCGGCGAGCTGCTCGGCGTGGGCGATGTCGTCGGTCCAGCGCGAGTTGCCGCCCTCGACGATGACGTCGCCGGCGTCGAGCAGGCCGGCCAGCTCGGTGATGGTCGCCCGGGTGGGTTCGCCCGACGGCACCATCACCCACACAACCCGCGGACTCGGGAGCGCCTCGACCAGGGCGGCGAGGTCGGCGACGTCGCTGACCTCCGGATCATGGTCGAATCCGGTGACGGTGTGTCCGGCGCGGCGGATCCGCAGGGCCATGTTGCCGCCCATCTTGCCCAGGCCGACGAGTCCGAGATGCATGAGCGCTCCTTCGTGGGTGGGTCGTGCCCCGCGTGCGAGGTCGGTCGCGCCGTCGTCAGCTCTGCAGTCGGACGGGCATGATCAGGTACCGGAACGCGCCGTCGGGCTCGGCTCCGGTCTCGCCGACGCCGGAGATGGCGGCCGGCTTGGTGTGCTGGGTGAACGACAGGTGCACCACCGGGTCGGACATGACCCCGAGGCCCTCGAGCAGGTACCCGGGGTTGAAGCCGATCGAGATGTCGTTGCCCTCGATCGTGGCCTCCAGCGACTCCGACGCCTGTGCCTCGTCGCCGCTGCCGGCCTCGAGCAGCAGCACGCCGTCCGCGAAGGTCAGCCGGACCGGGGTGTTGCGCTCGGCGACCAGCGACACGCGCTTGACGGACTCGACGAACTCCTGGGTGTTCACGTACGCGACCGTCTCGGCCTGCGCCTGGAACAGCTGACGCACCCGGGGGAAGTCACCCTCGAGCAGCCGGGTGGTCGTGCGGCGGGTGCCGTTGCCCACGACGCCTTCGAAGCCGATGAGGCCGTCACCGGTCTGGCCCGAGGACACCGCGACCGTGATGTCGCCGCCGGACTGCAGCGAACGCGCGGTCTCGTTGAGGACCTTCGCGGGCACGAGGGCCTGGGCCGACAGGTCGGAGGCCTCGGGGTACCAGTCGAGGTCACGCAGGCTGGCGCGGAACCGGTCGGTGGCCATCAGCGAGATGGTGGAACCCTCCAGCTCCAGCCGGATGCCGGTCAGCAGCGGCAGCATCTCGTCGCGACCGGCTGCGGCACCGGCCTGCTGCACCGCGGTCGCGAAGAGATCGGCCTTGACGGTGCCGGTGGCCGTGGGCATCTGTGGCAGGCGCGGGTACTCCTCGACGGGCATGGTCTGCAGGGCGAACCGGGCGCTGCCGCACGTCAGGTTGACCTTGGTGCCGTCGAGCGCGACGTCGATGGGCTTGTTGGGCAGCGACTTGACGATCTCGCTGAGCAGCCGTCCGCTCACCAGGGCCCGGCCCTCGTCGGAGACCTCGGCGGGCAGCGTCGCCCGGGTCGACGTCTCGTAGTCGAATCCCGACAGGGTCAGGCCCTCGGCGGACGCCTCGACCAGAAGGCCGGCGAGCACCGGCACGCTGGGGCGCAGGGGCAGGCTGCGGGCCGTCCACGCGACGGCGTCCGCGAACGTGTCGCGATCGATGCGGAATTTCACGGCAGAGGCCTTTCGGACGGGATGCGCCGGGCACGCGGCACTCACGGGTGACTTCCCGGTGCAAGCATCCTGCCACGAGTGCGGTGTCCGGCCTAGGCGAGGTGGGAATCGGTGACGGCCGTCCACAGCATCGCCGATCCGCTGCTTCAACCGTGTTCTGGGCGTATATCTCTGTAGTTGTAGTAGTAGCCTCTGTGGACTCTGTGGGTAACCGGTGTCGGTGCAGGTCAGAGGCCTGACAGGCGGTGGACAACCTGGGCGCGGAGCGGTGCGGTGTCCCGCGTCGGGTGTGGACGGTCGCCATCCGTTCACACGGGGTTCACACGACGAGGGGCGATGTCCACCGACCCGGCGGTGTTACGCACACCGTCGTCCCCAGGTGGGGACGACGGTCCGGCGCCCTCGGAGGGGCGGCGGACGAACATGCAGGGGTCGTCGCCGTCGGTCAGGACTGGCGCGCGCGCTGCTTGATGCGGCTGGTGAGCTCGGTGACCTGGTTGTACACCGCGTGCTTCTCCTTCATGAGCTTGCCGATCTTGCGTTCGGCGTGCATGACGGTGGTGTGGTCGCGGCCGCCGAACTCCTGGCCGATCTTCGGCAGGGACATCTCGGTGAGCTCGCGGCACAGGTACATCGCGATCTGCCGGGCGAGCACGAGGTCGCGGGTGCGGTTGCCGCTGCACAGCTCCTCGATGGTGAACTCGGAGTAGGCCGCGGTCTGGGCGAGGATCAGCCCGATGGTGACCTCGGGTTCGCCGCCCTCGGCGACCAGGTCCTTCAGGACGATCTGCGCGAGATTGAGGTCGACCGTGGTGCCCTGCAGGTTCGCGAAGGCCGTGGCGCGGATCAGGGCGCCCTCCAGCTCGCGGATGTTGGACTGCACCTTCGACGCGATGAACTCCAGGACGTCGGCCGGCACCGTGAGTCCGTCGCTCGAGGCCTTCTTGCGCAGGATCGCGATCCTGGTCTCGAGCTCCGGCGGGGTGACATCGGTGGTGAGGCCCCACTCGAACCGGTTGCGCAGTCGTTCCTCGAGGGTCTTGAGGTTCTTGGGCGGCCGGTCGGAGGTCATCACGATCTGCTTGTTCTCGTTGTGCAGCGCGTTGAAGGTGTGGAAGAACTCCTCCTGGGTGGCTTCCTTGCCCTCGATGAACTGGATGTCGTCGACCAGCAGCACGTCGATCTCGCGGTACTTGCGCTTGAGAGCCCCGGTCCGTCGTTCGCCGATGGCGTTGATGACGTCGTTGGTGAACTCCTCGGTGTTGACGTACCGGACCCGTGACGACGGGTACAGCCCGAGCACGTAGTGACCGATCGCGTGCAGGAGGTGGGTCTTGCCGAGGCCGGACTCGCCGTGGATCACCAGCGGGTTGTACGCCTTGCCCGGCGCCTCGGCCGCGGCGACGGCCGCTGCGTGGGCAAACCGGTTGGACGACCCGATGACGAAGTTCTCGAACAGGTACCGGGGGTTGAGCCGGGCCTCCGCGATGTTCGCGGGCCGGCCGGTGACGACGGTGGGCTGTCGGGCCCAGCTGGGGGCGAACCGCTCGCGGGTGTGCTCCTCGTCCTCCTCGTCGGTGTCCTCCATGACCTCGGCGGTGAAGCCGACGTTCTGGCTATAAGTCGACAAGTCGTTTTGTCGCTTGGAGTCGTCGGTGATGGCCGTGTCGATCGTGACGACGAGTCGGATCTCGGTGTCGAGCTCGCGGGTGAGCGCCTGCTCGAGGGCCGGTCGCACGCGGGACTCCAGCTGGGCTCGGGCGAGGTCGTCGGCCACGGCGACGATGACGATGCCGTTGTGCAGGCTGAGGGGGACGGCGGGGTACACCCAGACCTTCGCGCCGGGGGACAAGGTCTCGACGGCGCTCTGCCACGCGGCGTCGAGGCGATGGTCCGCCGAGGCCGATGCGCCGTCCGTCATTGCTGGTCCTCCCCTGGTCCACATGGTTATCCACATGGTGTGCATGTGGGGAGCGTCGGTGACGTGAACTGTGGACAACTGAGTACCGCGGTGACGGTAGCAGTCGGGTCGGGAGCCACACAAGCGGTTTGTCCACGCGGGTGGAGTCCGGGCGGCGTGTCGCGTGGACGAGGATCCACCGGCACGGTAGTGAGGTCGGTTTGACCGGCCCCGGGGGCCCCCGTACCGTTGGACAGTCGGGCCACCGGTCGTCGACCGTCCCGTGTGACTCCACTTTCCGAGAAGGGCTTCCCGTGAGCAAGCGCACCTACCAGCCGAACAACCGTCGCCGAGCCAAGAAGCACGGTTTCCGCCTGCGCATGCGGACCCGCGCCGGTCGCGCCATCCTGGCGTCGCGCCGTGGCAAGGGCCGCTCCAAGCTGTCTGCCTGACCCGTGCTGCACCGCGGCCACCGCATGCGGGACGGCGAGGAGTTCCGGCGCACGATGCGTCGGGGCACCAAGGCCGTGACGCCCACGGTGGTCGCCCACGTCGCTCCCGGAACCGACGGAGTCCGCTCCGTCGGTTTCGTCGTGAGCAAGGCCGTCGGACCCGCCGTGGTGCGCAACCGCGTCAAGCGCCGGCTGCGGCACCTGATGGCCCAGCGCATCGAGCGTCTCCCGGCCGGCACGCGCGTCGTGGTGCGTGCACTGCCGCCCGCCGCGACCGCCGACAGCCTGGCCGATGACCTCGACGCGTCACTGGACCGCGGTCTGCGGCGCAGTGCCGACCGGACGGCCACGTCGGTCGGTCGGTCGTGACGGAGGTTGCGGGATGACCGTGGTGCGTGAACGCTGGGACCCGCGGGTGGTCTCATGAAGGCTGTTGCATGAAGTACCTGCTGATCGGTCTGTTGCGGGTCTACCGTTTTGCCATCAGTCCGTTGTACGGGCAGGTCTGCAAGTACCACCCCACCTGTTCGGCGTACGCGCTGGGCGCGGTGGAGACGCACGGAGCCATACGGGGGTCGTGGTTGGCGGTCCGCCGCCTGCTGCGGTGCCACCCCTGGAGTTCCGGCGGTTACGATCCGGTTCCATCCCCGACGTCGGTCCGACCGGCGTCCACCTGAGGAGAACGATGCTCGACTTCTTCGGCCAGATCGGCTCGCTGATCATGACGCCGCTGTACTACGCGGTGTCAGCAGTGCTGCTGGCGTGGCACTGGGTGTTCGACAACATCACGTTCCTCAGTGACGGATGGGTGTGGACCCTGTCGATCGTCGGACTGACGGTGACGATCCGTGCCCTGCTGATCCCGCTGTTCGTGAAGCAGATCAAGAGCAGTCGCAACATGCAGCTGCTGCAGCCCAAGATCAAGGAGCTGCAGAAGAAGTACGGACACGACCGGGAGCGCCTGACCCAGGAGCAGATGAAGCTCTGGAAGGAGACGGGCACCAACCCGTTCGCCTCGTGCCTTCCGCTGCTGGCCCAGATGCCGGTCTTCTTCGCGTTGTTCCGCACCATCGACCAGGCGGCCAAGGCGCCGGCCGACGACCTCGAACGAGGCGTCCGTGGCCTGTTCAACGTCGAGTACGTGGAGTCGCTGCAGGGCGCCACGATCTTCGGCGCCCGCATCGCCGACACGTTCATCAACACCGATCTCACCCAGACGCGTGTCCTGACGATGATCCTCGTGATCGCGATGTGCGCCACCCAGTTCCTGACCCAGCGTCAGCTGATGGCCAAGAACATGCCGCCGGACGCCCTGAACGGTCCCTACGCCCAGCAGCAGAAGATGCTGCTCTACATCCTCCCGCCGGTGTTCGCGATCGGCGGCATCTTCTTCCCGCTCGGCGTGCTGGTGTACTGGACCACGTCGAACCTGTGGACCATGGGTCAGCAGTTCTACGTCATCCGCCGCAACCCGGCACCCGGGACGCCGGCCTTCAAGGCCAAGCAGCAGCGTGACTCGGCCAAGGGTCGTCAGGTGGCCGACGACCCGGCGGCCGCGGTCGAGGAGGCTCCCCGCCCCATCGTTCGCCAGCAGCCCCGCAACCAGCCCCGCAGTCAGCGCAAGAAGAAGCCCGGTGGCCCCGCCGGGTCGAGCAAGGAGAAGCCCAAGTGAGCACCGACGCAACCAAGCTGGAGGCCGAGGGCGACATCGCCGCGGACTTCCTCGAAGGACTGCTGGACATCGCCGACCTCGACGGTGACATCGACATGGACGTCGACGGCGACCGCGCGGCGGTGTCGATCGTGGGCGGAGAGCTGCACCACCTGGTGGGACCGGGTGGTGAGGTCCTCGACGCCCTGCAGGAGCTGACCCGGCTCGCGGTGTACCGCGAGACCGGCGAGCGGAGCCGGTTGATGCTCGATGTCGACGGCTTCCGTGCGGCGCGTCGTGAGGAGCTGCGCCAGGTGGCCGCTGACGCGATCGAGAAGATCGGCGCGGGCGAGTCGCGGTTGGAGCTGTCCCCCATGACGGCCTTCGAACGCAAGGTGGTGCACGATGCCATCGCCGAGGCGGGCCTGGTGAGCGAGTCCGAGGGAGCTGAGCCGCGGCGGTACGTCGTGGTGCTGCCTGCCGCGAGCGTCTGAGCGGTCAGCGTTTCACGTGAAACATCTGTTCGGCGAGAACTGGGAGACCGCGCAGGCCTATGCGGACATCCTGGCGACCGACGGAGTGGCGCGAGGCATGATCGGTCCCCGTGAGGTGCCACGTCTCTGGGACCGGCACCTGTGGAACTGCGTGGTGGTGGTCCCCCGAATCCCCGCCGGCGCGACCGTGGCCGATGTCGGCTCCGGTGCAGGTCTGCCCGGGCTGGTGTGGGCGATCGCCCGGCCGGACATCGAGATGACCCTGGTCGAGCCGCTCCTGCGTCGGACGACGTTCCTGACAGAGGTGGTGGAACGTCTCGGCCTGTCGAACGTGACGGTCGACCGATCGCGGGCCGAGGACGTGTCGAGTGTCTTCGACGTGGTGACTGCTCGGGCGGTCGCACCGATGGACCGCCTGGCGGGCTGGTGTCTGCCGCTCGTGCGCGAGGGTGGGGTGTTGCTGGCCCTGAAGGGCCGCACGGCCGCCGACGAGGTGGCGTCGTCACGGCGTACGCTGATGCGTCTGGGTGCGACCTCGATCGAGGTGCAGGCCTACGGCGACCTCGAGGTGCCCACCACGGTCGTCGAGATCACCCGGTGACCGAGCATGTTTCACGTGAAACCACGGAGGTAACGATCGTGACCCACCTGCCGCCCGGTGACGAGCCGACCGGCGGAGTCCGCTCCGACCACGGGGTACAGGTCGCGTCGAGCTTTGCGCGTCCGGTGCCGGCCCCCGACCAGCACGCCGACACCCCGCTGGCGGCCGCGGCGAGGGAGCACGTCGACCTGGCGCAGCGCGTGCAGGAGATCGATGCTTTCCGGCGTCCGGCCGAGACCCGCATCTTCGTGGTGGCCAACCAGAAGGGTGGCGTGGGCAAGACCACGACCACCGTGAACATCGCTGCCGCCCTCGCCCTGAAGGGCCTGCGGGTCCTCGTCGTGGACCTCGACCCCCAAGGCAACGCGTCCACCGCCCTGGACGTCGAGCACAGCGAGGGCACGCCGGGCGTCTACGAAGCGGTCGTGGAGGGGGTCCCCATCGAGGACCTGGTGCGACCGGCACCGGCGCTGCCCGGCCTGACCGTGCTGCCGGCCTCGATCGACCTGGCCGGCGCCGAGATCGAGCTGGTGTCCCTCGTGGCACGAGAGACCCGTCTGGACAAGGCGATCCAGACGCACCTGCACCAGCGGGCAGCTGCGGGCGACCGCATCGACTACGTCCTGATCGACTGCCCGCCCTCCCTCGGACTGCTCACGGTGAACGCGATGGTCGCCGGTCGAGAGGTCCTGATCCCGATCCAGTGTGAGTACTACGCCCTGGAGGGCCTGGGCCAGCTGCTGCGCAACATCGAGCTCGTGCGCTCGCACCTCAACCCTGACCTGGACGTGTCCACGATCCTGCTGACGATGTACGACGCCCGCACCAACCTCTCGGCCGGCGTCGCCCACGAGGTGCGCGAGCACTTCGGTAGCCAGGTGCTCACCACGGCGATCCCCCGGTCGGTGCGGATCTCGGAGGCGCCGAGCTACCAGCAGACCGTGCTCACCTACGATCGAAGCTCCTCGGGCGCTCTCTCCTACCTGGAGGCCGCCCGCGAGATCACCGAGGCGCCCCGCGCACAGGAGGCACGATGAGCGGTCGCAAGTCCCGAGGACTGGGTCGAGGACTGGAGGCGTTGATCCCGGCCGGTCCGGCCGAGGCCGCCGACACCGGCCTGCAGCAGGTCGACGGGGCCCGGTTCGCCGAGCTGCCGATCGGAGCCATCACACCCAACCCCCGTCAGCCGCGTGCGGTGTTCGACGAGGACCACATGGCCGAGCTGGTGCACTCGATCACCGAGGTCGGTCTGCTGCAGCCGATCGTGGTCCGGGAGGCCGGCCCCGACCGGTACGAGCTCATCATGGGCGAACGTCGGTGGCGGGCCAGCCAGAAGGCGGGCCTGGCCACCATCGGGGCGATCGTGCGCGACACGTCCGACGAGGACCTGTTGCGTGACGCCCTGCTGGAGAACCTCCACCGCTCCCAGCTCAATCCCCTGGAGGAGGCCGCGGCCTACCAGCAGCTCCTCGACGACTTCGGCTGCACCCAGGAGGAGCTGGCCCAGCGCATCGGCCGGTCGCGACCGCAGATCAGCAACACGCTGCGGCTCCTGCGCCTCAGTCCCGCGGTGCAGCGCCGCGTCGCTGCCGGGGTGCTCTCGGCGGGTCACGCCCGGGCCCTCGTGACGGTCGCCAATCCCGAGATCCAGGAACGCTTGGCCACCCGGGTGGTGGCCGAGGGTCTGTCGGTGAGGGCGCTGGAGGAGATCGTCACCCTCGGACCGGCGGACACCCCCCGCCGCCAGGCCACCCGCTCCTCCCCGACCATCTCGGCGCCCCGTCTGGCCGACCTCGCAGCGCGGCTGTCGGAGCGCTACGACACCCGCGTCAAGGTCGACCTCGGGCGCTCCAAGGGCAAGGTCACGGTGGAGTTCGCGACGTTGGACGACCTGGAGCGGATCGTGCACCTGATGGATCCACCGCAGGAGAGCCCCGCGGGCTGAGGCCTGCCGTCCGGGGACGACAAATCCCCTTGTCGATTTATCGACAAGGGGATTTGTTGATGAAGGGTCAGGCGAACTCGGACAGCTCTCCGAGGATCGCGGACTTCGGCCGGACTCCTACGATGGACTTCACGACCTCACCGCCCACGTAGAGGTTGATCGTCGGCAGGCCGGTGACCCGGTACTGCGCGGGCGTGACCGGGTTGGCGTCGGCGTCCATCTTCACGATGGTCAGCGAGCCCTCCTTCTCGGCGGCGATCTCCTCGAGGATCGGCGCGAGCTGACGGCACGGGCCGCACCAGCTGGCCCAGAAGTCGACCAGCACGGGGCCCTCGGCGTCGAGGACCTTGCTCTGGAAGTCGGCGTCGGTGACGGATTCGATGGTGGCCATGGTGACTCCTTGGTACGAGGGGTGGGTGGTCAGGACGTGACGGAGGCCGGTGCGGCCTCCAGCTGCTCGAGGTCGGCCAGGAACCGCTCGGCGTCGAGTGCTGCGGCGCACCCGGTACCGGCTGCCGTGATCGCCTGTCGGTAGGTGTGGTCGACGAGATCACCGGCGGCGAAGACACCCGGGACGTTGGTGGCGGTGGTGCCCGGGGTCACGAGCACGTAGCCCTCGTCGTCGAGGTCGACCTGACCGACGAGCAGCTCGGAGCGGGGATCGTGACCGATCGCGATGAACAGGCCGGTGGCGTCGACCCGCCGCGTCGCACCGCTGACGGTGTCGCGCAGCGTCACGCCGTCGAGCTTGTCCTCGCCGTGGATGGTCTCGACGACGGAGTTCCAGGCGACCTCGATCTTGGGGTTCGCCAGCGCGCGGTCCTGCATGATCTTGGACCCGCGGAACTCGTCGCGTCGCACCACCATGGTGACCTTCGCGGCGAAGCGGGTCAGGAAGGTGGCCTCCTCCAGCGCCGAGTCACCACCGCCGACCACCAGGATGTGCTGCTCGCGGAAGAAGAAGCCGTCGCAGGTCGCGCACCAGGACACGCCGTGGCCCGACAGGCGGTCCTCGCCGTCGATGCCCAGCTTGCGGTAGCCGGACCCGGTGGCGAGCACGACGGCGCGGGCGCGGTGCTCGGTGCCGTCGGCCAGGCTGACCGTCTTGATGTCACCCGTCAGGTCGACCGCCGTGACGTCGTCGGAGACCAGCTCGGCACCGAACCGCTCGGACTGGGCCCGCAGCTTGTCCATGAGCTCGGGGCCCATGATGCCGTCGGGCCACCCCGGGAAGTTCTCGACGTCGGTGGTGGTCATCAGTGCGCCGCCCGCCGTCACCGAACCCTCGAACACCAGGGGTTCGAGGTTGGCGCGCGCGGCGTAGATGGCAGCGGTGTAGCCGGAGGGGCCGGAGCCGATGATGATGAGGTTACGGACGTCGCTCATGGTCTGCTCTCTACGGGCGGCTGCTGGATGGTCACATCTGTGGAACACAGCCTAGTGGGCGAGCATTCCCCGCCCGGGTGGCGAGACGGTGAACACCGGTCAGCCGCGACCGAGCACCTGCACCTCGCGGATCTCGCCACGGAACTCCTCGGGGCCGATCTGGGGCACCGTCCGCAGCCACACCACGACGTACCGGGTCAGGGTGCCCGGGGGCAGGGCCACCGACACGTCGGCGCCGGCGTCGTCGATGGTGGCGACCTGCCGCAGCCCGGCGACGTCGGTGGGCACGCCGTCGGCGGTCGGCGAGCTGGCCAGGACCGAGAGGCTGGTGGGCTCACCACCGAGCCGCAGACGCAGCGAGCTCACGTCACGCGGACCCCCGAGGTCGAGCACCAGGCCGACACCGGACTTGATGCCGCCGAGGTCGGCCCGTCGGAAGTAGGTCGACGTGGTCCACCCGGTCTCGGGGTCGCCGTCGATCGCGAGCGGCACCCGGTCGGGGTTCTCGACACCGTCGGTGCCCTCGGGGTCGAAGTCGGTCGCCCCCGCGATCTGCAGGGGACTGACGACGCCGGAGGTGACGGGCGCCGGCGCCGGAACCTCGTCGGTGGACGACCGGCCCGCCAGGTACGCGATGATGCTGGCGAGCAGGAGGGTGCCCACCACACCGAGGACCACCAGCCCGCGGTCGCCCTGGGTGGCTCGCTGCAGACGCGCCCGGCCGCGTTCCAGACTCGTGGGCGGGGCCGGTTCGTGGGCCTTGGGCCGGCGACGCGGCGGTTCGAGACCCGGCGGCGGACCGGCCGGCTCGACCACGGGGTCGAAGCGGGTCAGGTCGGGTGAGGAGGCCGCCCCGACGGCGGGGAGGGTCTCGTCACCCGGCTCCCGCACGCGGCGCAGCACCTGGGCGATCGACGCCGCGTCGGTGAGCGGCGTGCGGTGGTGCACCGGGGGGTGGCCGAGGATGCGGTCGCAGATCGTGTCGACCTCCCGCTCCACCCCGGCACGCACCTGCCGCGGACGCAGCAGCCGGCCGTGCTCGGTGGGTGCGGCCCGGAGGCCGTCGACGTGGCCACCGGGCCACCGGCTGACGAGGCAGGCGTACAAGACCTTGCCCAGGGCCTGCACGTCCAGGCGCTGCAGCTGCAGGTGCTCCTCGGGCGAGTCAGGACTGCCGACCGGGGCCAGGGCGGTCGCCACCCCCAGCCCGACCACCCGTACCGCGCCGGACTCCTTGAGCAGGATCTGGTGGGGTGTCAGGCGGCGGTGGTACTGCCCGTGGGAGTGGGCGTGGGCCAGGGCCTCGGCCACCTCGGTCACCACGGCGGCGGCTCGCCAGCTCGGCAGCGGCGACTGCCCCAGGATCGAGTCGAGCGAGAAGGCCCGCGCCCACTCGCGCACGACGAGGGTGTGGCCCTGGTCGTCCTCGATCAGGTCGAGCACCCGCAGGAAGCGGGGGTCGGTCACGGCGGTGGACCGGCGGGCCGCCTCGAGGAACCGGCCGGCGCGCGGGTCGTCGCTGGGGAGCAGCTCCAGACCCACGTTGCGGGACAGCACGGCGTCGTGGGCCCGCCAGGTGGTCGAGCCCAGGCGCTCGGTGACCAGGTCCTGCAGGTGGTAGCGCTGCGCGACGATGTCGCCGGAGACCAGGGACCGTCTCTTCGTCATCGCTGTCGCACTCCTGCCTCCACCCCCTTGAGTCTAGGACGCCGGTGGTCAGGATCAGCGGCGCACGACGGTGTCGAACAGGTACTGCAGCTCCTGCACGCGCATCAGCCGCGTGGCGCCCAGGTAGACCACGGCACCGGCGGCGCCTCCCAGTCCGACGACCAGCAGGGCGGCGCCCGCGCCGTCGCCGTCGATGCCCAGGGGGCCGGCCAGGGCGACGGCCCCCAGCATCGCCGCCGCCGAGAGGACGCAGGCCACCGTGAGGCGGACGGCGAACCGGACCGTCTCGGCGTCCAGGACGCGTCCGATGCGGCGCGAGAGCAGCGTGACCGAGAGCGCCGTGCCGACCACGTACGCGATGCCGTACGACAGCGCCAGCGCTGTCGACACCCGCGCCGGCGAGACGGCCTGGGTCAGGACGACCGCCGCCACGACGTTGACCGAGGCGATCACCACCTGCAGCAGGAACGGCGTGCGGGTGTCCTCGTCGGCGTAGAAGCCGCGCAGCATGACGAAGTGGACGCAGAAGGCGAGCATGGCGAGCGAGAACGCCGCGACGGTCGACCCGATGATGTCGGCGTCGCCGCTGGCGGCCCCGACGGCGATCGCTCCGCCCACCTCGCTGCCGAGACAGGCCACCGCGACGGCGACCGGAGCGATGATGACCAGTGCGATGCGTAGCGTCCGGCCGATCTCGGCGCGCATGCCGTCGTAGCGGCCCGCATGCGCCAGCGCGGCGAGTGTCGGCATCAGCGCCGTGGCCAGCGAGACCGTGACGACGCCGTGCGGCACCTGGCTGACGAGGAAGCCGAGGCTGTAGACGGCCGAACCGGAGCCCTGCACGCCCGATGCGGCGCCCTCGAGGTTGCCCCCGGTGCCCAGCCGGTTGACCACGACGAACGCCACCTGGTTGACGACGATGAAGCCGAGCGTCCAGGTGCCGAGTCGCAGGGTGTGACCGAGGCCGACACCACGGAAGTCGAAGCGCGGCCGGTAGCGGAAACCGGCCAGCCGGAGGTACGGCACGAGCACCGCGGCCTGCACGACGATGCCCGCCGTGGACCCCAGCCCGAGCAGGAGGGCCTCCCGGGTGGTGAACCCGTCACTTCCGCTGCCGCCGCGACCGAAGGCGACCACGTAGGCGATCAGGGCCGCCGCGGCCACGACGTTGTTGACGATGGGCGCCCACATCATCGGTCCGAACCGGCGGCGGGCGTTCAGCACCTGTCCGACCAGCACGAAGGCGCCGTAGAAGAACACCTGCGGCAGGCACAGGTACATCAGCAGGGTGGCCGACTCCCGCTGGTCGGTGAACTGGTCGGTGAACAGCAGGCCGTCGAACACCAGGCGCAGCAGGGCCGGCACGGCGATCAGCAGGAGGACCGTGGCGGCCATCAGCACCACGAGACCCAGGGTGATGATCCGCTGGGCGTACGCGTCGCCGCCGTCCTCGTCCTGTCGCATCGACCGGACCAGCTGCGGGACGAGCACGACGTTGAAGATGCCGCCGGCCACCAGGATGTACATGGCGTTGGGCAGCGAGTTCGCGCTGTCGAACAGGTCGGCGTCCAGGCTCGTGCCGATGGCCCAGACGAGCAGCAGCATCCGGGCGAACCCGGTGAGGCGGGAGACGATCGTGCCGAGCGCCATCCAGGCGCTGGCCCGGGCGAGGTCGTCGGACGGCTCGCTCACGCGGCGGGCTCCTCGGTCGCGCTGGGCAGGCGCCGGCCGTGCCGGAACCGGCGCAGCAGCGCGACCAGGACGAGCAGCCCGGCTGCGGCCATCGCGACCCACAGGACGGTGCCGACGTTGCTGGAGCGGACGTTGAACTCGGCGGCCTCGCCGATGGGGGCGCCCTCGTCCGACACGAGCCGGGCGCTCAACGTCGAGGTGCTGCGGTCACCGACGTCGACGGTGACGTCGATGGTGGTCCGGGCCCCGGCGGCGATGTCGACCGGCTCGACGTCGGGCACGGTCAGGTCGGGGTTGCTCGATCCGATCCGCACCCCGACCCGGATGGTGCGGGTCGTGTCGTTGCTGATGGTCAGCGGGATCTGGCCGACCGTGCCGGACAGCAGGAAGGACGGCGGACCCTCGATCGTGATGGCCGCGAGCTGCTCGGCCACGAGGTTGCGCTCGGAACGGGCGATGGCCACGGCCGCGTCGACGTCGTCGCGCCACCGCAGTCCGACGATGCCGGCCACGAGACGGGCGACGGCGCCGCTGCGGCCGCCCTCGACCGTGACGGCCTCCAGCGAGGCCCCGGCGGCCTGGAGCTCGGCCGCTGCCGTGAGCACCCGCCTGGGGAGCGGGGCGGAATCACGGTCGGCGAGGCGCCCGGTGTACGCCTCGACATCGCGCAGGAGCAGGTCGTCCAGGGTCACCTGGGCGACCCACGGTGAGGTCCACGCCGCGGCGAAACCCGCGCTCTGCCAGTCCGGTCCGGGGTCCCAGGTCGGTGGCACGACCGTGACGGCGTCCGCCCGGGAGTCGGGGTCGATCGCCTGCTGGAAGCTGGCGAGGGCCGCCTCGGCGAGGAGGCGCTGTCGCACCGTCACGACCGACTCGGACCCGGGCACGCCCTCGGCCAGGTCGTCGGTGACCAGCAAGGGGACGGGTCCGGCGTCGGTGGGGTAGCTGACGACCGACCCGTCCCGTCGGTCCCAGTCGGCCAGCTCCGACGATGCGACCACGACCGGCTGGTCGCCGGACCGGCGGACCTTCACGAGGGTGTCCTCGTCGAGCCCGGCGGCCGCGATCCACGTGGCCCGCCGACCGGGGATGCCGGCGGCCTGGGTGGCCGACTCCGTCGCCGTGGTCACGGCGGCCTGGAGCTGGGAGCCGATGCCGGGCTGGCGACTCAGGGCCAGCTGGTCGGGCAGCCCGTAGCCGGCGATCCAGGTGCTGCCCCGCCGGCCCACCGAAGTCAGGTCGGTGAGGAAGGCCCGGACCTGCGTGGTCTCGAGGTCGGACAGCCGGTCGGCCTCGGCCACGCCACGGTTCTCGGCGAGGTCGGCGAGCCCGTCGAGCAGGGCGGGATCGATGAGGACGGTCCCCGACGCCACGGGGGTCGACGCGACCAGGTCGACCAGGTTCCGCAACCGCCCACCGGGCGCCACGGCGTCGACCAGGGTGTCGGGATCGACCCAGCGACCGGTCTCACCGCGGGCGATCGGCATGACGAAGGGCCACAGCACGCCGGCGGGCACCACCGGGCGGGTGTCGGCGACGAGCGGCACGAACGTGGTCGCCCGCGCGACGGCGACGTTGGAGCGTTCGCCGTTGGGACGGGTGCCGAGCAGCTGGATGCCGACCGGGTAGACCCCCTCGGCGCCGGTGACCTCGAGCTCTTCCCACGGCACGGTGACCGAGAACGACCGGCTGGCCCCGGGCGACAGGTCACCCAGGTCGTCGATCGACTCCAGGGCCACCACCCGTTCGCCGGTGTAGCTGCGCCCGCCGGCGATGGCCTGCGTGATCTGGGCGCGGGTCGTGAACGGTGACCGCGGGATGACGAGGTAGGCCTGCAGGTTGGACCAGGTGAAGTCGTTGTCGTTGGTGACGCTGCCGCTGAGGGTCACCGGTTCACCCACCACGAGGGCGGCCGGGGTCAGGGCGGTGATGGTGACCGACAGCGACGGGTCGTCGGTCTCGGCGGCCGCCGCCGTCCCCGCGGGCGACAGCAGCACCACCAGCAGTCCCACCACCATCGACGCCACGGCTGCCGCCGCTCCCGCGCGACGGGTCGTGCGGCTGGTGCGGGTCACCGGTCCATGCTAGTCGCCGGACCACGACCGACCGGGGACCGTAGACTGCCACCTCGTGTCCACCACCGTTCCCACCCCCGAGCAGCAGGGTCGCGTCGACGCCCTGCTCGCCGACGTGCCGGTGCTCGCCCGGGTCGGCGAGCTGTTCGCCGCGGCAGGCCATGAGATCGCGCTGGTCGGTGGCCCCGTGCGGGACGCGCTGCTCGGCCGGACCGGCAACGACTGGGACTTCACCACCTCGGCCACCCCGGACCAGGTCGAGCAGGTCGTGGCCGGCTGGGCCGACGCGCTGTGGGACGTCGGGCGGGAGTTCGGCACCATCGCCCTGCGCAAGGGCGATGACCAGCTGGAGATTACGACGTACCGCACCGATGCCTACGAGGCGGGGTCGCGCAAGCCGGCCGTGGCGTTCGGCCGGACGCTCTCCGGTGACCTGTCGCGCCGTGACTTCGCGGTCAACGCGATGGCCGTGCGGCTGCCCGGCGGGGAGTTCGTCGACGAGTTCGGCGGACTGGCGGACCTCGCTGACCGTGTGCTGCGCACCCCGGTGACCGCCCAGCAGTCCTTCGACGACGACCCGCTGCGGATGATGAGGGCCGCACGGTTCGTCGCGCAGCTCGGCTTCACGGCAGCGCCGGAGGTGGTCGCGGCCATGACCGCGATGGCCGACCGGCTCGCGATCGTCTCGGCCGAGCGGATCCGTGACGAGCTGGACAAGCTGGTGTGCGGGGCCGACCCGGTGGCGGGCCTGCGCCTGCTGGTGGAGTCCGGTCTGGCCGACCGGATGCTGCCCGAGCTGCCGGCCCTGCGGCTCGAGCGCGACGAGCACCACCGGCACAAGGACGTCTACGAGCACTCGCTGATCGTGCTGGAGCAGGCGATCGCCCTCGAGGGTCGCCTCGAGTCCGGCGACGGCCCGCCCCGTCCCGACCTGGTGATCAGGTTGGCGGCCCTGCTGCACGACATCGGCAAGCCGCGCACGCGCCGCTTCCAGCCGGGGGGCACCGTCACCTTCCACCACCACGACGTCGTGGGGGCGAAGCTGACCCGCAAGCGGATGAAGGCCCTGCGCTACAGCAACGACGTCACCGACGCGGTCTGCCGGCTGGTCGAGCTGCACCTGCGGTTCCACGGCTACGGATCCGGCGAGTGGACCGATGCCGCCGTGCGCCGGTACGTGAGGGACGCCGGCGACCAGCTGGAGCGCCTGCACATCCTGACCCGCGCCGACTGCACCACGCGCAACGCCCGCAAGGCCGCCCGTCTGCAGCGCACCTACGACGAGCTGGAGGAGCGGATCGCGGTGCTGGCCGAGGCCGAGGAGCTGGGAGCGATCCGGCCGGACCTCGACGGCAACCAGATCATGGAGGTGCTCGGGGTGCCGCCCGGTCGCGAGGTCGGTGCGGCGTACCAGTTCCTGCTCGACCTGCGCATGGACCGCGGACCGCTCGGCGAGGAGCAGGCCACCGAGGCGCTCCGCGCATGGTGGGCCGCGCGGAGCTGACCCGCTGTCGGGCGGTGGGACTACGCTGGGAACGTGACTGCAGCCGCGACGGGTGACCTCTGATGGCCGGCGGACTCGTGGCCCTGCTCGACGACGTCGCGGCCCTGGCCCGGCTGGCTGCGGCCTCGGTCGACGACATCGGCGCGGCTGCCGGCCGCGCGGGGGTCAAGGCGGCCGGTGTGGTCGTCGACGACGCCGCGGTCACCCCCCGCTACGTCCAGGGATTCGACCCCGCCCGTGAGCTGTCGGTCATCCGGCGGATCGCCACCGGGTCGTTGCGCAACAAGCTGGTGTTCATCCTGCCGGCGGCCCTGCTGCTCAGCCAGTTCCTGCCGTGGCTGCTGACCCCGATCCTCATGGTCGGCGGCACCTACCTGTGCTTCGAGGGCGCCGAGAAGCTGTGGGAGAAGTTCGGCCCGGGGCACCACGCCCCCCAGGCCCCGGTCGCCGCCGCAGCGGGTGCCGACCACGAGGCCACGATGGTCGCCGGCGCGATCCGCACCGACTTCATCCTGTCGGCCGAGATCATGGTCATCGCCCTCAACGAGGTCAGCGACGAGCCGTTCGTGTCGCGCGCGCTGATCCTGGTCGTCGTCGCGCTGGGCATCACGGCGCTGGTCTACGGGGCCGTGGGTCTGATCGTGAAGATGGACGACATCGGACTCCACCTGGCCCAGCGCACCTCCGCGGTCGCCCAACGGGTCGGCCGCGGGCTCGTCGTCGCCATGCCGGTCTTCCTGCGGGTGCTGGCCGCGGTGGGGGTCGTGGCCATGCTGTGGGTCGGCGGCCACATCCTGCTGGTGGGCATCGACGACCTGGGCTGGTCGGCGCCGTACGACGCGGTGCACCACGTCGAGGAGGCCGTCGGTGGCGGTGCGGCCGGCTGGCTGGTGAACACCGGCTTCTCGGCCGTGCTCGGGGTCGTCGCCGGTGCCGTCGCGGTCGCGGTGATGCACCTGGTGCCCCGACGCCGGCACGCCTGACCACGGGGGTCTGACCACTGGCCTGACCACTGGGCTCGACCACTGGGCTCGACCAGTCGAGGCGGGGTTCGGCGGTGCAACGGGTCGGCGTGCGGAATCATGGATGTGACCCCCCTCACACAGGAGCCCGCCATGACGACCCTCGACGACCGCGCCGAGATCCTTGCCGAGATCGACGGACTGACCCTGCCCGCTGCGCTGGCCCGCACGGCCGCCGAGCACGGCGGCGATCCGGACTACTCGGACCGCAGGACGGCCGACGGCACCGGGTGGCGCACCTCGACCTGGGGCGACGTCCATCGTCGGGCCCGTGAGCTCGGCGCGGCGTACGTCGCGGCGGGTGTCCGGCCCGGGGACACCGTCGCGATCATGGCGTCCAGCCGCACCGAGCACGTGCTCGCCGACCTCGGCGCGGTGCACGCCGGCGCCACGCCCATGTCGGTCTACGCGACCCTCGCGCCCGAGCAGGTCGCCTACGTGGCCGGGCACAGCACGCCGGTCGTGGTGGTGCTCGAGGGCGCCGACCAGCTGGAGCGGTGGTCCACCGCGCTGGCCGAACGGCCGGAGATCCTGCGGATCGTGGTGATGGACGAGGGCGCGGTGCCCGACGACGACCGTGCCACCGGCTGGGCCGAGTTCGAGGCGTCCGGATCGCCGGCCGACCTGGCCGAGGTCGACCGCCGGATCGAGGGCATCACCGCCGACGACCCCCTGACGATCCTGTACACCTCGGGCACCACCGGCAATCCCAAGGGCGTGGTGCTGACCCACGGCGGCATCCTGTTCGAGGTCGTCAGCTCACTGCGCACCGGCGAGCTCGAGGGCACCGGCACGTCGATCTCCTACCTGCCGTTCGCGCACATCGCCGAACGGGTGCTCGGCATGTACGTGCCGCAGTACCAGGGCGGCCACGTGCACCTGATCGCCGACCCGGCCCAGCTGGCGCCGGCGCTCGCCGAGGTCCGGCCGACGCGGTTCTTCGGTGTGCCGCGCGTGTGGGAGAAGATCCGGACCGGGGTGGCGGCCAAGCTCGCGGCCGAGACCGACGAGGCGCGCAAGGCGGGCATCGAGAAGGCGCTGGAGATCGGCCTGGCGTACGTCGAGTCGACCCAGGTCGGACGCACCACCCCGCCGGAGCTGCAGGCGCAGTTCGAGGCGATGGACGCCGCGGTGCTGACCCACCTGCGGGCCGCGCTGGGCCTGGACCGGGTGGAGTGGGCGGCGTCGGCCGCGGCGCCGATGCCGGTCGACGTGGCGAAGTTCTTCGCCGGACTCGGCCTCCGGATCTTCGACGTGTACGGGATGACCGAGACCACCGGTTCGGCCACCTCCAACGGACCCGGGTCGTTCCGGCTCGGCACGGTGGGCCGGCCGCTCGCCGGTGTCGAGGCCAGGATCGCCGACGACGGCGAGATCTGCGTGCGGGGTCCGATCACCACGCCGGGCTACCTCGGCAACCCGGAGGCGACCGCGGAGCTCATCGATGCCGACGGGTGGATCCACACCGGCGACATCGGCACGCTGGACGACGAGGGCTTCCTCTCGGTCGTCGACCGCAAGAAGGAGATGATCATCACCTCGTCGGGCAAGAACATCGCCCCGTCGAACATCGAGAACTACCTCAAGGAGAGCCCGTTCATCGGCCACGCCATGGTGATCGGCGAGGGCCGGCCGTACGTCGTCGCCGTGCTGACGCTGGACGGCGAGATCGCCCCGCTGATCGCCCAGAAGATGGGCCTCGAGGCCGGTTCGCTGGCCGAGCTGGCGCAGCACCCCGCCGTGCGGGCAGCGGTGGGCCAGGCGGTCGAGGCGGCCAACGCCCGGTTGTCACGGCCCGAGCAGGTCAAGGCGTTCGAGCTGCTGTCGCAGGAGTGGACGGCCGAGAGCGAGGAGCTCACCCCGACGCTCAAGCTCAAGCGCCGGGTCGTGGTCAGCAAGTACGCCGACGTCATCGACCGCCTCTACGGCTGACCCACCCACGACGAAGGGCCCGGTCTCCTCACGGAGACCAGGCCCTTCGTCGTCAGGTGACTAGTTCAGCGAGAAGCAGGGCGAACTGAAGTCGTAGTCCGTGGCCGTCGGCCCGGCCTGGAACTCCTGGACGATCGCCACACCGGTGGGTGCGGACGTGTCGACGCCACTGATCACGCTCTGGCGGAACGCGACCTCGGAGGGGTCACCGGCGTAGTTGCCGGCCTCGTTGGGCAGCATGCCCTCGTAGTCGACCTCTTCGAGATCCGCGGCGGCGGCGAGCAGGTTCTCCCGCGTGATGCCACCGTCGAGCTCGGCCGCAGCCTCCAGCGCGGCCAGGAGCGGGTAGCTCCAGGCCCAACCGGCGGTGTAGCCGTCGTTCGGCGTCACGTCACCGAGCGCGTCACGCATGGCGGCGTGGCCGTCGGTCTCGGTGCCGAACGGGCCCCACGGACCGGCCTGGAAGTACAGCGCCTCCAGGGCCGGAGCGGCCGCCGACTGCAGCAGCGCCGGGTTCCACGTCGGGCTGGACCCGACGAAGGTGCCGGTGAAGCCCTGGGCCGCGGAGCCGCCCACGATCGTGGCCATCTCGGCCGGGCCGGTGCTGATGAAGACCAGGTCGGGCTGCTGCGCCAGGATCTGCTGGATCGCGCCGGCCTGGTTGTCCTGGCCCGGAGGCGTCTCGACCTGCGAGAACTCCAGACCGTTGGCCTCGGCCGCCGCCTCGACACCGGCAGCGGCGTCTCCGCCGTAGTCGCCGGGGTAACCGACCGCGAGGACGGTCTCGGAGACGCCACGCTCGGCCACGGCCCAGTCGACGCCGTTCATGGCCTCGAAGCAGTAGTTGGCACCGCTCTCCAGGATCTGGTCGTCGAAGTTCCAGGCCGAGTTCCACGAGGCCGGGACACCGAGCACGTCGTCCGAACGCATGTCCTCGATGATCGCGAGGGTCTGCGAGGAGCCGAGCGTCTGGGCGAGGGCCAGGATGTCGTTGCGCATCTCCTGGTACTCACGGTTGTGCAGCTCGGGGTTGTACTCCGCGTCGGCGATGTACTCCTCGAGGTTGATGTCGTAGCCGCCGACGCCGCCGTCGGCGTTGACGCGCTCCCAGAACGCCTTCTGGGCGTCGGTGATCGGGACGGCCAGCGGCGCGAACGGTCCACGCGTCAGGTCGGAGATGGCGCCGAGGTAGATGCAGCCGTTGTCGGCGTTGCCGCCGGGGCAGGGCTCGTCGGTGATGCCGGGACCGGCAGCGCTGCTGCCACCGTCGTCGCCGCGACACGCGGTGAGGACGAGACTCGCGGCGGCGGCGCCGACGGCGAGTCGCAGGAGGGATCGGTTCATGGTGCCTGTTCCTTTCGGAGGGTGAACGGTGGCTCGTCGATCGAGGACACCGGGGTCAGGGGCGGACATCCGCCTGAGTCAGTAGGAGAACGGCCACCCCTTCCAGTAGTTGCGTATCCGCATCCAGATCCCGAACAACCCCCGTGGTTCGAAGATCAGGAAGCCCACGATCAACAGGCCGTAGAGGATGGCCTCCAGCTGGAAGACCGTCAACAGGCCGCTCGAGCCCGACGTCGTGCTGATGAAGGGCATGAAGGAGGCGATCTCGCCGGAGATGCGTCCCAGCGAGGTCACGAAGAGGGCACCCATGATCGAGCCGGTGATCGTCGCGACGCCGCCGATGAGGATCATCGCGAGGTACTGGATGCTGAGCAGCAGCCCGAAGGTGTTGGGCTCGAAGACACCGACGACGGCGTAGTAGAGGGCTCCGGTGACGCCGGCGTAGAACGACGACATCGCGAACGCCATGATCTTGTACTTCGTCAGGTCGACCCCGACCACCGCGGCGGCGACGTCGCGGTCGCGGACGGCCGAGAACGCGCGTCCGATGCCCGACCGGGCGATGTTGCGGGCCAGCACGGCGAAGATGATCAGGAACACGAGAGCCATGAAGAACTGCAGCTGTTCGCGGCTCAGCTCGACCCCGAGGTAGGTGCCGGTGGTCGTGAAGTCGATCCCGAAGGCCTCGAGCTTCGGTCCGCGGCGGCCGACGCCCGGCCCACCGGTGAACTCGCGGGCCTCCCGGAAGATGTGGTCGCCGAGGAAGACCAGGCCGAGGGTCACGATGGCCAGGTACAGGCCACGCAGGCGCACCGCGATGGGACCGACCAGCAGGCCGGCGATCGCGGCGACCACGCCGGCCGCGGGCAGCCACACGTACAGCGGCAGGCCGTAGCCGCGCACGGCGGCGTCGGGGTCACCGCCCAGCACGGCGCCGGTGTAGGCGCCGAGGCCGATGAAGAACGCGTGGCCCAGCGACACCTGGCCGGCGTAGCCGGTGACCAGGTTGAGGCCGATCGCCCCGACCGACGCGATCAGCCCGAGGGTCAGCACCAGCAGCAGGTCGTTGGTCAGCAGGAACGGCAGACCGAACGACGCGATGACGATCGCCAGGGTCGACCGGCGCTTGGCCGGGGTGTTGAGCAGGCCCATGTCCTGGGCGTAGTTCGTGACGGCCAGGGGCCGTCCGCGCAGACCGGTGCTGCTCATGCCGACACCTCCGTGGGAAGAGCAGGGTACGTAGGTGCCGTCATGACGGACCCCTGGTTCGCTCGCTGGGGCTCGCTCATGCCGACACCTCCTGGGGAAGGGCAGTGGACGTGGATGTCGTCGCGAGGACGCCGTGCTCCGCTCGCTCGCTCATACGCGCTCCACCTCCTTGGTGCCGAAGAGTCCGTAGGGTCTGACCAGCAACACCAGCAGCATCAGCGCGTAGGGCGCGACCAGGGCGAAGTTGTTGCCCAGCCACGGGGCGTAGTCGGGCTGGTAGGTCGCGGTGAGCGCCTCGACCAGGCCCACCGCCAGGCCGCCGATGACGGCGCCCTGCAGGGAGTCCAGCCCGCCGATGATGATCGCCGGCAGCGCCTTGAGGGCGATGATCCAGGTGTTCTGGTCGATGCCGGCGGCCCCGGTCGCGACGAACGTGCCGGCGATGGCGGCCAGCCCACCTGCGATGGCCCAGGCCAGGGCGAAGATCACGCCGACCCGGATGCCCTGCGCGAGGGCGGTCTCCTGGTCCAGGGCGGTGGCCCGCATCGCCAGTCCGGTGCGCGAGTACCGGAAGAACAGTCCGAGGGCCACCACGGTGACCGCGGTGACGGCGATCAGGCCGAGCCGCTGCTGGGTGATCGAGATCTCGCCGATCGAGATCCGGTTGCTGCCGTTCGGATAGGTCACGATGCGCGACTCCACGCCGATGTAGCGGTTCGAGATGATGCGCAGCACGATGTCGACGCCGATCGTGATGATCGCCAGGGTGAACACCGGCTTGCCGATCATCGGCCGCAGCGCGAGGCGCTCGACGATCATGCCCACGATGGCTCCGGCGACGATCGCCAGCGCCATGCCGATCCAGAACGGCAGGCCGAACTCGCGGGTGAAGTGGTAGGCGAACAGGCCGCCGATCACCATGAGGGCCGGCTGCGCGAAGGAGATGACCTTCGTCGACTTGTAGATCATGACGTAGCCGAGCGCCAGCAGGGCGTAGATCGACCCCTGGCCGAAGCCGTTGACGACGGCCTGCAGGAAGGTGGTCATCGTGCGGCTCCTTGGGTGGTCGCGCCGTACATGGCCTCGATCTCGGTCTCGAACTGCCCCATGACCGCCGACCGCTTGACCTTCTGGGTGGCGGTGAGCTCGCCCGCGTCGTGGTCGAGCTCCTTGGGGATGAGGTGGAACGCCTTGAGGGTCTCGACGGCGGCGAACTTCTCGTTGGTCTCGTCGACGACCTTCTGCACCAGGGCGATGACCTCGGGCTTGGTGGTGAGGTCGCGGTACGTCGTGTACGCGATCTTGCGCCGCTGCGCCCACGCGCCGACGGTGTCGAGCTCGATGCCGATCAGCGCGGTGAGGTACTTGCGCCGGTCACCGATGACCAGCGCCTCCTTGACGAACGGGGAGGCCTTGAGGCTGTTCTCGATCTCGCTCGGCGAGATGTTCTTGCCGCCCGCGGTGATGATGATGTCCTTGATGCGGTCGGTGATCTTCAGGTGCGTGCCGTCGACCCACGTGCCCACGTCGCCGGTGTGCAACCAGCCGTCGGCGTCGATCGTCGACGCGGTCGCCTCGGGGTTGTTCCAGTAGCCGGCGAAGGTGCCGGCGTGCCGGGTGAGGATCTCGCCGGTCTCCTCGTCGATGCGCACCTCGGCACCCGGCTGCGGCTCACCGACCGTGCCGACCCGCACCCGTCCGGCCATGTTGGCCGTCGCGATGGCGCTGTTCTCGGTCATGCCGTAGACCTCGAACATCGGCAGGCCCAGGCCCATGAAGAACTCCAGCACCTCCGGCGAGATCGGGGCGGCGCCGGACGCGGCGTAGCGGGTCTTGGCCAGCCCGATGCGTTCGCGCAGCGGGCGGTACAGCATCACCCAGCCGACCGCGTACGCGATCCGGGTGCCGACGGTGTGCTTGCCCTGCCGCTCGACCAGGGTGCGGCCGATCCAGCTCGCGACCTTCATCCACACCGCGTAGTTGGCCCGCTTGATGCGGGAGGCGCCCGCCATGCGGACCTGCACGCCGGCGGCGATCTTCTCCCAGATGCGGGGGACGCCGAAGACCAAGGTGGGCTGGACCTCCCGCAGGTTCAGCTGCACGGTGTCGATCGACTCGGCGAAGTTGACCTGGGTGCCCACGGCGGCGTTGAACCAGGTGGTGAACACCCGCTCGGCCACGTGGCACAGCGGCAGGTACGACAGGACCAGGTCCTTCTCGTTCGCCGGCGGGCTGACGAACGCGCTCTGCCCCTGCAGCGTGTCGAGGACGAAGGTGATGTTGGCCTGGGTCAGCATCGCGCCCTTGGGCGGGCCGGTGGTGCCCGACGTGTAGACCAGCGTGGCCAGGTCGGACGGCTCGACCGCCTCCAGCCGCTCGTCGAGCGAGCCGGGGTGCTGCGAGCGGTGCTGCTCGCCGAGTGCGACGAACTCCTCCCACGACAGCAGCCGCCCGTCGGTGTAGTGCCCCTGGATGCCCCGGGGCTCCAGGTAGACGATGCGTTCGAGGTGCGGCAGCTCGTCGATGACGTCGAGCGCCTTGTCGAGCTGCTCCTGGTCCTCGGCGAACAGCACGCGCGACCCGGAGTCACGCAGCACGTGGAGGACCTCCGGCGACGGGTTCGTGGGGTACAGACCGACCGTCGCGGCGCGCACCGACGTGATGCCGATGTCGCAGTACAGCCACTCCCGGCGGTTCTCGCTGTGCACCGCGATCCGGTCGCCGGGCTCGACACCGAGCGCCAGCAGGCCGTGGGCGACCAGGGTGGACCGCTCCCAGTACTGCGCCCAGGTCACCTCCTCCCAGATGCCGAAGGACTTCTCGCGCATGGCGATGCGGTCGGGCATGCGGGCGGCGCGGTCGCGCACCAGCCAGGGCAGGGTGGTCATGCGGAGGGCTCCTCGTCGGGGGTGTCGTCGGCAGTGCCCAGGTAGGCGCGGATGACCTCCGGGTGCGCCTGGACCTCGGCGGGCGTGCCGGTCACGAGCGGACGACCGAAGTCCATCGCCAGCACCCGGTCGGCCAGGTCCATCACGAGTCCCATGTCGTGCTCGACGAGGATCATCGGGATGTGCAGCTCGGCCTTGATGTCGAGGATGAACCGGGCCATGTCCTCGGTCTCCTCGCCGTTCATGCCCGCCACCGGCTCGTCGAGCAGCAGCAGCGCCGGCTCCATGGCCAGGGCCCGGCCCAGCTCGATCCGCTTCTGCACGCCGTAGGGCAGCAGGCCGACGGGCAGCTGCCGGTAGGCCTCGATCTCGAGGAAGTCGATGATCTCCTCGCAGCGTCGCCGGTTGCGGACCTCGGCGGCCCGGGCCCTGCCGAGCCAGGCGACCGCCGACGGCCAGCCGTAGCCCACGTGGTGGTGCCGGCCGAGCATCAGGTTGTCGACGACGTTGAGATTCTCGAACAGCTCGATGTTCTGGAAGGTGCGGGCCATGCCGAGACCGGCGATCTTGTGCGGCTTGCGCCCCAGGATCGACTCGCCGCGGAACGTGACCGACCCGACCTGCGGCCGGTACACGCCCGACAGGACGTTGAAGATCGAGGTCTTGCCGGCTCCGTTGGGGCCGATGATGGCGAACAGCTCGTCGTCGTGGACGTCGAAGCTGACGCCCGACAGCGCGGTCACGCCGGAGAAGCGCAGCTCGACGTCCTCGACGCTGACGACAGGACCGGAGCCGGTGTGGACCCCGGCCGACATGTTCTCGACGACGTCGCTGCTCACGACAGCCACCTCTTCCGACGCTTGTAGTGCTTGAGGTTGCGGTACGAGGTGGCCGACTCGCCGCGACCCAGGTAGAAGTCGCGGATGTCGTCGTCCTCGAGGAGCTCGGCGGCCGGCTTGTCCATCACGATCTTGCCGTGCTCCATGACGAAGCCGTGCTGAGCGATCGACAGGGCCATCGTGGCGTTCTGCTCGACCAGCAGCACCGTGGTGCCGCGCTGGTTGATCTCGACCACGATCTCCTTGATCTGCTGCACGATCTTCGGCGCCAGACCGAGGCTGGGCTCGTCGAGCAGCAGCACCTGCGGCTGGGCGATGAGGGCACGACCGATGGCCAGCATCTGCTGCTCGCCACCGGACAGGTAGCCAGCGGTGCGGCGGCGGCGTTCCTTGAGGACGGGGAACAGCTCGTAGACCTGCTCGATCGGCTCGGCGAGACCGCCGGAGCGGGTGTGACCGCCGACGCGCAGGTTCTCCTCGACCGTGAACTCGCTGAAGACGCGGCGGCCCTCGAGCACCTGGCCGAGGCCGGCGGCGACGATCTTGGGCGCGTCCCAGCTGGTGACGTTCTGGCCGTTCAGGGTCACCTGCCCCTTGGTGACCTTGCCGTCGTGGACGTCGAGCAGGCCCGTCATGGCGCGCAGCAAGGTGGTCTTGCCGGCGCCGTTGGCGCCCAGCAGCGCGACGATCGAGCCCTCGCGCACCTCCAAGCTCACGCCGCGAAGGACCAGGATGACGTCGTTGTAGACGACTTCCAGGTTGGATACCGACAGCACAGCTCTCCCTCGGGCAGGTCAGTGGGCAGGGTCAGTCAGAGCGCCCAACCTAGCCGTGACCCGGGTCACAATCAATATGCAGAAGGGGTGCAGTTTTCGTGTCGCACGGTGCATCCTGTGGTACATGGCCGACACGGTCCCCGAGGGGCGACAGTTCACCGACGGGCGGGTGGCGCGACGCGAACGCACCCGCCAGCGGGTCGTCGACGCCCACACCGAGCTGCTGCGCGAGGGCGTGTTGCGGCCGACGGCCGCGCACATCGCCGAGCGGGCCGGTGTCTCGGTCAGGACCCTGTGGACGGTGTTCGGCGACATGGAGGCGCTGTTCGGGGCCACGACCGACTTCTGGTTCGCGTCCGACGACGCGCTGAGCCGACGGACCGACCTCGAGGCGGACCTGCCGCACCGGATCGCGGGGTTCTGCGACGAGCGGGTGCGGCGACTGGAGAACATCTCTCCGGCGGCGCGGGCGGCCGTGCTGCTCGAGCCGGTGTCGCCGGCGTTGCGGGCGAGCCGGCGCCGTCATGCCCAGCGGGTCGTGGAGCACGTCGAGGAGGTGTTCGCTCCCGAGCTGCGCGCCGCGGGCGCCGAGCGCGAGGAGCTGCGCTGGTCGCTCGTGGCGGCCGCCAGCTGGAACGTGTGGTCGCTGCTGCGCGACGACTTCGGTCACTCGCTGGAGGAGGCGAGCGTCGTGATGCGACGCACCCTGACAGCCCTGCTCGACCCCTGAGCCGGTCCCTCGGGCGGTTCGGTGGTTGAGGTGCGACGAGCTCTGCGAGGAGCCTCGAAACCACGTTGGTGTGGGGCTGGTGGTTTCGAGGGCGCTCGTTCCTCGCGCCGCCTCAATCACCGGGGGCGGGCCGGTTCGGTGGTTGAGGTGTGACGAGTTCTGCGTGGAGCCTCGAAACCACGTTGGTGTGGGGCTGGTGGTTTCGTGGGCGCTCGTTCCTCGCGCCGCCTCAACCACCGACACGTCGGGTCGGTGGACGCGACACGACGAAGCCCCCGTCAGGTGACGGGGGCTTCGTCGTTGCGGTGAGAGGTCAGCGTTCCTCGGTACCGGCGATGAAGGCTTCGAGCTTCTGGCGGCCGATGTCGTCGGGACGCTGCTCCGGCGGGCTCTTCATCAGGTACGACGAGGCGCTCAGCAGGGCGCCGCCGATGCCACGGTCCTTGGCGATCTTCGCCGCACGGATGGCGTCGATGATGATGCCGGCGGAGTTGGGCGAGTCCCAGACCTCGAGCTTGTACTCCAGGTTGAGGGGCACGTCGCCGAACGCGCGACCCTCGAGGCGCACGTACGCCCACTTGCGGTCGTCGAGCCACTGCACGTAGTCCGACGGGCCGATGTGCACGTTCTTGGCGCCGAGGTCGTGATCGATGTTCGACGTGACGGCCTGGGTCTTCGAGACCTTCTTGGACTCCAGCCGGTCGCGTTCCAGCATGTTCTTGAAGTCCATGTTGCCGCCGACGTTCAGCTGGTAGGTGCGGTCCAGCACGACGCCGCGGTCCTGGAACAGCTTGGCCATGACGCGGTGCGTGATGGTGGCGCCGACCTGGCTCTTGATGTCGTCACCGATGATCGGGACGCCGGCCTCCTCGAACTTCTTCGCCCACTCGGGGTCGGAGGCGATGAACACGGGCAGGGCGTTGACGAACGCCACGCCGGCGTCGATCGCGCACTGCGCGTAGAACTTGTCGGCCTGCTCGGACCCGACGGGCAGGTAGGAGACGAGCACGTCGGCCTGGGTGTCCTTGAGGACCTGCACGACGTCGACGGCGGGGGCGTCGGACTCCTCGATCGTCTCGCGGTAGTACTTGCCGAGTCCGTCGAGGGTGTGACCGCGCTGGACCGTGACACCGGTCAGGGGCACGTCGGCGATCTTGATGGTGTTGTTCTCGCTGGCGACGGTGGCGTCGGCCAGGTCGAAGCCGACCTTCTTGGCGTCGACGTCGAACGCGGCGACGAACTCGACGTCCTTGACGTGGTAGTCGCCGAACATGACGTGCATCAGGCCGGGCACGTTGCCCGCCGGATCAGCGTCCTTGTAGTACTCGACGCCCTGGATCAGGGACGTGGCGCAGTTGCCCACACCCACGATTGCTACGCGTACCGAACCCATGGGGTCTCCTTCGTGATGGTGTTCATGCTGTCTGGGTGTTCGTGGTGTCGGGGTCGTCGTCGGCCCCGTCGGTGGTGAGGTATCCGCCGGCCCGCTCCCGGTCGATGAGCTCGGTCAGCCAGCTGACCTCGCGCTCGACCGACTCCAGGCCGTGGCGCTGGAGCTCACGGGTGTACGAGTCGGCCCGCTCGCGGCCCCGCTGGGAGGCGTCGCGCACGTTCTCGAGCCGCTCCTCCAGCCGGCTGCGCCGACCTTCCAGGATCCGCACCCGGGTCGGGGAGTCGGTCCGGGCGAAGAAGGCGAACCGCACCCCGAAGTTGTCGTCGTCCCAGGTGGCGGGACCGGACTCCTCCATGACCGAGGCGAAGTGCTCCTTGCCCTCGGCGGTCAGACGGTAGACGATCCGGTTGCGCCGCCCGCGCACGGGGACCGCGAGGTCCTCGTCCGCGACGATCTGGCCGGACCGGACCAGCGCCTTGAGGCACGGGTAGAGGGTGCCGTACGACAGCACCCGGCCCCAGCCGAGCAGCGCGATCAGCTGCTTGCGCAGCTCGTAGCCGTGCATGGGCGAGTCGTGCAGCAGTCCGAGGACTGCCAGCTCGAGTGCCGCACCGCGCCTGGCCATGCCGATCCCGTCGTTGAGTGGAGTGGATATATCGAGACGATACATCGTGTCGTCACGGTGGTCCACCACGGCCCGGTGTGACGGGCACCACCGCCGCGGACCCTCAGGGTGGTGCGACTTGACGCCGACGGGCACACTGGACCGGATCATCCCTGCCGAGCCGCGGCACGGAACACCCCGCGGGGGTTCCTCAGCAGCGCCCACCCCCGGAGGTACACACTCGTGGCCACAGCGTCCAGAGCAGCGCGACGCGGCGGAATCTTCGCCGTGCTCCGCAAGATCGGCGGCGAGGACCGGGCGTGGTGGGTCAAGACTCTGCGGTGGTTCGCCTTCCTGACGGTCTCGGGCGTCGCCACCGGCGCGCTGGCGTTCTTCGTGCTGTACCAGTCGATCGACATCCCCGACCCCAACGCCGACTTCCAGACCCAGACCACCAAGGTCTACTTCGCCGACGGGGTCACCGAGATCGGCTCGTTCGCCACCCAGGACCGCGAGAACGTCTCGCTCGACCAGATCCCCGCCTCGATGCAGGCGGCCGTGATCGCCGCGGAGGACCGCAGCTTCTACGACAACAGCGGCATCGACTACCGCGGCATCGTCCGGGCGTTCCGGAACAACGCCACCCAGGGCACCACCCAGGGCGCGTCGACGATCACCCAGCAGTACGTCAAGATCCTGTACCTGACGCAGGAGCAGACCTACAGCCGCAAGGTGAAGGAAGCCATCCTGTCGTTGAAGATCGACCGGCAGCTCACCAAGCCGGAGATCCTCGAGGGGTACCTGAACACGGTCTTCTACGGCAACGGCGCCTACGGGGTCGAGGTCGCCGCGCGCACCTACTTCCGCAAGCCGGCCGCCGAGCTGACGGTGCCGGAGTCCGCCGCCCTCGCCGCGATCATCAACAGCCCGTCGTTCTACGACCCGTACGCCGAGGGAGGTCTCGAGCGGCTGCTCGAGCGGTACAACTTCGTGATCGACGGCATGCTGACCACCGGCGCGATCACCTCCGAGGAGGCGGCCCAGTTCACCGGCGTCCTGCCGACCTTCGCCGAGAAGCAGATCAGCAACGACTTCGCCGGCCCCAACGGGTTCCTCCTCGAGATGGTCCAGGCCGAGATGCGAGAGCTGCAGTTCACCGACGCCGACGTCAACGGCGGCGGCCTGCGGATCGTCACGACCTTCGACGCCCCCGCGCAGCAGGCCGCGGTCGAGACCGTCGGTGAGGTGGTCCCGGGCGGACTGGAGGAGCTGAACGAGGCCGTCGTGTCGGTCGAGCCCGGCACGGGTGCGGTGCGGGCCCTGTACGGCGGCCCCGACTACCTGACGGACTTCCGCAACTGGGCCACCCTCGGCACCCAGCCCGGGTCGACCTTCAAGACGTTCGCCGTCGTCGCGGCCCTCGAGGACGGGTTCAGTCTCGAGACCAGCCTCAACGGCAACTCGCCCTTCCGGGTCGGCAACGGCACGATCGAGAACCAGGGCGACTCCGGCGGCGCGTCGTTCGGCACGCGGGACCTCGCGTTCGCCACGGCCAAGTCGGTCAACACCGCGTTCGTCGACCTGACCCTGCAGATGAGCGACGGTGGCGACATCAGCGTCGGTGCCCAGAAGGTGCTCGACGCGGCGCGGGACGCCGGGATCCCCCAGTCCACGATCGACACCATCGATGCGGTCGCCTCGACCTCGCTCGGCTTCGCCCCGGTGGCGCCGATCGACATGGCCAACGCCTACGCCACCCTGGCCGCGGGCGGGAAGCGGGCCGACTGGTACGTCGTCGAGAACGTCACGACCGCCCAGGGCAACGTCGTGCACCAGCACGAGGTCCGCACCGAGCAGACGATCCCCTCGAACGTCGCCGCCGACACCGTCGCGGCGCTGCGCGGGGTCACCACGGGCGAGGGCACGGGCCGCAGCGGCAACACCGTGTGCCCCACCGGCGGCAAGACCGGCACCGCGACCGCCTCCAACCCCGACGGTGGCGACCGGGTGTCGTCGTCGTGGTTCGTCGGCATGACCCCGAAGCTGGCCACCGCGGTGATGCTCAACCGAGGCGTCGGCAACGGCGAGCTGGAGGGCTACCTCAACCCCTTCTTCGGTGGCACCTTCCCCGCCCGGACCTTCGGCCAGTTCATGAACGCCGTCGTCGACCGCGACGACTGCGGCGAGTTCGCCGACCCCGCCAACATCAAGGCCCGCAAGGGCTCGGACTTCAAGCCGCCGCCGCCCACCTGCGAGGAGGGCTTCCAGCTCAACCTCAACCAGGACGCCTGCGAGCCGATCCCGGAGCCCGAGCCGACCCCGGAGCCGACGCCGACGCCCACCCCCACGCCGACGCCCACTCCCACGCCGACCCCCACCGCGACGCCGTCGGCCGATCCCAGCCAGCCACAGGCGAGCAAGGCCAACTGCGAGGCCGCCGGCGGCACCTGGGCGGTCGGCGTCGTCGTGCCTCCGAACCAGCGCTGCACCCTCTGACCCC
Organism: Aeromicrobium marinum DSM 15272; assembly: GCF_000160775.2. Lineage (NCBI taxonomy): Bacteria > Bacillati > Actinomycetota > Actinomycetes > Propionibacteriales > Nocardioidaceae > Aeromicrobium > Aeromicrobium marinum. The sequence continues at coordinate 2,675,463 of NZ_CM001024.1, read as the reverse complement.
CGGGGGCGGTGGATTCGCGACCGAAAGAGGGGGCCAGGTGCCAGATGGACCGAATGAGGCCCCATTCGGTCGCGAATCCACCGCCTGACGGGGAGGGCGTCAGTCGAGGATGACCGCGTCGAAGGTCGAGGTGGTGTAGCGGACGGCTGCGCGGACGGTGTCGCCGACGGCCGGTACCCGGGCGCCCGCGGGCAGGAAGACCATCGACGCCTGCATGTGCGGCGGCTCGACGAACCACCGCTGCCGGCCGTCGACCGTGAACGGCGAGCGGGAGCGGCCGGCGGCCTCGAGACCGCCTCGCGCCAGGGACTTGCCCCGGGCCACCGCTCCGGCTGCGGCCTTCGGAGCCTCCAGGCCCACGCCGTGGCTGGTGCCGCCGGCGATGACCAGCAGGTGGCCGTCGCGGTGCACCGCACCCTGGCGGTAGCCGACCTGCTCGCCCCGGGCGACCGCGTGCACGTCGAGCACGGTGCCGCGGACCTCGAGGGCCGCGAGGTCGCCCAGCCAGAGCGACGTCCCGATCCGGGGCCGCACCGTCAGGTGGGGGCGTCGCTCCCGCAGCTCGGTCAGCTCGACCGGAGTCAGGTGGGACACGAAGAACGTGGTGGTCTCGAGTCGTGAGGCGTCGAGCGCCGCGGCCCACCGGTCGGCCTCCCCCAGGTGACCGCCGGTGAGCGGCAGGTGCACCGCGAAGCCGTCGACCTGCAGGTCACCGAGCGCCGCCACGGCCGCGGCCAGCTCGTGCCGGTCGAACCCGTGCCGCGACATCGACGTCTCGCCCTCGACCACGACGCGGGTTCCGGGGTGGTCGGCCAGGGCGGCCACGTCGGCCACCCGGCCGACGGTGTGGACCACCCGCGGATCGAGGACGACGTCGGTCGTGAACGGTCGCCACGGGGTCAGCACCATGACGTCGCCGTCGAACGCCTCGAGCGCGCCGGGCACCTCGGCGTAGGTGCCGACCGCGATGGTGTCGGCCCCGAAGGCGCTCGCCTCGGCGGCGAGCCGGTCCCGACCGAACCCGTACCCGTTGCCCTTCACGACCGGGACCAGACCCGCGGTGGCCTCGGCGAGGGTGGTGAGGTGCGATCGCCACCGGACGGTGTCGACGTGCAGGTCGAAGGCCATCAGCGCCTCTTCAGGTAGGTCGTGAACGCCCGGTACAGGACCCGGTTGATCGGCAGGTCCCACTCGCCGAGGTACTCCACGGCCTCGCCGCCGGTGCCGACCTTGAACTGGACCAGTCCCACGTGCGAGTCCTCGGCGTCGAGCGTGTCGGTGATGCCCCGCAGGTCGTACACGGTGGCTCCCGCCGCGAGGGCGTCGCGGATCATCTGCCACTGCACCGCGTTGGACCCCCGGACGTCCCGCTTCTCGGTGGTCGAGGCTCCGTACGAGTACCAGGCGTGGGTGCCGACGCGCACCAGTGTCGTCGCGGCGACCAGGTCGCCCTCGTGGTGCGCCAGGTAGAGCGTCATCCGGTCGGGGTCCTCCGCGCGCAACGCGTCCCACATGCGGTCGAAGTACGACTGCGGCCGCGGGGTGAACCCGTCACGTCGGGCCGTCTCGGTGTACACGCGGTGGAAGTCGGCGAGCGCGTCCCGGTCGCCGCGGGTGACGACGACCCCGGCCTTCGCGGCCTTCTTGATGTTGCGACGCCACTGCTGGTTCATGCCGGCCAGCAGCTGCTCCTCGGTCAGGGGCCCGTCGTCGTCGGTGAGTCGGATCCAGAAGTTGTACTGCGGCTGACCGGCGGAGAACCCGCCCTCGGTCGGGACGCGGCGCCAACCGGACGCGGCGAGCCGGTCTGCGACGGCTGCCGCGGCAGGGTCGCTCTCGTCGGCCGGCACGTCCGACAGGGTCCGCAGGGCCGCATCGGCGATGCCGGCCTTGACCGTCGCGGCGTGCCAGCGGCGGGTCACGACGGGCGGGCCCATGCGGATCGCGAACGCGCCCTGCGACGCGAGGTGGCGGGTCAGCGGGTCCAACAGCGCGGGGAGGTCCGCGGCCGACCAGTCGAGGTCGGGGCCCTCCGGGAGGTAGGCGAGGAAGCGTCGGAGCTTCGGCAGGGGGCGGTAGAGCACGAGGGCTGCGCCGACCTGGGTGTCACCGTCGAACCAGCCGACCGACTCGCCGCGCCACTCGTTCTTGACCGACGCCCACGCCGGGGTCTGCAGGAAGCTGACCGACGAGCGGGAGGCGATCCACGCCAGGTGCTCGGCGGTCGAGATGGTCCGGACCACGGGAGACGTCGACACCGCTCGAGGCTACCAACCGTTGGGAGGATCGGGACCGATCGGTTAGGCTTGCCTAAGTCATCGTATGCCGTCGACATCGGAGCTCGCGTGAAGATCCACACCGCCACCGTGGTGGGGCGCCGCCGACTCAGCGCCCACCTGGTCACCGTCACCCTCGGCGACCTCGAGGGGTACCCCACGACCGGGGTGCCCGACGAGTACGTGCGCGTCATGATCGCGCCCGAGGGCGAGCCGCTGGTGCTCCCGCAGATCTCCGAGACGTGGGAGGTCACGCAGCCGGAGGGGACGACCCCCCCGGTCGCTCGGGTGTACACGATCTCGGACCACCGCCTGGTCGACGGACGGGTGCAGGTCGACCTCGACGTCGCCCTGCACGACCGGGGAGCGGGGTCGGACTGGGCGCGCACGTGCGAGCCGGGCGAACAGGTCGGGCTGGTCGAGCCGCACGGTCTGTACGCCGCGGCCGCCGACGTCGGGTGGCAGCTGCTCGTCGCGGACGTGACCGGACTCCCGGCGCTCGCGCGCATCCTGCGGGGACTCCGACCCGGCCAGCGGGTGCGCGCCGTCGTGGTCCTGACCGACGAGGACGACCGGATCGCCCTGCCGAGCGCGGCCGACGTCGAGGTGCGGTGGGTCGTGGTCGAGCGTGAGACCGACATCGCGGGCGCCCTCGAGGAGGCCGTCACCGGCACCGACCTGCCCGGCCCCGACACGCCCGGCGGCCGGTACGTCTGGCTGGCCGGCGAGGCCCGCGCCAGCCGCGCGGTCCGCCGTCACCTGCGCCGCACCCTCGGGTGGCCGCAGTCGGACTTCTACACCTGCGGCTACTGGCAGGTCGACGCCGAGACGTGGAACGCTCGCTACGAGGAGGTCGCGTCCGAGGTCATCGCCCGGGCCGAGCAGGTGCGCGCCGAGGTCGGCGACGACGAGGGCAGCTACCTCGACGCACTCGACGAGATCTACGAGTCCGCCGGCCTGTAGCCGCCCGGCCCGCCGGGTCAGGCGACGTCGAGGGTGGGACGACTCGGCACGAGCAGCAGGGTCATGCCGGCCTCGGCCGGCGTGCGGTCGGCCTTGCGGTGGTTGCAGCGGACGCACGCGGCCACCGCGTTGTCCCAGGTCAGGGTGCCGCCACGACTGCGGGGGATGATGTGGTCGACGGTCTCGGCCGGACCCCGGCAGTACGCGCACATGGTGTCGCGGGCCTTGATCGCACTCTTGGTGCACAGGTGCGACCGGCGGTGCATCCACCGCGTCACGACGTACCGGACCAGACGCAGGACCTTCGGCCGCGGGAACGGTCCGTAGGTGCCCCCGGCCTCCTCCTCGATCACCGCGACCTCGCGCACCAGCATCTTGATCGCATGGCGCAGGGAGACGCGCTGCAGGGGCTCGTAGCTCGCATTGAGCACCAGCACGTGACCTTCGGACATCGCAGTGCCTTCCCGGGCAGAATCGTATCCCTCCCCGGCCCATCCGTCCGGTCGTCCGACCGATCGTCACCGCACGGTCGGGGCGGCGACACCTCGCGTGAGCCGTCCGGTCACCGCCGAAACACCTCCGACACGTGGTCGGCCTAGGGTCGGGGGATGAGCAGGTGTCGACGGGTGGACCTGATCGATCGTCCGTATGCTGGGCCACTGACGGAGGTGGGGCCGTGAGCGAGACGACATTGTTCGACGACTACGGACCGGTCAACGGGTTCGACGAGATGTTCACCTCAGGACGGGTGCGCCCGGAGTACGGGGCCATCCACGGGGCGTTCCACGACATGGGCGACGACGAGATCCGGCTGCGGGCGGACTCGCTCGCCTCCTCGTACCTCGACCAAGGCGTCACGTTCGGCGTCGCCGGGGAGGAGCGGCCGTTCCCGCTCGACATCGTCCCGCGGGTGATCGAGGCCGCCGACTGGGCGCACGTCGACCTCGGGGTGCGTCAGCGGGTCCGGGCGCTCGAGGCCTTCCTGGCCGACGTGTACGGGCCGGGTGAGCTGTTCAACGACGGCGTCGTGCCGCGCGACACCGTCGTCACCTCGCCGCACTACCACCGCGTGGTCGCCGGGCTCGATCCCGCGAACGGCGTGCGGGTGCACGTCGCGGGCGTCGACCTCATCCGGGACGCCGACGGCAACTTCCGCGTGCTGGAGGACAACGTGCGGGTGCCGTCGGGCGTCTCCTACGTCATGACCAACCGGCGGGCGTTGTCGGCGGCCCTGCCCGAGGTGTTCGCTGACCACCGCATCCGCCCGGTGCAGCAGTACTCCCGGGCCCTCATCGCCGCGCTGCGGGCCGCTGCGCCCGCGGGAGTCAGCGATCCGACCGTGGTCGTGCTGACTCCCGGCGTCTACAACTCCGCCTACTTCGAGCACACCCTGCTGGCCCGCACGATGGGGGTCGAGCTGGTCGAGGGCCGCGACCTGGTGTGCCAGGCCGGACGGGTCATGATGCGCACGACCCGGGGCCTCGAGCCCGTCCACGTCATCTACCGCCGGATCGACGACGAGTTCCTCGACCCGGTGCAGTTCCACCCCGAGTCGGTGCTCGGTGTCCCGGGGCTGGTCAACGCCGCGCGGGCCGGCAACGTCACCATCGCCAACGCGATCGGCAACGGGGTGGCCGACGACAAGCTCCTCTACACCTACGTGCCCGACCTCATCCGCTACTACCTCAGCGAGGAGCCGATCCTGGCCAACGTCGACACCTGGCGCCTCGGCGAACCCGACCAGCGCACCGAGGTGCTCGACCGGCTCGACGAGCTCGTGCTCAAGCCGGTCGACGGCTCGGGCGGCAAGGGCATCGTCATCGGGCCCGCGGCCTCCAAGGTCGAGCTCGACGAGCTGCGCAGCAAGATCGCCGCCGACCCGCGCGCGTGGATCGCCCAGCCGGTCATCTCGTTGTCGACCGTGCCGACGCTCGTCGAGCCGGGCATCCGTCCCCGGCACGTCGACCTGAGACCGTTCGCCATCAACGACGGCGAGGACGTGTACGTCCTGCCCGGCGGACTCACGCGGGTCGCTCTGCCCGAGGGCGAGCTGATCGTCAACTCCAGTCGCGGCGGTGGCTCCAAGGACACCTGGGTGCTGGCCGACCCGTACGAGGCGCCGGACCCCAAGGACGAGACCGACGTCGAGCTCGACGAGCGGTCGCCGTCGACGCGGACCACGCCCGTCACGCAGTCCAGCGGCCCGGTCACCAGTGCGGCCACCGAGGTGCAGCAGCGCGCTGCCGAGGAAGAGGTGGCCTGATGCTCAGCCGGATCGCCGAGTCGCTGTTCTGGATCGGCCGCTACCTCGAACGGGCCGACGACACCGCCCGCATCCTCGACGTGCAGATGCAGGTCCTGGTCGAGGACCCGTCGATCGACGAGCGCCTGTCGTGCGAACAGCTGCTCAAGGTCATGGGCGTGGAGGAGCACGACGGGATCGCCAACCGGTGGACCATCCTGGACCTGCTCGCCCACAACCCCGACTCCCCCAACTCGATCGCGTCGGCGATCGACGCCGCCCGCGAGAGCGCCCGCGGCGCCCGCGAGACCCTCTCGACCGACATGTGGGCCGCCATCAACACGATGTGGCGCGGCCTGCCGTCGGCCCGGTCGATGCGGTCGCCCGACATGTTCGGCTGGGTGCGCAACCGCACCGCCATGATCGCCGGCATCGCCGACTCCACGATGACCCGCGACGAGGGCTGGCAGTTCTTCATGCTCGGCCGCAGCATCGAGCGGGTCGACATGACCGCCCGGCTGCTGTCGACCGCGTCGCTGGCGTCCGGGACCCAGCTGGCGTGGCCCACGACCCTGCGGGCCTGCGGCGCCTACGAGGCGTTCATCCGGGCCTACCGGGGCATCGAGGCCGACCGTCAGGCCGCGGAGTTCCTGCTGCTCGACCGGTGGTTCCCTCGGTCGGTGGTGTCGGCGCTGCTCGAGGCCGAGCAGGCGCTGTCGCGGCTGGAGGCTACCGGTCAGCGGTCAGGGTTCAGCGACGAGGCCCAACGGCTGCTCGGCCGGGCCCGCACCGAGCTGGAGTACCGTCCGCTCGCCGAGATCGTCTACGACCTGCCGACCGAGATGGAGCGCCTCCAGCGGGCCTGCGGCGCGGCCAGCGAGGCCGTCACCGCCCGGTACTTCTCGCACGCGGAGTCGCACGCGTGGACCGGGAGCGTGTCCCTGTGAAGGAGATGACGCCGTGACCATGCAGATGCGGATCAAGCACACCACCGGGTACGTGTACCCCGAGGGCGCCGTGGCCTCCTACAACGAGGCCCGGATGACCCCCATGACCACGGCCGGCCAGTACGTGCTGCGTTCACGCTTGGACATCACCCCCACCCCGTGGAGCTTCGAGTACCGGGACTACTGGGGGTCGTCGGTCACGTCCTTCGAGGTGCACGACCCGCACGACGCGCTCACGGTCGTCGCCACGTCGACGGTCGAGACCTCCCCCGCCGCCGACCGGGGTGACGGTGTCGCGTGGGGCGACCTCGCCGCGGTCGCCGACGAGTGGTGTGAGTTCCTCGTCGACTCGCCGTGGGTGCGCCCGTCGGCGGACCTGCTCGAGCGGCTCCCGGCCCTGCGGGAGGCTGCGGCCACGCCGGCCGACTACGTCGCGGCCGCCGCTGCCCTGCTGCACGCCGAGGTCGTCTACCAGCCCGGTTCGACCGTGGTCACCACGGTCGCCGCCGACGCCTGGGACAGTCGCGCCGGGGTCTGCCAGGACTTCGCCCACCTGCTCATCGGGGTGCTGCGCTGGGCCGGCATCCCTGCGCGCTATGTCTCGGGGTACCTGCACCCGGCCACGGACCCGGAGATCGGTGAGCCGGTCGAGGGCGAGTCACACGCCTGGGTCGAGTGGTGGGACGGCGAGTGGACCGGCTGGGACGTCACCAACGACGTCGTGCCCGGCGAGCAGCACGTCATCGTGGCCCGCGGTCGCGACTACGCCGACAACCCGCCCCTGCGCGGTATCTACGCGACTCCCGGAGAGTCCGAGATGTTCGTGACCGTCGAGATCACCCGCCTGCGCTGACAGGAGACCCCATGGCCCACGTGCACGGCGGCGCCGATGCCCGCCCGACCAAGCTCGAGCTGATCGCCGCGTGGCGGGAGGACCCCGACCTCGTGGCGATCGGCTCCTACCGGTTCGACGACCCCGACGGCGAGGTCGGCATCGAGACCCACCTGCTGAACGACGCGGCCGGCCGGGTGCTGCAGGTGCCGCTGACCTATCGCGGCGCTCCCCTCGCGGGCGCCGACGAGTGGCTGGTCGGCACCATGGAGCACACCGCCCTGGGGCGTCGCTGGGTGTACGACGCGTGCGCCGATCCCGTCTACGTGCAGACGATCACGGTCGCGATGCTGACCGGAGGGACCCACGCCGAGGTGCACCGCGAGTTCCCGACGGGCGCACCGAGGTCATCCCGGCGGCGGTGCGGGTCGAGGGCAGCGGCCGGGAGCCGCACCCGGGCGGCGTGGGTCTGGTCGACCTGCGCGACGAGGCCGGCTCGACCGTGGTCGTGACGTCGCTCGGAGCGCTGCGGGTCAGGCGGGTCGTCGATCCGTCCGCGGCATCTGGCGGCTGGGTCGACCTCGTGGGCAGCTGGCCCGGCGGGGTGGGCCCGACCGTGCTGGCCTCGTTGCTTCGGCCCTGAGCGTCGCCGGGTTCAGTGGCCGGCCGTGGCCGACCGCACCCGCCGGCCGAGCTCGTCGGGGTCGAGGGCGCGCACGTCGGTGACCCGGGCGGGGCCGACGTCCAGCCGGCCGTCGTCGAGCGGCTCGCACCGGATGCCGCCGTGACCCCGCAGGGCCCGGTGGGCCCCGGGCGCGAAGACCTCGTTCATCCAGGCGCACGGGTTGGCCGGGGTCAGGGACCGGAACCGCACCGGGCCGTGTCCGGCGTCGAGGGTGAACTCGTGCCGGGCCAGCGCGTCCACGTCGAGCCCCCGGGTCACGACGTTGCGTCGGGCGAGGACCGGGTCGAACGACGCGCGAGGGGCAGCCGGGAACAGCCCGTCGCCGACCAGCTCGGCCTCGAGCTGCTCGATCTTCTCCGCGGCGATGAGTGTGACCGACGCGTAGGTGAACCGGGTGCCGAAGTACCGGTCGCCCACGAGGCCCTTGCCGGCGCGGACGCGCACCGAAGCCGGGGTCTCGTCGACGGTCGTGGCGGTGGCCCCGTCGGAGGGACGTCCGTCGTAGCGGTGGCGGGGCGACACCACGAGGTGCACGATCTCGATCTCCACGGGGCGACGCTACCCCTCGACCGTGCGACCGACCTCGTCCCGGCGGCGACGGATCCGCCGTTCGGCGGCCGGCGGGGGCGAGCAGGCCAGGGCCGCCTCGAAGGCCGCGCGGGACTCCTCGGTCCGACCCAGCCGGTCGAGCAGCTCGGCCCGGCAGCTGTGCCAGAGGTGGAATCCGTGCAGTCCGGCCAGCTCGTCGATCTCGGTCAGCGCCGCCTGCGGGCCGTCCCGCTCCCCGATCGCGACGGCCCGGTTCAGCCGCACGACATCGGTGGGTTCGAGCACCAGCAACGCGTCGTACAGGGCGACCACGTCGGTCCAGTCGGTGTCCTCGAACCTCGGTGCCGACGCGTGGCAGGCCGCGATGGCTGCCTGCAGCTCGAACCGGCCCGCCCGGTGACGTGAGCGGCGCAGGGCCTGCTCGACCAGACCGACGCCCTCAGCGATCGCACGGTGGTCCCAGGCCGACCGGTCCTGATCGGCCAGGGGGACCTGGTCGCCGGTCACGTCGAGTCGGGTGGCCCTGCGGGCACCGGTCAGCAGGAGCAGCGCGAGCAGGCCCTGCAGTCGGGACTCGTCGGGCATCAGCTCCAGCAGCAGCCGCGCGAGCCGGACGGCCTCGTCGCACAGCCGTTCCTCCCGCTGGGCGTCCCCGGAGGCGACCCCGGACGTGAAGAGCAGGTGCACCGTGGTCGCCACGCCGTCGAGGCGGTCGGGCAGCTCGGCGACGTCGGGGATCCGGTAGGGGATGCCGGCCACGGCGATCTTCTGTTTGGCCCGGGTGAGGCGGCGGGCCATCGCGCTCTCGGTCACCAGCAGCAGCCGGGCCGCGTCGGCGGCGGTCAGACCGCACAAGGTGGTGAGGGCGAGCGTGACCTGGGTGTCGAGGGCGAGGGCCGGGTGGCAACAGGTGAACACCAGCCGCAGCTGGTCGTCGCGCACGACCGACGCGGGCGGGTCGGGCTGGGGGTCGAACAGCTCCATCCGGTCCCCCTCCTTGCCCGTGCGTCGGGCCTCACGCCGGATCCGGTCGATCGCCTTGCGACGCGCGACGGTGGTGAGCCAGGCGCGGGGCTCGTCCGGCACGCCGTCCACCGGCCACCGCTGGAGCGCACTCAGGACGGCGTCCTGCACGGCGTCCTCGGCCAGCCCGAGGTCGCCGGTGGTGCGGACCAGCGTGGCGAGCACCCGTCGCTGCTCGGTCCGCACCACCTCGGCGAGCCGCGGAGGCGTCGGTCACGCGGTCAGCCCATGGGCAGGATCGGCCGCAGCTCGATGCCGCCGTCCCAGGCGCCGGGGATCTGGGCGGCGAGCGCGACGGCCTCGTCGAGGTCGGCCGCCTCCAGGAGGAAGAAGCCCGAGAGGACCTCGCGGGCCTCCGCGAACGGCCCGTCGGTCGTGACGACGTCGCCCCCCTTGCCGCCGGTGACCCGCACGGTCGTGGCGGTCGACGTCGGGTGGAGCGCGGCTCCACCGACGATCGCGGACCCGGCGGCGGCGCTGAACGCTCCGTACTCCTGCATGGTGGAGGCTTCCTCGGGCGAGAGCCAGTCGGCGTCGCGGGAGTAGATGATGGCGGCGTAGGTGGTCATGTCAGGCCCTCTCGTTCATGACGTCCACGGTGAACGTCTCACCCTGAGGACGTTCGGGACAGCACGATCCGGACATCCGTGTCTGTGACCTGCATCACAGTGAATCAGTGGGGTCCGTGGTTGAACAGGATCTGGTCGAGGCCTGCCTGGGACCCCGTCACGGTGCGGTCGAGGAGCTCGCCGACCGAGGTGGACCTGAGTGCCTCGACGTGGTCGAGCTCGCCGAGCAGGGCGATGCCGGCGAGCTGCCAGCTGCGCTCGACCGGGTCGTCGTCCAGGACGATGTCCGCCGACCACGGGAGCTCGACGAACTCCGCCGCCCGGGCGAGGTGGGTCCGCACGGCGTCCTCGGCGACGATCAGCGCGGACGCGAGCTCGTCGGACCACTCGAGCGGGGCGAGCTCGGAGATCTCCGCCTGCGGGTAGGGGTCGTCGGGGAGCCACCGGTCGACGGTGAAGCGCGTCGTGCCCCGCGCGATCAGCACGAAGGTCTCGCCGTCGGGGGCGATCTGCTCGATCGTGGCCATGGTGCCGACGTCGAACCGGGTCTCACCACCGCCCGCCTCGGTGCCCCGCTCGATCAGCACCACGCCGAAGTCGGTCGGCTGTCGCTCCATCACGACCTGCAGCATCGCGAGGTACCGCGGCTCGAACAACCGCAACGGCAAGGGCATCCCGGGCAGCAGGGCGGACCCGAGGGGGAACATCGGCGTGGCGGACGGCACCCGTCCAGCGTAGGTGCTCGACCGCCCCCTCACCTCCCCGAGATCTGTGCAGAAGATGTTCGTTCTCAGGCCCGGAACGAACATCTTCTGCACAGATCGCGGGGAGGTAGCACGGGAGGCGTCGGCGCGATTTGGCCGTGCCGCGAGCCGCCGGGTAGTCTTGCCCGGTTACACCTCCTGCTGCAGAACGTCTGCAGCCGCTGAGTCCGAAGGAGGACGCACCTTGTCGTTGCGTCACTACGAAGTCATGGTCATCCTCGATGCCTCGCTCGACGAGCGCACGGTGGAGCCGAGCCTGGACACCTACCTCAATGTCATCCGCGCCGACGGTGGCAGCGTCGACAAGGTCGACGTGTGGGGCAAGCGCCGGTTCGCCTACGAGATCAACAAGCAGACCGAGGGCATCTACGCCGTCCTGGACCTGCAGGCCACCCCGGCCGCGGTCAAGGAGCTGGACCGTCAGCTCGGCCTGAACGAGTCCGTCGTCCGCACCAAGGTCCAGCGCCCCGACGTGAAGTGACCGGTCCCGCTCCTGTGGACAGGTCCTCGCGACCTGTCGGCAGGCTGCGGTTCACTGGTCCACGACCCCTCGACCACTCGAAAGGCTGAGTCCCATGGCAGGCGAAACCATCATCACGCTCGTCGGCAACCTCACCGACGACCCGGAGCTGAAGTTCACCCCCTCCGGCGCGCCGGTGGCCAACTTCACCGTCGCCTCGACCGCGCGCACGTTCGACAAGCAGACGAACGAGTGGAAGGACGGCGACGCGATGTTCATCCGCTGCGCCGCGTGGCGTCAGCTGGCCGAGAACGTCGCGGAGTCCCTCACCAAGGGTCAGCGCGTCGTCGTCACCGGCGCGTTGAAGGTCCGCAACTTCGAGCGTCAGGACGGCTCGAAGGGCACCAGCGTCGAGATGAACGTCGACGAGATCGGTCCTTCGCTGCGGTACGCCACGGCCAAGGTCACCCGCGCCTCGCGTGGTGACGGCGGCGGTGGCGGCAGCTACGGCGGCGGCGGTGGCGGCGGAGCAGCCGCGTCCGGTGACGCCTGGTCCACCCCTGCCGCGCAGCCGCGCGCCGGCGGTGCCGACCCGTGGGGTGGCGGCGCAGCCGCCGACGAGCCCCCTTTCTAAACCTCAACGCATCAGCAGAACATTCAGGAGCATCATGGCCAAGCCCGTCATCCGGAAGCCGAAGAAGAAGAGCAACCCGCTCGCGGTCGCCGGCGTCACCACCATCGACTACAAGGACACCGCGCTGCTGCGCAAGTTCATCTCCGACCGCGGCAAGATCCGCGCGCGTCGGGTCACCGGCGTCTCCGTCCAGGAGCAGCGCCTGATCGCCAAGGCCATCAAGAACGCCCGCGAGATGGCCCTGCTGCCCTACACGTCCAGCAGCCGCTGACCGGGTCCAGGAGAATCAGATGAAGCTCATCCTCACCCACGAGGTCACGAACCTCGGCGCCCCCGGCGACATCGTCGAGGTCAAGGACGGCTACGGCCGCAACTACCTGCTGCCCCGCAACTTCGCCATCCGGTGGAGCAAGGGCGCGGCCCGGCAGGTCGAGTCCATCAAGGCCGGGCGCGACGCCCGTGCCGTGCACGACCTCGACGAGGCCAAGGCCATCCGCTCGCGGCTCGAGGCCGGACCGGTCAACCTGCCGGTGCGTGCCGGTGAGGGCGGCCGGCTGTTCGGCGCCGTCACCGTCGCCGACATCGCCGACGCGCTGGCCGCCGCCGGCGGTCAGGTCGACAAGCGTCGCATCGAGGTCGGCAACCCGATCAAGTCGCTCGGCGCCCACACGGTGTCGGTGCGGGTGCACGCCGAGGTGACCGCCACGGTCAAGCTCAACGTGGTGGCGTCCAAGTAGTCGCCATGCTCCACCCCAGCAGCCCGGTCGACCCCAGGTCGGCCGGGCTCGCTCGTGTGCGGCGGCGCCGACCCGGTCGCCTCGCGGTCGCCGTGCTGCTCGGCCTGGTGCTGGCGGCCTGTTCCGGGGACCCCGCCCCCGTCGTGCAGCCGCGGGAGACCGTGCGCGACGGAGGGACGCTGCGGCTGGCCGTGCCGGCGCTGCCCGGCAGCTTCAACCCGTACCGTGCCGAGCCCTTCTCGGCCGTCGGTGACCTGCTGGGTCCGGCCACGGGCAGCGCCGTCCAGGTGCAGCCCGACGGGTCCTGGGAGGTCGACCCGCTCTACGCGGAGTCGGTCGAGATCGTCGGCGACGCTCCCCTGAGCGTGGCCGTCCGGCTCAACCCCGACGGCGTGTGGTCCGACGGCAGCCCCATCGACGCGGCCGACATGCAGGCCTTCGTCGCCGCCCAGCAGGGAGCGGCAGGGCAACAGACCACGGTCGACGGGTGGGGTGTGGTGACCGAGGTGCAGGCCGGGGAGGACCCCTGGTCCTACACCGTCGTCTTCGCCGAGACCACCGCGGACTGGCCGGCCTTCGTGTACCCCGGACTGCCGGCCGAGGCCACCGCACCCGACGTCTACAACGGGTTCGTCGACGCCGCGCCGCCCGGCAACGGGCCGTTCGTCGTCGACACGATCGACCGCGAGAGCGGCACGGTGGAGCTCGTCCGCAACCCGCAGTGGTGGGGCCCCGAGCCGCGGCTCGACGCCGTCACCTTCACGGCCGCCTCGTCCACCGACCGGGCCGAGGCCTTCGAGGCCGGTGACCTCGACGCCGTGACGGTCGACGAGGGCACGGTGCGCGCGGTCGCCGAGGGCGACGACGCCCGGCTGCTGCAGGCGCCGAGCACGGACTGGAGCCAGCTGACGCTGAATGCCGCCCGCGGTCCGCTCTCCGTGCCCGAGGTGCGTCGGGCGGTCGCCCTCGCGGTCGACCGCGACGGCATCGTCGCCGACACCGGAGCAGCTCTCGACACCGAGGCCGAGGCGGTCGGCAGCGTGCTGCTGCTGCCCGGTCAGCGTGGATACCGCGACACGGCCGAGGCAGCCCTGCCGCACGACCCGGCCGAGGCGCGGCGGCTGCTCGAGGCGGCCGGCTACACCCGTGACGCCGCGGGTCTGGCCGTCGGCGGCGACGGCGTCCCCCTCACCCTCACGATGCCGGTCCCGGCCGGCACCGACCCCAACCTGCGGCGCACCCGCCGGATCGCCGACGACCTCGCGGACGTCGGCATCACGGTCGACGTCGTCGAGGTGCCGGCGGAGGAGTTCTTCGCCACCGTCGTCGTGCCGCTGGCGTTCGACCTCGTGACCTTCCTCTGGGACGGCGAGGCGTTCGGCCTGACCTCGGCCACCGCGCGCTACGCGCCGGTCGACGCCAAGGAGAACTTCACCGGGCAGGCCGACCCCACCGTGGCCGACCTCGGCGCCCGGCTCCGCCTCACGCTCGACCCGGCGGCTCGCGACGACCTCGTCGCCCAGTTCGACGCTGCGGTCTTCGCCGCCGGGGCCACCGTGCCGCTCGCGGTCGAGCCGCAGGTGCTGGCGGTCGCCGAGGACGTCGTCAACCTGGAGCCGCGACAGTTCGGCGGTGCCGACTGGACGTCGGTCGGCTTCCGCGGCTAGGCGCCGGTGACCGCCCAACGGCCGTCGCGCTCGCGCACCACGAGGGTCAGCAGACGCGCCAGGATGAACCCCCCGTAGGCGACCCACAGCCAGGTCAGGCCGCCGCCGGCCCACCCGACGCCCACGGCCAGGGGTGCGTAGACCGCCAGGGTGAGCAGGCCGGCCCAGGCCAGGTAGGCCCCGTCACCGGCGCCGATCAGCACCCCGTCCAGCACGAACACCACCCCGGACAGCGGCTGGATCACGGCGATGGCGACGATCGCGGGCACGGCGGCGTCGAGCACGGCCGGGTCGGTCGTGAACAACCGGGCGACGAACGGTGCGGAGGCCAGCAGGAGCAGACCGGCCGCCCCGCCGAAGCCGGCCCCCCACGCCATCATCCGGCGGGTGAGGGCACGGGTGCCGACCACGTCACCGGCGCCCAGGGAGCGGCCGGTGAGGGTCTGGCCCGCGATGGCCAGCGCGTCGAGGGCGAACGCGAGCAGGGTCACCAGGCCGACCGCGATCTGGTGGGCGGCCAGCGGAGCGTCGCCGAAGGTCGCGGCCACGGCCACGGCGATCAGCAGTGCGGCGCGCAGGGCGCCGGTGCGCACCAGCAGGGGAACCCCCCGCAGTGCCGCGTCGAGGACGTCCGCGGCGCGGGGCGCCAGTCCGGCGCCGTGCCGGCGGGCGTGACCGGCCACGACAACGACCAGCCACACCGCACCGACGGTCTGGGCGACGACGGTGCCGGCCGCCGCCCCGGCCAGGCCCCAGCCCACGCCGTGGACGAGGAAGACGCTCAGTGCGGCGTTCAGCAGGTTGGAGACCACGGCTACCACGACCGGCGTGCGCAGGTCCATCAGGCCCCTCAGCGCGCCGGTGGTCGCCAGCATCACGAGCATCGACGGCAGGCCCAACGACGACACCACCAGGTACTCACGAGCGGCGTCGGCCGAGGCCGGCGAGCTGGCGAGGGCGCGTCCGACCGGTCCGGCCGAGATCGCGATGCCGGCTCCCAGGAGCACCCCCAGGCCGGCCGCCAACCAGACACCGCCGACCGCCGCTGCCGCAGCGCGGTCGGGACGCCCGCCACCGGCGTTGCGGGCGACCACCGCGGTGGTCCCGTACGCGAGGAACACACAGAGCCCGACGACCGTGCCGAGCACGGCGCCGGCGGCGGCCAGGCCGGCCAGGCTGGTGGTCCCGAGCCGGCCCACCACGGCGGTGTCGGTGAGCACCATCAGGGGCTCGGTGACGAGGGCAGCGAAGGCGGGCACGGCGATCCGCAGGATCTGCCGGTCGACGTCGTCGGGTGCGCGCATCGTTGCCCTCCGCCCCACGATCACCATGCGTCACGGGCATCCTAGCGCCGCTGCCCGGCCCCGAAGTCGACATGTCTATCCTCAGGTGCCCGTGGACAGCCGATCGTCGAAGAATTCTTTGCTCCACACGCGAAGAATGGTGTTTGCGCAGGTCAGAGCACGTGACTCAGGTCTCATGACGCCTTTGTCCACACCGCTGTCCACCGCCTGTGCACATTCCTCGCGGCGATTTCCACAGCCTGGGTCGAGTTGCCCACACCCCCTGTTGACAGCTTCTCGGCCGTGGCTCGACCGACCCCCGTGGGCGGCCTAGGGTGGGCCGTCGGGCCGGACTGTCGGTGGGGGTCCCTACCGTGTCGAGCAGGAGATCAGGAGGCGATCAGGTGAGCGTGGCGGACCTGTACCCGGCAGAACCCGAGGACGACACCGGACCCGGCCGTGTACCCCCGCAGGACGTCGCGGCCGAGCAGAGCGTCCTGGGCGCGATGCTGCTGTCCAAGAACGCCATCGACCCCGCCACGGACCAGCTGCAGAGCCGAGACTTCTACCGGCCCGCGCACGAGCAGATCTTCGACACCATCGCCGACCTGGCCAACCGGGGTGAGCCGGCCGACGCCATCACGGTGGCCGCCGAGCTGCAGCGGCGCGGTGAGCTCGCCCGGGTCGGGGGCGCACCGTACCTGCACACCCTGGTCTCCGGCGTCCCCACCGCGGCCAACGTCGACTACTACGCCGAGATCGTGCACGAGAAGGCCGTCCTGCGGCGACTCGTCGAGGTCGGCACGCACATCCAGCAGATCGGCTACGACCAGACCGGTCAGGTCACCGAGCTGGTCGACCGGGCCCAGGCCGCCGTCCTCGACGTCGACGGCCGCGCCGGCGGCGAGGACTACCGCACGGTCGCCGACCTCATGCCCGAGACGGTGCAGGAGATCGAGGACATCGCCAGCCGCGACGGCGAGATGGCCGGCGTCGAGTCGGGGTTCCCCGACCTCGACAAGTACACCACCGGGTTCCGGCCCGGTCAGATGATCGTCGTCGCCGCCCGTCCGGGTGTCGGCAAGTCCACGATCGGGCTCGACTTCGTGCGGGCCGCCTCGATCCGGCAGAACATCCCCTCGGCCATTTTCTCCTTGGAGATGACCGGCGCCGAGATCGCCATGCGCATGCTGTCCGCCGAGGCCAAGGTCAGCATCGCCCACATGCGCGGCGGGTCCACCAACAAGTTCGACTGGGACGCCATCAGCCGCACCATGCCGCGGGTCATGGGCGCGCCGATCGTCATCGACGACTCCCCCAACATGACCATGCCCGACATCCGCTCCAAGGCGCGACGCATCAAGAAGCAGCACGGCCTGGGCCTGGTCGTCATCGACTACCTGCAGCTGATGACGTCGGGCAAGCGGGTCGAGAACCGTCAGGTCGAGGTCAGCGAGTTCAGCCGCCAGATCAAGCTGCTCGCCAAGGAGCTCGAGGTGCCCATCGTGGCCATCAGCCAGCTCAACCGAGGCTCCGAGCAGCGCACCGACAAGACCCCCCAGCTGTCGGACCTGCGTGAGTCCGGCTCGATCGAGCAGGACGCCGACATGGTCATGCTGCTCAGCCGGCCCGACATGCAAGGTGGCGGCGAGTCCGACCGCCCGGGTGAGGCCGACATCATCGTGGCCAAGAACCGTTCCGGTCCGGCCGGCGTCAAGGTGGCCGTGACCTTCCAGGGCCACTACTCGCGGTTCACACCGATGGCGCGCGACGTCGAGCCCGCCGCCGGGGCCACCGCGGCCGGCGACTTCTACTGAGCCCGGGATCCAGGGCCGTGGCGTGACGCCGTGATCGCCCTCGTGGTGTCCGGCTTCGCCACCGGCTTGTCCCTCATCGTCGCCATCGGTGCGCAGAACGCCTTCGTCCTGCGCCAGGGGATCCGCCGGGAACACGTGGGGGTCGTCGTCGCCATCTGCGTCGTGGCGGACGCCGCCCTGATCCTGGCGGGAGTGGCGGGCATCGGCACGTTGGTCGAGCGGGCGCCGGCCGTGCTGGAGGTCGTCCGGGTCGCCGGTGTCGTGTTCCTGCTGGGCTACGCCGCGCTGGCGCTGCGGCGGGCGGTCCGGCCGGGCGTCCTGCGAGCTGGTGACACCACGACGCCGACCCGCCGTGGCACCGCGGTGGCGACGGTGCTGGCCCTGACCCTGCTCAACCCGCACGTGTACCTGGACACCGTGCTGCTGCTGGGGTCGATCGCCAGCACCCACGGGAGCGACGGGCGTTGGTGGTTCGCCACCGGTGCCGTCCTGGGCAGCACGGTGTGGTTCGTCGCCCTCGGGTTCGGCGCGAGATGGCTCGCTCCGGTGTTCGCCCGCCCGGCGGCGTGGCGGGTGCTCGACGGCGCGATCGCGGTCGTGATGGTCTTGATCGCCGTCAGCGTCGCCCGAGGCTGATCTCGTCGCCGTCGACGAACAGCCTGCCCCCCGGCCCCAGCGCCCCGATGATCGAGGTGACCGCCGCGGCGAACCCGTCGGGATGACGCCCGTCGAGGACGCCGACGCGGACGGCGAAAGCGAGATCGTACGGTGGCTCCCCCTCGAGGAGGGTGAACGTCTCCACGGACCCGGTCCGGAATTCCAGCGTCGCGCCGTCGACACCGGCACCACCGACGGCCCACTCGATCGCGCGGGACAACCGGTCCACCCCGAGCACGTGACCGTCGCCGAGCCGCCGTGCCACCTCCCGCGCCGCAGCTCCGGGTCCGCACCCGAACTCCACGACCCGCATCCCCGGCACCAGCGGCAGCGCGTCGACGACCGACGCGAGCCGGGCGGAGATCTCGGACATGTCGGCATCGTGCCAGAGTCCGACCGAGCCCGGGTTCAGTCGTCGCTGCGGTCGCGAGGGTGCTTGAGGGCCCAGGGCTCGAGGTGCTCGTAGCCCTTGACCGAGCGGTTGCGGGTGCGCTTGAGCCGGAAGCGCTCGTCACCGCGCAGGAGCCGGGCGAGCTCGACGTCGACCAGCGCGCGACCGGGACGGGCCACCGAGGTCAGCCGCGAGGCGATGTTCACCACCGGCCCGTAGACGTCCCCGAGTCGCGAGAGCACCTGGCCGTAGGCGGTGCCCACCCGCACGAGGGGGAACGCCTCGTCCTCCTCGTGCCGCCCGATCAGCTCCAGCGCGAGCAGGGCGGCCTGCGCGGGGTCGTCGACGGTGTACAACACCTCGTCGCCGATGGTCTTGATGACCTGGCCGCCGTGGTCGACCACCAGATCGGTGACGACCTGCTCGAACCCGTCGACCAGCACCGCGAGGTCGCGGGCGCTCATCTGCCGGCTGCGCGAGGTGTAGCCGACGATGTCGACGAAGCCGACCGCCAGCGGCAGTCCGGTGGCGTCGGTCGACGAGCGCAGCAGGATCCGGCTCGCGGCGCTCACCAGGTGGCGCCGCCAGATGTAGGCCTGCACCTCCTCGACCAGCGGCACGACCTCCGACAGCAGCTCGAGCGGCAGGGCGTCCTCGTCGTCGCCCAGCGAGCTGAGCAGCAGGCGGGTCTGCCAGTCGGCCAGCCGCGCGAACGACTGCCCCATGGCCCGCACGAAAGTCTGGATCATGTCGGGCTGCAGGACGTGCAGCTCGGTCAGACGCCGGGTGATGTTGATCGCCTCGACGTCCGACGGCGTGAAGGCCACCTTGTCGTCGCCGATCTCGGGGAACCCCAGCGAGCGCCACAGCGCCACCGCGACGTCGAGCTCGACACCGGACCGCTCCGCCACCTCCCGCCGGGTCAGGCTGGGGGTCTCGCCCAACAGGTACGACCCGGCCACCTCGATGAGGATGGCCGGGTCGAAGGCGTCGTCACCCCCGGAGTCGGCGCCGTGCTCGGGGGTGGGGTCGGCCACGGGGTCAGTCGGAGGCGAGGCGCTGCTCGGCGGCAGTCCTCAGCGCGTCGCCGAACGCCTGGTTCTCACGCACGAGGTCGGCGATGACCGTGTCGGTGAAGTGCAGTGCCTTCAGGGGCGTCAGCGCGAACACCGAGGCGCTGCGCAGCTTGTGGTTGACCAGCGCGATCTCGCCGAGGACCGAGCCGGGTCCGAGCTCGGCGACGTCGGCGTTGTTGCGGCGGATGACGACCTCACCCTCGAGGATGATGTACGCCTTGTCGGCGGGGGTCTGCTCCCACATCAGGGACCACCGGGCCGGCACGTTGATGAAGGTGCCGTGGGCGGCCAGCGCCCGCACGGTCTCGTCATCGAAGTCGGTGACGGCCTTCAGGGCCTCGATGATCGCCGGATCTGGCTTCGACGCCATGGTGATTCCTTTCGTAGCCGGACCCCTGGGACCGGTTCAGCCCTCCGGCCGTGATCTTGTCATCCGGCCGCGCCACTGTCCACTGGACACCTACTGGTAGGTCACCAGGTCCGGCCGGGGGTCGACCGCCCACGTCTCGGCCGGCGTCGCCATCGGCAGGTCCTCGTCGATGAAGTTCTTCCAGCCCCAGAACAGACCGGGGGGCGCACCGTCGCGGATGACGGCCCAGGTCGAGCGCTTGTCGGGCTGCGCGCCCTGCCCGTCCACGTGCACCACGGTGGCCAGCTCGGCGCGGCCGGTGGCCAGCTGCTCGCGCTCGGTGATCATGCTGCGCGAGAACTGGTGCAGCACGAAGAGCTTTTGCGGGAGCCGGCGGTCGCGGGTCAGTGCGGCCAGCCAGTCGCCGACGGCGTTGATCTCCGCCGTGGTGACCGTGCCGATCTGGCGCAGGTGCACCTGGTCGGCCCGCAGCCGCCACTCGGGGTCCAGCGCGAGGCCGACGTGCGGCTCCGCGAGCAGGTCGGCGTACAGCCGCGCCTGGGTGAGGAAGTCGGTCCGGCCGGGCTGCAGGTCGAGGATGACGTAGACACCGGCGTCGCGGGCGGCGTCGACCCACGGCCGGAGCACCCCGACGGGGGTCTCGTCGGAGTAGTCGCCGTCGGCGCCGGGCCCCGCGGACGCGATCGTCGCGATGATCTCGAACGTCGGCACGACCGGGGCTGCGTCGAGGGCCGCGTACTCGGCGGCGAGGGCCCGGACCCGCTCGACGCTGGCGGCCGGGTCCTGCTCTCCGAGCAGGCCGAGGGCGGCGGTCTGCGGATGGCCGTAGAGCGCCACGAGGTGCCGGCCCGGCAGCACCAGGTGACCTCCGCCGGGCTGCTCGGGCGCGTGCCGCAGCACGTCGAGGGTGTACGCCGGGTCGGCCCAGTCCGGGCCGAGGACGATCGCGGGGCGCTCGGGTCCGTCGCGCAGCGCCCGGACCGCACCCGGCTCCCCACGGGCGTCACCACCCGGGACGGCGACGACCTCGGCACCCGCGGCGGTCGCGACGGCCAGCCGGTCGGCCGCCGGGTCGCGGGTCAGCAGCACCACGTCGGCACCGGGCGGATCGTCCGCGGCGGTCGGTCGGAGCTCGGAGACGGCGGCGTCGACCTCTCGGCCCACGGCCCGCACGAGTCGTTCGTCGGGGTGGACCCCGGGACCGCCGCCGATGACCAGCACCGTGCGGGCACCCAGCCGGTCGATCTCGTCGGCCAGACCGGGTGCCGTCGAGGACAGCGCCGGCGCCCGCAGGCGGACGGCGGCCGAGGCGGCGAGCTCCTCGGCGGCTGCCTCCCCGGCGACGACGACGACCTCGGCCCGGACGTGCAGCAGTCGCGACATCGCGACGGCGCGATCGGCCGGCTCCGGCGCCTCCACGACGGTGGTGGTCGGCAGCGTCGGCCGGTCCGGCATCGAGGTCCCCACGACCCGCTCGTCCGGTCCGACCGGCCGGTCGACGGGGCCCGGGGCACCCGCCCCCAGCAGCAGTGCGGCGACCGCGACGGACGTCGCCGCGGCTCGAACCGCTGCACGTCCCGTTAGGCTCACCGGCGTGACCCTACTGGATCTGATCGCGTCCGAGATCCCCATCGAGAACCGTCCTGACGGCCTCGCCGGGGTGATGGTCGACCTGATGGACCGGCTGGGACTGCTCGGTGCGGCGATCGCCGTGGGGCTCGACAACCTCTTCCCCCCGATCCCCAGCGAGATCGTCCTGCCGCTGGCCGGCTTCGCCGCGAGCCAAGGGGTGTTCAGCCTCACCGGTGCCCTGGTCGCGACCACGGTCGGCTCCGTGGTCGGAGCGATCGTCCTGTACTGGCTGGGGCGCGGCTTCGGCCGCGACCGGGCCGTGACGGTGTTCGACAAGGTCCCGCTGCTCAAGGTCTCGGACCTGGAGCGGACCGAGGCGTGGTTCCACCGGCACGGCGGCAAGGCGGTGTTCTTCGGCCGGATGGTGCCGATCTTCCGCAGCCTGATCTCCCTCCCGGCCGGCGTGGAGCGGATGAACTTCTGGTACTTCGTGACCCTGACCACCGCGGGCAGCGCCATCTGGAACGCGATCTTCGTGGTCGCGGGGTTCCGGCTCGGCTCGGACTGGGAGTCCGTGGAGCCGTACGCGGAGACCTTTCAGCTGGTCGTCATCGTGCTGGTGCTGGTCGTGGTCGGCGGCTTCGTGACGATGCGGCTGCTGGAGCAGCGCCGGAAGCGGGCCTGACGTGCGGATCGTCTCCCTCCTGCCCTCGGCCACCGAGATCGTCTACGCCCTCGGTCTGGAGGACCAGCTGGTCGGCGTGACCTTCGAGTGCGACGAGCCGGCCCGGGCCCGCCACGACCACACCGTCGTGGTGAGTGGTCGCGACACGTCCACGATGTCGGTGGCCGACATCGATGCCTACGTCCGGGACCGGATGGCGGCCGGTGAGGACCTCTACACCCTGGACGAGGGGGCGATGAGCCGGCTGGACCCCGACCTGATCCTCACCCAGGACCTGTGTCGCGTGTGTGCCGTGCCGACCGGTCAGGTCGACGCCGCGCTCGACCACCTGGGCTGCCGGGCCGAGGTCGTCACGCTGGACCCGATGCGTCTGTCCGAGGTCCTCGACTGCGTCACCCTCGTGGGGGAACGGGCCGGCGTCCCCGACCGTGCCCGCACCGTCGTCAGTGACCTGCAGGGCCGGCTGGACGCGGTCGCCGCCGCGGTCGACACCGCACCCCGGCGCCGGGTCGCGGTCGTGGAGTGGACCGATCCGCTCTACACCGGTGGGCACTGGATCCCCGACCAGATCGAGGCGGCCGGGGCGGTCAGCGTCGCCGGCCACCGCGGCACGGCGTCGGGTCCGACCCCGTGGGACCACCTGCAGTCGGCGTCGCCGGAGGTCGTGTTCGTGGCGCCGTGCGGCTACGGGCTCGATGCGGCGGCCGCGCAGGCCGGCACCGTCGTGGACCGGCTGCCGGGCGTCGAGGTCTGGGCTGTCGACGGCAACGCGGTCGTGGTGCGGCCCGGACCACGGCTGGTCGACGGCGTCGAGGCGATGGCAGCAGCCCTGCACCCCGACCGCTGCGGGGACCACCCGGCCGCGCGGTTCGTCCGTCGCATCGCCTGACGTCGGACCGTCGTGGGGAGTGGTCTCGAGGCTCCTCGCAGAGCTCGTCGCACCTCGACCGCCGACCGGGTGCTCCGGGGTGGGGGTCTCGAGGCTCCTCGCACCTGGACCGCCGACGGGGCGTTCCCGTGGGGAGTGGTCTCGAGGCTCCTCGCAGAGCTCGTCGCACCTGGACCGCCGACCGGGTGTTCCGGTGGTTGAGGTGTGAGGGCGCCCCGCGCCCGAGCCTCGAAACCACCCGGCGTGCTCACGGCGGAGGGTGGTCCCTTCTACCTCGTCCTACAGTGGCGCCATGAGTAGTGACAGCACGCCCGACCCGCAGCCGATCGTCGACCGTGTCCACCGCCAGCTGCTGATCGGCGGGCAGTGGCGCGACGCCGAGGGCGGCGGCACCTTCGCCGTCGACGACCCCGCGACCGGCGAGACGCTCACCCACGTGGCCGACGCGAGCGTGGCCGACGGCCGGGCCGCGCTCGACGCCGCGGTGGCCGCCCAGGCCGACTGGGCCGCCACGGCGCCGCGCGACCGCGGCGAGATCCTGCGGCGGGCGTTCGAGATCGTCTCGGACCGCACCGAGGAGCTGGCGGTGCTGATGACCGCCGAGATGGGCAAGGCGATCGCCGAGAGCAAGGCCGAGATCGGCTACGGCGCCGAGTTCTTCCGGTGGTTCTCCGAGGAGGCCGTCCGCATCGCCGGCCGGTACTCGGTCGCCCCGAACGGCGCGACCCGTCTGCTGACCCTGAAGCAGCCGGTCGGGCCGTGCCTGATGATCACGCCGTGGAACTTCCCCTTCGCGATGGGGACCCGCAAGATCGCCCCCGCGGTGGCCGCGGGGTGCACCATGGTCGTCAAGCCCGCCGGGCTCACCCCGCTCACGATGCTGTGGCTCGCCGACGTGATGACCGAGGCCGGCCTGCCGCCGGGTGTGCTCAACGTCGTCACCACGAAGCAGACCGGTGAGGTCATGGAGCCGATCATCCGGGACCCGCGGCTGCGCAAGCTGACCTTCACCGGGTCCACCGAGGTGGGCCGCTCCCTCATCGAGCAGAGCGCCGAGGGTCTGCTGCGCGTGTCGATGGAGCTCGGCGGCAACGCGCCGTTCGTGGTGTTCGACGACGCCGACCTCGATGCCGCCGTCGACGGCGCCATGCTCGCCAAGATGCGCAACGTCGGAGAGGCCTGCACCGCGGCCAACCGGTTCATCGTGCACGAGGACGTGGCCGAGGAGTTCGGCCGGCGGCTGGCCGAGCGCATGGGCGCTCTCGTCGTCGGCCCGGGCCTGGAGCCGGGGGTCGACGTGGGGCCGTTGGTCGACCGCAACCAGCAGGACGCCGTGGCCGAGCTCGTCGACGATGCCGTGCAGGCCGGCGCCCGCGTGCTGACCGGAGGTGAGCGCCCCGACGGGCCCGGCTGGTTCTACCCGCCCACCGTGCTGGTCGACGTCCCCGCCTCCGCCCGACTGAACCGCGAGGAGATCTTCGGCCCCGTCGCCCCCGTCGTCACCTTCCGCACCGAGGAGGAGGGGTTGGCGCTGGCCAACGACACCGAGTACGGCCTGGTGGCGTACGCGTTCACCCGCGACCACGCCCGTGCGGTCCGCGTGTACGAGGGGCTGCAGACCGGCATGGTCGGCCTGAACCAGGGCATCGTGTCGAACCCCGCTGCACCGTTCGGCGGGGTCAAGGCCTCGGGTTTCGGTCGGGAGGGCGGCGCCGAGGGCATCGAGGAGTACCTGGAGACGAAGTACGTCGGCATCGCCCTGTGAGCCGATCGGCGGCGCGGACCGGGGTCGCAGCGCTGGTGACCGCGTTCCTGGTCGCAGGTGCGGCGGCGTGCGGGTCTCCTGACGAGCCCGCCGCGAGCGAGCCGGCGGCCGAACCGAGCCCTGACCGTGCCGTCGCCTGCTCGCTGCTGGACGCCGAGCAACGGGCCGAGCTGGTGGGCGAGCGCGTCGACGAGGTCACCGACCCGGCCCTCTCGGACCTCGGGCTGCAGTGCCGGTGGGGCGACAACGTGACGTTCGTCGAGGTCAGTTCCCTGGACGCCGGGGCCTGGGCCCGCTCGTTGCCGGGCCTCATCGACTCGTTGCGCGGCTCGGGCCGGCCGATCAGTCCCGAGGACGATGCGGAGCTGACCCGCCTCACTGCCCTGGTCGACGGGCGGGAGACCCTGACCGCGGTCGACGCCTGCGAGCTGTTCGCCCCGCTCGCGCAGGCGATCGGCGCCGAGCCCGTCGACGGCGAGGTCGTGGCCTTCCTGCCGCTGGGTTCCGGGACGGGGGTCCAGGCCCAGACCTGCACCGACGGGGTCTTCACCTCGGTGGTCTTCTCCGCCGAGGGCCTGACGGAGTCCGCCGAGGTCGCCGACCGGGCGCGCACCGCCCTGCGCAGCGCCCACCGGGCCGCGATCGACAGCGGCGCCGTCCCCACCTGACGCCCGCCCGCCCCTGCGTTCGCCAGCCCGAGGGACGAGGGCGTGAGCGCAGCGAGGCGAACCTTGCGTGGGTGTCGCCTCGGGCTCGTTCCTCGCCCTCACGGTCGCTGCGCTCCCTGGCGACCGGGTCCAAGCGTTCGCCAGCCCGAGCGAGCGAGGGCGTGAGCGCAGCGAGGCGAAGCTTGGGTGCGTGAGTGTCGCCTCGGGCTCGTTCCTCGCCCTCACGGTCGCTGCGCTCCCTGGCGACCGGGTCCACGTGTTCGCCAGCCCGAGGGACGCCCGCCCCGCGGCCCTGCGTTCGCCAGCCCGAGCTTGCGAGGGCGTGAGCGGAGCGAGGCTAACCGTGCGTGAGTGTCGCCTCGGGCTCGTTCCTCGCCCTCACGGTCGCTGCGCTCCCTGGCGACCGGGTCCACGTGTTCGCCAGCCCGAGGAGCGCCCGCCCCGCGGCCACGCGTTCGCCAGCCCGAGCTTGCGAGGGCGTGAGCGCAGCGAGGCGAATCCTGCGTGAGGGTCGCCTCGGGCTCGTTCCTCGCCCTCACGGTCGCTGCGCTCCCTGGCGGCCGGGTCCACGTGTTCGCCAGCCCGAGGAGCGCCCGCCCCGCGGCCCTGCGTTCGCCGGCCCGTGGGACGAGGGCGTGGGCGCAGCGAGGCTAACCGTGCGTGAGTGTCGCCTCGGGCTCGTTCCTCGCCCTCACGGTCGCTGCGCTCCCTGGCGACCGGGTCCAGGTGTTCGCCAGTCCACCTGACGCCCGCCCCGCGGCCATGTGTTCGCCAGCCCGAGGGACGAGGGCGTGAGCGGAGCGAGGCGAACCCGACGTGGGCCGGTCGTGACATCCGTCATGGCGGACCGGTGACAACGCACTCTGTCGCCATGGCGGTCGGGACGACACGATGAGGGCATGCTCTCCTCCTCCGCACCCGCGATCGAGCTGCGCGACGTCGTCAAGTCGTTCACGTCGCCCGGCGCCGGGACCGTCACCGCGGTCGACGGCCTCGACCTGACCGTGCGCCCCGGTGAGGTCGTGGCCTTCCTCGGTCCCAACGGTGCCGGCAAGACCACCACCCTCGACATGGTGCTGGGCCTCACCGATCCCACGTCCGGATCGGTCAGCGTCTACGGCGAGCCGCCCCGCAGAGCGGTCATGGGGGGCCGCGTGTCGGCGGTGCTGCAGACCGGCGGACTGCTGCGCGACCTCTCGGTGCGCGAGACCGTGCAGATGATCGCGTCCACCTTCGCCACCCACGCCGGCGTCGACGCCGTGATGGGCCGCGCCGACCTCCTGGGCATCGCCGGTCGCAAGGTCTCGAAGTGCTCCGGCGGCGAGCAGCAGCGACTGCGGTACGCGCTGGCCCTCCTGCCGGACCCCGACCTGATCATCCTCGACGAGCCCACCGCGGGCATGGACGTCTCGTCGCGAGCGGGGTTCTGGGAGACGATGCACGCCGATGCCGCCGCCGGGCGCACCGTGGTGTTCGCGACCCACTACCTGGAGGAGGCCGACGCCTTCGCCCAGCGCATCGTCATGGTGGCCGGCGGTCGGGTGGTGGCCGACGGCAGCACGCACGAGATCCGGGCCCAGGCCAGCGGGCGGGTCGTCACGGCCGACCTCGACGACCCGGACCGCGTGCTGCCACGGTTGCGAGCCCTGCCCGAGGTCATCGATGCCGAGGCCGACGGCACCCGGGTCACCGTCCACGCGGGCGACTCCGACGCCGTCGCCCGGGCCCTGCTCACCGAGCTCGGCGGCCGCAACCTCGAGATCAGCTCCGGCTCCCTGGAGAGCGCCTTCCTGCAGATCACCGCGCCGCGCTCGGCCGAGGAGACCCGATGAACAGCACCTACGCCCTGCTCGAGCTGCGCCGCACGGTGCGCGACTACGCCAGCATGTTCTTCATCGCGGTGCTGCCGGCGTTCTTCTACCTGATCTTCGGCGCCTCGCAGGACTTCGGCGACGAGCGCTTCGGCAACGGCAACGTGACCATGTACATCATGGTGTCCATGGCGGCGTACGGAGCAGTGACGGCCACCACCGGGATCGGCGGCATGGCCGCGGTCGAGCGCATGCAGGGGTGGGGCCGCCAGCTCGGCCTGACCCCGATGGGCGACGGCGCCTACATCGTGATCAAGGCACTGGTGTCGGTGACGATCGCGGCCGTCCCCGTCGCGCTCATCTACGTGCTCGGCGTGCTGACCGGCGCCGAGGGGTCGTGGCAGGCCTGGCTGGTCAGCGGGCTCGTGGTGGTCGTCGGGGCGACCGTCTTCGCGCTGTGGGGGCTGGCGTTCGGGCTGGCCTTCCGGTCCGAGGCAGCCGTCAGCGCGGCCAGCGGGTCGATCGTGATCCTGGCGTTCCTCGGCAACATCTTCTTCCCGCTGTCGGGCACGCTGCTGACCATCGCGAAGTTCACCCCGCTGTACGGGTACGTGGGACTCGCGCGGTACCCGATCACCGAGGGCGAGCTCGCCGACACCACCGGGGGGCCGCTCGTGCAGGAGGCGCTGTGGGTCCCGGCGCTCAACGTCGCGGTGTGGACCGTGATCCTGGCGCTCGTGACGGTGTGGCTGGTGCGGCGGAGCAGAGGCCGGCAGTGACCGACGATCGGGAGTCGCCCCGGCCGACCGTCGCCGCCGACCCGTGGGAGAGTCACGGCTGGATCATGGGGGCGATCTGGCTGGTCTTCCTCGTCTTCCCCCTGGTCGAGTCGTGGCAGGCCGACACCGCGGCGCCGTGGCGGGGCCTCTCGGTCGTCGCCATCGTGGCCTTCGCCGGGGTGTACGTGGCAGGGTTCCGGCGGCTGGACTCCTTCGACACGGCGCGTGAGGTCCACCGCTTCGGGCTCCGCACCCTGGCGGTGCTGATCGGGCTGGCCGTCGTTCCCGCCCTGGTCATCGGGGCCGAGGCCCTGGGTCTGCTGCCGTTCCTCGTCGCGTTCGCGATGTTCAGCCTGGACCTGCGGGCGGCCCTCGCGTTCGGTCTGGCCGGGCTCCTGACCGCGGTCCTGGTCCCCTGGGCGCTCGGGGTGATCGCCGAGCTGTGGTTCTTCGTCCTGATCGTCGCGCTGGTGATGGTCTCGACCGGTCTGGTCCGGGTGCTCGACCACCGGGGTGCCGAGCATCGTGAGCTGGCCCGGCAGATGACGATCGTCTCGGAGCGGGAGAGGGTCGCGCGTGACGTGCACGACGTGCTCGGCCACAGCCTCACCGTGGTGACGGTCAAGGCCGAGCTGGCCGGTCGGCTGGTCGACCTCGACCCGGCGCGTGCCAAGGTCGAGCTCGACGACATCCAGAGCCTGACGCGCACCGCGCTGGCCGAGATCCGCGCGACGGTCGCGGGCCTGCGGGTCGCCCGGATCGACGACGAGGTCGAGGCGGCGGCGGTGGCGCTGGGCGGAGCGGGGATCGAGGCCGAGCTCCCCGACGACCCGTTCGTGGTGGACCCGCGGCACCGCATCGTCCTGGCGTGGGTGCTGCGGGAGGCCGTCACCAACGTGGTGCGTCACAGTCGGGCCTCCCGCTGCGCCGTCGTCCTCGAGCGTGCATCGATCACCGTCGACGACGACGGGATCGGCACCGGGGACCTGCCCGAGGGCACCGGTCTGCGCGGGCTGCGCGAGCGGGTCGCGGCCGCCGGCGGCCGGTTCGTCCTCGCCACCGGACCCGACGGTCGGGGCACCCGGCTGGAGGTGACCCTGTGAGCATCCGTCTTCTCCTGGCCGACGACCAGGCGCTGGTCCGCGGCGCCCTCGGTGCACTGCTGGGCCTGGAGTCCGACCTGGAGGTGGTGGCCGAGGTGGGCCGCGGCGACGAGGTGGTCGGGGCCGCGATCGAGCACGGGGTCCACGTTTGTCTGCTCGACATCGAGATGCCCGGGCTCGACGGCATCGAGGTGGCCGCCCGCCTCACCGCCGAGGTGCCGGGCTGCCGTTCGCTGGTGGTCACCACGTTCGGCCGCCCGGGCTACGTGCGCAGGGCGCTGGAGGCCGGCGCGAGCGGGTTCGTCGTCAAGGACACCCCGGCGCGCGAGCTCGCCGACGCGGTGCGCCGGGTCCACGCGGGGCTGCGGGTCGTCGATCCGGCCCTGGCGGCCGAGTCGCTGGCGGGCGGCGCCAACCCATTGACCGACCGGGAGGCCGAGGTGCTGCGTGAGGCCCTGGGCGGTGCCACCGTGGCCGACATCGCCGCACACCTGCACCTGTCGCCGGGCACCGTGCGCAACTACCTCTCGGCCGCGATCGGCAAGACCGGCAGCAGCACCCGGGTGGAGGCGGCTCGGACCGCCCGCAGCCGGGGGTGGATCTAGAGGAAGTCGACGGGGTCGAACTCGTCGATCGGGATGATCCGCAGGCGGGGCAACGCCACGTTGAAGGCGTCGACGTCGTGCTCGAGGTCGAGCAGCTCCAGCCCGCGGGCCTCCAGGGCACTGAAGCCGGCGTTGCGGAACTCCTCGAAGCCCAGCATCGCCACGCGGCGCGAGCCCTGCACCAGGGCCTCGATCTGCGGCAGGAAGTCGCCGTCGTTGCTGGCCAGCACGACATCGGCCTCGCGCCGGGCGATCTCCTCCAGCGTCCGCTGGATGGCGACGTCGACGACCTTCTGCTCCGGCGCCCCGGCCAGCGGGACCGGGCGGAACCCGATGGCGGTCAGCGCCTGCACGAACCCCATCGGCAGCTCTCCTGCCGTGACGGCGAGGAAGAACAGGCCCTTGACCTGCTGGTCCCAGTGCTCCTCGGCGAACCGCAGCAACCGGTCCCACCGCGGACGCTCCGTCGGGTGCGGCCGTCGTCCGAGGATGGACTGGCCGAGGGTTGCGTCGATGTTCTCGCCGTCGACGAGCAGGTAGGTGGTCCTGCCGTCGCCGGAGCTGCCGTCGCTCATGTCGGCACCCTACGCCCGCGCGGAAGGTCTAGAACGCGACGTCGGCCCGGCGGCCGTCGGGGACCGCTCGGTCGCGGCTGAACTGCTCGACGTACAGCCGGGAGTACAGGCCGCCGGCCGCGAGCAGCTCGTCGTGGGTGCCGGACTCCACCAGCCGGCCGTCCTCGATGCCGAAGATCACGTCGGCGCCCAGGATCGTGGAGAGGCGGTGGGCGATCGCGATGGTCGTGCGGTCGTGGGTGGCGCGTTCGAGCGCCTCCTGCACCAGCCGTTCGGTCTCGGTGTCCAGGGCCGACGTGGCCTCGTCGAGGATGAGGATCCGTGGGTCCTTCAGCAGCACCCGGGCGATGGCGAGGCGTTGCTTCTCGCCCCCGGACAGCCGGTAGCCGCGCTCGCCGGTGATCGTCTCGTAGCCCGCCGCGAAGCTCATGATGCGGTCGTGGATGTTCGCGTCGCGGGCCGCCTGCTCGATCTCGTCGCGACCGGCCCCGGGTCGGGCGTAGGCGATGTTGTCGCGGATGCTGCCGTGGAACAGGTACGGCTCCTGGGTGACCACGCCCACCGAGGCCGCGAGGGAGTCGGCCGTCAGGTCGCGCACGTCGTGGCCGTCGACGAGCACGGCGCCGGAGGTGACGTCGTAGAACCGGGGGACCAGGTAGGTGGCCGTGGTCTTGCCCGCCCCCGACGGGCCGACGATGGCGGCCAGCTGCCCCGGTTCGACGACCAGGGAGATGCCCCGCAGGCCCCAGGACTCGCGGACCGGGGCGCCCGTGACGGCCTGCACCTCCTCGTCGGGACCGGGGTCCTCGGCGAACCGGTCGCGCAGGACGGTGCCGGAGAGGCGGCGCGGTTCGGGGTACCGGAAGGTGACGTCGCGGAACTCGATGCGACCGCGGAGACGCTCGGGGTCGAGGGTCACCGCACCGGGGCGTTCGGTGATGGCGGGTTCGAGGTCGAGGTACTCGAAGATCCTGCGGAACAGGGCGAGCGAGGTCTGCACGTCGAGGGTGACCCGCATCAGCTGCAGCAGGGGCATCTGCAGGCGGGCCTGCAGCGTCGTGAACGCCACCAGGGTGCCGGCGGTGAGAGAGGCGTCGCCACCGGGCACAGCACCGGTGAGCATCCAGCCGGCGACCAGGTAGATGAGCGCCGGGGTGATGGCGAAGAACGTCTGCACGGTCGCGAAGAAGGTGCGACCGGTCATGGCCTGCTCGACCTGCAGGCGGGTCTGTTGCCGGTTGGCGCGGCGGTAGCGCTCGACCTCCGCGTCGCCGCGGCCGAAGACCTTCGACAGCAGGATGCCCGAGACGCTGAGCGCCTCCTCGGTGATGGCCGTCATCTCCGACAACGACTCCTGGGTGCGGCGGGCCAGGCGCTGCCGCCGCCGGCCGACCTGCAGCTGGATCCAGACGAACACCGGCATGAGGATCAGGGTCAGGATGGTCAGCTGCCACGACAGGATCACCATCGCGATGAACGCGGCCGCGACCGTGACGGTGTTCTGCAGGATCGTGGTGGCGGTGTCGGTGAGCACCGTCCGGACACCGGCCACGTCGTTGGCCAGACGCGACTGGATGGCGCCGGTGCGGGTGGAGGTGAAGAACGCCAGCTCCATCTTCTGCAGGTGGGCGAACAGGTCGCCGCGCAGGTCGGCCATCGCGGAGTTGCCGACCGTCGACGTGAGCCAGTTCTGGCCGATGCCGATGAGCGCGGTGACCACCGGGATGATGCACATGGCGGCGACCAGGACGGCCAGCAGTCCCAGGTCGGGGGCCGATCCGTCGACCGGGAAGAGCGCGTCGTCGAACACGGCCTTGGTCAGGAACGGGACGATCGAGCTGAGCGCGGCCGAGACGACCACGGCGACGGCGACGAACACGATCTTGCCGCGGTACGGCCGCAGCAGACGGGCGATCCGGCCGAGCACGGGTGAGCCCGAGGCGGTGACCTCGTCGTCGGTCAGGTGCGTGATCTGGGTGCCGCGGGGCATCAGTCGTCGATCCGCGTGAGGACGACCCCGACGTCGTCGGCCCCCGCGTCGACGAGCTCGAGGGTGCCCCAGCCGGCGGTCCCCGCCCGCAGGAAGGCCCAGACCTGCAGCGCCGAGGGGTCGGGCGTCAGCGTCGGGTCGACGGTGAGGGAGAACGGGGCCGGCAGCCGGTCGACCTCGAGCGCCGAGGCGGCGAGCACCTCGCCCTCGGCGTCGACCACCTTGACCGTCGCGACACCGCCGCCGGAGGGCGCGGAGCCGTCGGCGATCGAGAGCGTTCCGGACACGGTCAGCAGGGTGGCGGTCATGGGTCGATGCTAGGCGTCGGTGCCGACGAGCGCGTCACGGAAGGTCAGCGCCGGGCGACCCAGAAGGCGCTCGACGTCACCCGACACGGCGGCGAGCTCGCCGTCGCGGATCGCCGTGTACGTGCTGATCCACGCGTCGACCTGCCAGTCGGGGGCGCCGTGGCCGGCGCGGCTGGCTCGGGCCTCGTCGAGCGTCTCGTCGACGAACCGGTGCGGTCGTCCGGTCACGGCGCTGAGGTGTGCCGCGATCTCGTCGAGGCTCAGCGCCTCGGGGCCCGTCAGGTCGTAGGTGGCATCGGCGTGCCGCGCGGGGTCGCCCAGCACGTGGGCCGCGACGGCTGCCACGTCGCGCTGCGACACCGCGGCGACCCGACCTCGGCCGGCCGGCCCACGGATCGCCCCGGACCCGTCGGCGAAGTGACCGAACACCTCGGCGTAGAAGTTGTCGCGCAGGAAGGTGGCGGTGAGTCCGGACTCGACGATGGACGCCTCGGTGGCCGCGTGGTCGTGGCCGAGGGTGAAGCCCGAGGTCGGGCTGGCCCCCACGAACGAGGTGTAGACCAGGTGCTGCACCCCGGCGTCGCGGGCGGCGTCGACGAAGGTGCGGTGCTGGCTCAGCCGGTCGGCGTCCTCGCGGCCGGAGACGAACAGGGCGACGTCGACGCCGGCCAGGGCGGCCCGGACCGAGCTGCCGTCGGCGTAGTCGCAGCGTGCGGTGGGCAGGTCGGTGTCGAGCCGCTGCGGGCGGGGAGCGAGGAGGCGCGGACGCAGACCGGCGCCGGTGAGCAGGTCGGCCGTGAGTCGGCCGATCGAGCCGGTGGCACCGGTCACGGCGATCGTGGTCATGCCAGGTGCAACCGGACTCGCCGCCCGCCTGTTCCCACCCCCACCGGGGCGGTGGATTTGCGACCGAATGGTGGCTCCCGCTCGCGATCGGTGGGTATGGGACCGAAAGACGGCTCATTCGGTCCCATACCCACCGCCCCGGGCGGGGAAGGGAGTCAGTGGAAGCGGCGGAGACGCAACGAGTTGGTGACGACGAACAGCGAGCTGGCGGCCATCGCGGCGCCCGCGAGCATCGGGTTCAGCAGACCGGCCATCGCGACGGGGATCGCGGCGACGTTGTAGGCGAACGCCCAGAACAGGTTGCCCCGGATCGTGCGCAGGGTGGCCCGTGACAACCGCACGGCCACGACGGCCGTGGCCAGGTCGCCACTCACCAGGGTCAGGTCCGAGGCCGCGATGGCGACGTCGGTGCCGGTACCCATCGCGATGCCCAGGTCGGCAGCCGCCAGCGCGGCCGCGTCGTTGACGCCGTCACCCACCATCGCCACCACCCGGCCCTCGGAGCGCAGCCGCTGCACCGTGCGCAGCTTGTCCTCCGGGGTCACCTCGGCCTCGACCCGCTCGATGCCGACCTCGCGGGCCACCGCCTCGGCGACCGAGCGCCGGTCACCCGTCAGCAGCACCGGCTCGAGGCCCAGGTCGCGCAGCGCCGCGACCGCGGAGACCGAGGTCTCCTTGACGGTGTCGGCGACCGTGACGGTGCCCAGCACGCGGCCGTCGACCTCCACGGCGACGGTCGTGCCGGCATGGGCGGACCCCGGGTGTCCTACCCACGAGGGTCGCCCGGCCCGCACGGTCCGCCCGTCGACGACGCCGCTGACGCCCTGGCCCGCGTGGTTGGCGAACTCCGACACCTCCTCGGGCGGGGCGAGCGTGGCGATGGCGCGGCCGACGGGGTGCTCCGACGGCGCCTCGACGGCCGCCGCGAAGCGCCTCAGCTCGGTCTCCCGGGACGGCTCGACCGGCTCCACGGCCACCACGGCCATCCGCCCGGTGGTCACCGTCCCGGTCTTGTCGAGCACCACGGTGTCGATGCGCCGGGTCGACTCCAGCACCTGCGGGCCCTTGATGAGGATGCCCAGCTGCGCCCCGCGCCCCGTGCCGACCATCAGGGCGGTGGGGGTCGCCAGGCCGAGCGCGCACGGGCAGGCGATGATCAGCACCGCGATCGACGCGACGAACGCCGCCGTGACGCTGCCGTCCAGCAGCAGCCATCCGGCGAAGGTGGCTGCGGCCAGTCCGATCACGGCCGGCACGAAGCGGGCCGACACCCGGTCGGCGAGGCGCTGCACCTCGGCCTTGCCCTCCTGGGCCTCCTCGACCAGTCGGGTCATCTGCGCCAGGCGGGTGTCGGCGCCGACGGCGGTCGCCCGCACCACCAGCCGTCCCGAGAGGTTCAGGGTCGCACCGGTGACCGGGTCGCCCACGGTCTTCTCGACCGGCATCGACTCGCCGGTGAGCATCGCCTCGTCGACGCTCGACCCGCCGTCGGTGACCACGCCGTCGGTGGCGATGCGCTCGCCCGGCCGCACCGTGAACGTGTCGCCCGGTGCCACGTCGACCTGCGGCTGCAGCTCCATCAGCGCCCGCAGTGCCGCGCTGGACCGCTTCTTCGCCGAGGCCTCCAGGTAGTGCCCCGCCAGGATGAACACCGTGACCGCGGCCGCCACCTCGAGGTAGATCTCGTGCGTCGCGGGACCGTCGGCGAACCACTGCCACTGCATCTGCATGCCGATCGCGCCGGCCCCGCCGAACAGCAGGGCGTACACCGACCACAGGTACGCCGCCGAGACCCCGACGCTGACCAGGGTGTCCATGGTCGCCGTGCCGTGTCGGGCGTTGAGGGCGGCGGACCAGTGGAACGGGTAGGCCCCCCACAGCACGACCGGGGTCGCTGCGGCGAGCGTCACCCACTGCCAGCCGTCGAACTGCCAGGCAGGAACCATCGACAGGGCCACCGTGACCAGCGCCAGTGGCGCGCTGACCAGCAGACGGCGGCGCATCGACGTCGCGCCGTGGAGGCCTCCGTGGTCGTCGTGGTCGGCCCCGCCGGGAGCCGCCTCGTCGTGCAGCCGGGCGTGGTACCCGGTGCGTTCGACCACCTCGACGAGATCCTGGGGGTCCAGGCCGTCCGGTGCGTTCACGGTCGCCCGTTCGGTGGCGTAGTTGACGGTCGCCTCGACGCCGTCGAGTCGGTTCAGCTTCTTCTCGATGCGGGCCGCGCACGAGGTGCACGACATCCCGTCGACCTCGAGCCGGAAGGTGGTCACGACGCCACCACGGTGTACCCCGCCTCGTCGACGGCGGCGGCGACGGCACCGGTGTCGAGGGGCGCCTCGCTGTCGACGTGCACCTGGGAGGTGCCGGACTCGACGAGGTCGACGCGGACGTGCTGCACGCCGGGGAGGGCGGCGAGCTCGGCGGTGACGGCCTGGACGCAGTGGGCGCAGGTCATGCCGGTGACGGAGTAGGTGGTGGTGTTCATGGTTCCTCCTAGGAACGGACGAGACGTGCGATGGCGTCGGATGCTTCCTTGACCTTGAGGTCGGCCTCGGGCCCGCCGGCCCGAGCGGCGTTGACGACGCAGTGGGCCAGGTGCTCGTCGAGCAGCTTCAGGGCCACGGCCTCGAGCGCCCGGGTGGTCGCGCTGACCTGCGTGAGCACGTCGATGCAGTAGGTGTCCTCCTCGACCATGCGGGTGAGTCCCCGCACCTGGCCCTCGATGCGCCGGAGCCGCTTCAGCACGGCCACCTTGTCGTCGGAGTAGCCGGGCGCCTCGGGCACGGCGGCGGTCACTGCAGGCCCTCCATCCGGGTGACCTCGGTGCGTTGGGTCTCGATGACCGTGCGGGCGAACTCCTTGACCTCGTCGCTGGACCCGTCGTCGATGACCGTCTCGGCCATCTCGATGGCGCCCTCGTGGTGGGCGATCATCAGCCGCAGCCACAGCTCGTCGAACGCGGCGTCGCGGGCCTCGGCCAGGTCGGCCAGGTCACCGTCGGAGGCCATGCCCCGCATGCCGTCCATGTCGGAGTGGTCCATGCCCGCCATGGAGTCCTCGTCCCACTCGCCCAACCAGGACCGCAGGGTGCGGACCTCCTGGGACTGCTCCGTGGCGATCATCCGCGCGAGGCTCAGGACGTCGTCGTCGGAGGAGTTCTCCAGCGCCAGGTCGGCCATCTCGACCGCCTGTTCGTGGTGGGGCACCATCTGCTGGGCGAAGGCGACGTCGGCGTCGTTGTGGCCGTCGTCGCCCGAGCAGGCGGTCAGCAGGAGGGTCAGCGAGATCAGGACGGCTCCGAGGGTTCTCATGGTTCGACCATACCCCCCATGGGTATGGAGTCAAGCCCGCTGCAGCGTCGCTGGCTACGCTCCCTCCCATGACCGAGATTCCCGGACTGGACGGTGTGCTCGGTGTCGAGCACGTCGAGCTCACCGCCGACAGGGTCGTGGTGCGGTTCACCATCGGCGCCCAGCACCTGCAACCCTTCGGCATCCCCCACGGTGGCACGTACTGCACGGTGCACGAGTCGACGGCCAGCCTCGCGGGCCAGATCTGGCTCGGGACCCAGGGCATCGTGGTCGGGACGAACAACTCCACCGACTTCATCCGCCAGGCCAAGGTCGGCGACACGATCACCACGACGGCCACCCCGATCCACCGGGGACGCACCCAGCAGCTGTGGCACCTCGAGTCGGTGGGCCCCGACGGCAAGCTGGTCGCCCAGGGCCAGGTGCGGCTGGCCAACCTCGATCAGCCCGTCCCGCCCGAGATGGTCGCGCAGTTCGAGGGTCGCTAGACTCAGGATGTCGCGACTGGCGTTGAGGTGGAGGTCCACCGGGGAGCGACGACACCTGTGACATCGGGACCGTTCGCCTGGGCCCCACGTCAGCCGAGTTCCGCTGACTGGAGGCACGCGACATGATGATGTCCATGACCACGACCGATTCCACCCCGACCGAGCGTCTCGCCGACGAGGACATCCGGGTCCTGCTGCTGGAGAACATCCACGCCGACGGGCGGGAGTTCCTCCGCGGCAAGGGCTACCAGGTCGAGGCCCAGGACGGCGCGCTGAGCGAGGACGACCTGATCGAGGCCGTCCAGGGCGTGCACCTGCTCGGCATCCGCTCCACGACCTACGTCACCGAGCGGGTGCTGCAGAACGCGCCGGACCTGCTCGGCATCGGCGCCTTCTGCATCGGCACCAACCAGATCGACCTGGCCGCGACCTCCCGCGCCGGCGTGGCGGTGTTCAACGCCCCGTACTCCAACACCCGGTCGGTCGTGGAGCTGGCGATCGCCGAGATCATCTCCCTCGCCCGGCGCCTGCACGAGAAGTCGACCGACATGCACCGCGGGGTGTGGAACAAGTCGGCGGCCGGCAGCCACGAGGTGCGCGGCCGCACGCTGGGCATCGTGGGCTACGGCAACATCGGCAGCCAGTTGTCGGTGGTGGCCGAGGCGCTGGGCCTCAAGGTGATCTTCTACGACATCGACGACAAGCTCGCGCTCGGCAACGCCAAGCGGTGCTCCACGATGGAGGAGCTGCTCGCCGAGGCCGACGTCGTCACGCTGCACGTCGACGGCCGGCCCGGCAACGCCGGGCTCTTCGGTGCCGAGCAGATGGCGTTGATGAAGCCCCGCTCGCTGTTCCTCAACCTCTCGCGGGGCATCGCGGTCGACACCGACGCCCTGCGGGGCCACCTGGAGTCGGGGCACATCGCCGGTGCGGCGCTCGACGTGTTCCCCATCGAGCCCAAGCGTCAGGGCGACCCGTTCGAGTCCGGGCTGCAGGGCGTGCCCAACGTCATCCTCACGCCTCACGTGGGCGGGTCGACCGAGGAGGCCCAGCAGGACATCGGCCGGTTCGTCGCCTCCAAGCTGCGGGCCTACGCGGCGTTCGGCAGCACGGCGATGAGCGTCAACCTGCCCGAGCTGAACCTGCCCGTCGACCCCGAGAAGCACCGGCTGGCCCACGTGCACCGCAACGCCCCCGGCGTGCTCGCATCGGTCAACACCCTGCTGGGCGAGCGTGGCGTCAACATCGAGGGTCAGCAGCTCGCGACCCGCGGCGAGCTGGGCTACGTGGTGACCGACGTGGGCGCCGAGGTCCAGCCGTCGGTGCTGGCCGAGCTGGCCGAGCTGCCCGAGACGGTGCGGCTGCGGCAGCTCAGCTGATCCTGGGCGTGCATGAACGGTCTCCCCGTGGGTACCTGCGGTCCATCGGTTGCCGTCCGGCGGCCGGTGGGAGGAGATCACATGATCATTCTTGGTGTCGTACTGCTCATTCTGGGAGCGGTCCTGAACATCCCGATCCTGTACACGATCGGTGGGATCCTGGCCGTCGTCGGCGTCATCCTCTTCGTGCTCGGAAGCATGGACCGAGCCGTCGGGGGCCGCAGACACTACTACTGACCCACGACCACTGACCGCGGGTCAGGCCGGGCCGTCACCTCGGGGTGGCGGCCCTTCGCGCGTCCGGACCTCAGGGGCCGGCGAGCTCGATGAGCTTCGTGACGGTGTTGAGGTTGCGGGCCGTGCCCGGGACACCCAGCGCCCGCCCGATCGAGGCGTCCTTCATCTGCGGTCGCCCTGCGCCGGTGGCGTAGCGGACGTGCAGCTCGCGGCCGACGACCTGCCAGCGGTCGTCACCGGTCGCGAAGGTGCGCGCCTTCTCGATGCCGGCCGGACTGGGCTCGGTGAGCAGGAACGTGACGTACGAGAACTTCGGCTCCAGCACCTCGAAGGGGTGGGCGGTCAGGGCGGCGGCGACCTCGTCGCGGCTGCGGCTGATCGCCTCGCGGAAAAAACCGAAACGCTGCTCGACCGCCGCCTCCAGGGCGCGGTCGAACTCGTCCGGGTCGCCCGGCGGCGTGCAGATGAGGTTGCCGGACGCGATGTAGGTCCGGACGTCGGTGGCGCCGAGCTCGGACGCGAGGGCCCGGAGGTCCGCCATCGGCAGGGTGCTGCCGCCGACGTTGACCGCCCGCAGCAGGATGATCCGGGGGCTCATGGCGCGAGCGTAGCGCCGGCGACCGACAGCAGGGTCTCGGCGCAGCCCGCGTCGATCCGCACGTCGGCAAGGTCGTCGCCACGGGTGGGACCCCGGTTCACGATGGCGACGGGGATGCCGAGCGACGCGGCCCGACGGACGAAACGCAGCCCGGACATCACCTGCAGCGACGAGCCCAGGACGACCACGGCCGACGCCGCCTCGGTGAGGGCGAAGCAGTGCGCGACGAGCGGCTTGGCCACCGACTCTCCGAAGAACACGACGTCGGGCTTGAGCCGCCCCCCGCACGCCTCGCAGGCGGCGACGACGAAGTCGGCGGTCTCCTCCAGGACCACGTCGCCGTCCGGGGCGAACAGTCCCGTCCGCTCCGTCCACCCGGGGTTGCGGTCGGCGAGTCGCCGCTCGTGGTGTGCCCGCGGGACGACCTGCGAACAGTCGAGGCAGATCACCCGGTCGACCCGGCCGTGCAGGTCGATCACCCCCGGGTGCCCGGCCTTGGAGTGCAGCCCGTCGACGTTTTGGGTGACGAGCCCGGCCAGGATCCCGGCCCGGTCCAGCTCGACCAGCCGCAGGTGGGTCGCGTTGGGTGCGGCCGATCCCATGCGGGACCAACCGACGTGGGCGCGGGCCCAGTAGCGCTGCCGGGCCTCGGCGCTGTGCACGAACTCGCTGAAGGTCATCGGGGCGCGGACCGGCGCGCCGGGACCGCGGTAGTCCGGGATCCCGGAGTCGGTCGACACCCCGGCACCGGTGAGCACGAGCACGCGACCAGCCGCGAGCAGCTCACCCAGCCGGTCCAGGTCCACCCGTCCAGCCTAGGTCGCCGAGGCCCACCCGGCGCGGCGGTAGGTGAGCAACCGAACCTCGCGAGCGGAGGTAGGTGAGCAACCGATCAAGGGCTCTGAAAGGTTGCCCACCTACCGCCCGGGCCTTCGAAGGGTTGCCCACCTACCGCCCGGGCCTTCGAAGGGTTGCCCACCTACCGCCCGGGTCCAGGGTCGGGGTCAGAGGCGGGCGGCGAGCTCGGTCGCCTGCTTGATGGCACGCTTGGCGTCGATCTCGACCGCGACGTCGGCGCCACCGATGACGTGGTGCGAGACGCCGGCGGCCGCGAGCCCGTCGACCAGGTCGCGCACCGACTCCTGCCCGGTGCACAGCACGATGGTGTCGGCCTTGATGAGGGTCTCGACCGGTTCGGCCTTGTCGTGGGCGCGCACCGTGACGTGCAGCCCCTCGTCGTCGATGCGGTCGTACGACACGCCCTTGAGCATCTCGACACCGGAGTCCTTGAGCGTGGTGCGGTGCACCCACCCGGTGGTCTTGCCCAGGCCCTTGCCGAGGTCGGTGGTCTTGCGCTGCAGCAGGTACACCTGACGCTTGGGCGGGGCCTTGAGCTTCGTGCCCAGACCGCCGGCGGCCTCGGAAGGATCGACGACGCCCCACCGCTGCATCCACTCCTCGATCGACTCGCCGACCTCGTGCAGCAGGAACTCGCTCACGTCGAAGCCGATGCCGCCGGCACCCAGCACCGCGACGGTGTCGCCCGCGGGCACCCCGTCGGCGATCAGCTGTTGGTAGGTGACGACCGAGGGGTGGTCGACGCCGGGGATCGACGGCACGCGCGGCTCGACGCCGGTCGCGACGACGACCTCGTCGAACTCCGCGAGGTCGTCGACCGTCGCCCGCCGGTTCAGGTGCAGTTTCACGCCGCGGACCTCGATCATCCGCGTGTAGTAGCGGATCGTCTCGGTGAACTCCTCCTTGCCGGGGATCTGGCTGGCCAGGAGGAACTGACCACCGATGCGGTCCGACGCCTCGAACAGCTCGACGGTGTGGCCGCGCCCCGCAGTCTCGATCGCCGCGGCGAGCCCGGCGGGCCCGGCACCGACGACGGCTACCCGCTTGACCGTCTTGGTCGGCAGCAGCACCAGCTCGGTCTCGAACCCGGCGGTCGGGTTGAGCATGCAGCTGGCCCGCTGGTTCTTGAAGGTGTGGTCGAGGCAGGCCTGGTTGCAGGCGATGCAGGTGATGATCTCGTCGGCACGGCCCTCGGCCGCCTTGTTCACGAAGTCGGGATCGGCCAGCAGGGGCCGGGCCATCGAGATCAGGTCCGCTTGGCCGTCGCTGAGGATCTTCTCGGCCACCTCGGGCGTGTTGATGCGGTTGGACGCCATCACCGGCACCGACACCTCGGCCTTGAGCTTCGCGGTCGTCCACGCGAACGCGGCCCGCGGCACCGACGTGACGATCGTGGGGATGCGCGCCTCGTGCCAGCCGATGCCGGTGTTGATGATCGAGACGCCGGCCTCCTCGACGTGCCGGGCCAGGGCGGCCGTCTCGTCCCAGGTCGGGGCGTTGTCGACCAGGTCGAGCAGGCTCATCCGGTAGATGATGATGAAGTCGTCGCCGACCAGGTCACGGGTGCGGCGCACCACCTCGACCGGGAACCGCATGCGCTTCTCGGCGGTACCGCCCCACGCGTCGGTGCGGGTGTTGGTGCGGGCGGCCAGCATCTGGTTGATGAAGTACCCCTCCGACCCCATGATCTCGACGCCGTCGTAGCCGGCGCGGCGGGCCAGCTGGGCGGCCTTCGCGAAGTCGGTCGCGGTGCGGTCGACCTCCTTGGTGCTCATCGTGCGGGGCCGGAACGGGGTGATGGGCGACTTGCGGCTCGACGCGCCCTTGCTGAACGGGTGGTAGCCGTAGCGGCCGGCGTGCAGCACCTGCATCGCGATCTTGCCGTCGTGCTCGTGCACCGCGTCGGTCACCACCCGGTGCCGGTCGGCGACCTTGGTGGAGTTCATGGTGCCGCCGAACGGGAGTAGCCACCCGGTGCGGTTGGGCGAGATGCCGCCCGTGATCGACAGCGCCACGCCACCCTCGGCGCGGGCGGCGAAGTAGGCCGCCCACTTGGGCACGTCCTTGGCCTTGTCCTCCAGCTTGGAGTGGATCGAGCCCATGATCACCCGGTTGCGCAGCGTCGTGTGGCCGAGGTCGAGCGGGCTCAGCAGGTGGGGGTAGGGACTGGTCATGCGCTGGCCTCTTCCTGGATGCGGGGGAACTGCTCCGCCATGGCGGCGGCGAGCGCGTTGGCGCCCTTGAGCGGGCGGACCATGACGGTGAACTCGCTGATGAGTCCGGCGTCGTCGGTCGTGATGAAGTCGCAGCCGTTGACGACCACGTCGCCGACCTTGCACTCGAAGATGAGCGCCGACCGACGTCCGTCGACGATCTCGCCGGTGTACCGGAAGTCGGTGAAGACCCGTCCGACCGCCCGCAGGATCGCCGCGGTCACCGGCTTGCCGGGGTACGGCGTGAACGCGACCGGACTGGTGAACACGACGTCGTCGGCGAGCAGGTCGCCGAGCTCGTCGAACGCGCCGCGCTCGACGGCTTCTCGGAAGGCCTTCATGGGTGTCTCCTCGGCTGGGGTGGGGTGCGGCGTGGTCGAATGGCGGGGTGATCTCGCGAACCTCGGCCCGCCTGCTGCTCGTGGCGGGGGTCTTCAACATCGTGATCTGGCCACGGTTCGCGAAGGCGATCGTCGACGACGAACGCGCGTGGTCGGGCCAGGCCTGGTCGAGTGCGCCCACGTCGTTCCTGTGGGTCCATGCGGTGCTGATCGGCACCGCGATCACGCTGGGCGTGGTCGTGCTGGTGATCGGGTGGCGGGCTCACCGCACGGCCCCGTCCACCGTGTCGAGCTGACCGAGGATCTCGTCACACCAGTCGAGACCGGCCTGCTCGGCCAGCATCCCGCCGCGCAGGACGAGGTACCCGCCGAGCGCCTCGGGGGAGACTGCCGCCGGATCGGGGTAGAACTTCTGCCGGCTCGCCTCGTAGTAGGCCAGCTTCTCGGTGTGCTGCACGCGCCGGCGTCCGACGTCGGCCCGCAGCGTCGCCGGGTCCGCGAGGTGCAGGGCCCGCAGCTTCACGGCGAACTCGCTGCGCAGTGCCTCGGCGGGGGTGGGCGTCCCGACCCAGCGGCTGAGCTCATCGCGACCCGAGGTCGTGATCGCGTACACCTTCTTGTCGGGCCGGCCGTCCTGTTCGACGAGCTCGGACGCGACCTGTCCGCCGGTCTCCATGCGACCCAGCACCTTGTAGATCTGCTGGTGACTGGCCTTCCAGAAGTTGCCGATCGAGGCGTCGAACCGGCGGGCGAGCTCGTAGCCCGAGGCGGACCGCTCCGCCAGGGACACGAGGATCGCGTGCTCGAGGGCCATGCGCGGAGGCTACTATGCAACTCGTTGCACTGCAACCACCGCTGTACCCCGGGTACCGCCCCCGCGAAGTGTGCAGTTCTTGGTCGTTCCGAGCGCGGGAACGAACAAGAACGTCACACTCCGCGCGCGTAGGATCGGCCATGACCGGCACGGGAGGGACCCATGGAACCCGCTGACTTCGAGGCACGGGCCGCCGAGCTGCTCGGCGCCGGCGCGCACGGCTACTTCGCCGGCGGCGCGGGGGACGAGCTCACGCTGCGCGACAACGTCGAGGCGTGGCGACGGATCGCCCTGGCGCCCCGGGTCCTGGTCGACGTGAGCGAGCGCGACACCTCGGTCACGGTGCTCGGGCGGCGTCGCCCGCACCCGTTCGTCGTGGCACCCATGGCCTACCAGCGCAGTGCCCACGAGGACGCCGAGATCGGCACGGCGCGCGCGGCCGCGGCCACCGGCTCGACCTTCGTCCTGTCCTCCCAGACCTCGACGGATCCGCGAGCGGTCGCGGCGGCCGGGGGTGCCGCCGACCGCTGGATGCAGCTCTACGTCTTCCGGGACCGCGGCCTCACCGACGACCTCGTGCAGGCGGCCCGCGAGGGATCCTTCGAGGCGCTCGTCATCACGGTCGACTTCCCCTTCGGCGGCTGGCGCGACCGGGACCGCCGCTCGGGCTACGTGGTCGACCACGCCCCCTACGTCCAGCTCTCGGGCACGCCGCTGACCCCTGCCGAGCGGCACGCCATGCACGACCCGACCCTCACGTGGGACGACATCGCCGGCTTCGGTGAGGCCAGCGGACTGCCGATCGTCCTGAAGGGGGTGCTCGGTCCCGCGGACGCCGAGCGGGCCGTGCAGGTCGGCGCCGCCGGGATCGTGGTGTCGAACCACGGTGGCCGCCAGCTCGACACGGTGCTATCAGGGGCGGCTGCGCTGCCGGCCGTCGTCGACGCCGTCGCCGGCCGCATCGACGTGCTCGTCGACGGCGGGGTCCGGCGCGGCTGGGACGCGGCCAAGGCGCTCGCCCTCGGGGCCGACGCGGTCATGGTCGGACGGCCCGTCCTGTGGGGGCTCGCCTGCGAGGGCTCCGACGGCGCCCGACGGGTGCTGGAGCAGCTCGTCACCGAGTTCGACAGCAC
Organism: Aeromicrobium marinum DSM 15272; assembly: GCF_000160775.2. Lineage (NCBI taxonomy): Bacteria > Bacillati > Actinomycetota > Actinomycetes > Propionibacteriales > Nocardioidaceae > Aeromicrobium > Aeromicrobium marinum. Next base: position 2,630,553 of record NZ_CM001024.1, on the reverse strand, counting down.
CCTCGGCCTCCTGGGCTGCCCCCGGGCCGAGGACCTCGACGCGAGCTACGTGGTCGCCCCCGCCTGATCGGCGACCGCCGCGGCCACCGCGTTGGCTGCGACGCGGCCCGCCCGGTTGGCCCCGATCGTGCTGGCCGACGGCCCGTAGCCGACCAGCTGCACGCGGGGGTCGACGACGGCCGTCGTGCTGGTCGCCAGGGTCGACCCCAGCCGGATCCCGCCGAGCGGGCTGCGCAGGTGCAGGGGCCCGAGATGGGCGATGTCCGGGCGGAACCCGGTGGCCCAGAGGATCACGTCGACCGGCTCGAACCGGCCGGAGTCCCAGCGCACCCCCCGCGGCTCGATCCGGTCGAACATCGGGAGCCGGTGGTAGGCGCCGAGCCGTTCGGCCTCCCGCTCCTGCTCGCGCAGCATCAGGCCCGTCACGCTGACCACGCTGCGGGGCGGGAGGCCGCGCCGCACCCGTTCCTCCACGTGCGCCACGGCCTCGCGGCCCGCCTCGGGGTCGAACGGCTCGGTGCGCCACACGGGTTCACGCCGGGTCACCCACAGGGTGTCGGTGAGCGGGGCGATCGCGCCGAGGAACTGCACGGCCGACGCCCCGCCGCCCACCACCAGCGTGCGGCGACCGCGGAACCGGTCAGGCCCGGGATAGCCGGCAGTGTGGAACTGGCGACCGCGGAACGACTCCGCGCCCGGGAGCCGCGGCACGAACGGACGTCGCCAGGTGCCGGTGGCGTTCACCAACGTGCGGGACGTCCAGGTGCCGGCGTCGCTCTCGACCCGCAGGAGGCCGCCGTCGTCGACCACCCGGCGGACCCGCACGGGTCGTACGACCGGCAGGTCGTGCTCGGCCTCGTAGGCGGCGAAGTAGGCCGGCACGAAGGTGTTCGCACGTTCGTCGCCTCCGGCGGGCGGAACGGCTGCGTCGGGCAGGTCGGCCACGCCGTGGACGTCGCGCATGACCAGGGCGTCCCATCGGTGCTGCCATGCCCCACCGGGCTCCGCGTTCGCGTCGAGGACCACGTGCTCGACGCCACGTCTGCGCAGGTGGAACGACGTCGACAGCCCCGCCTGTCCGGCACCGATGACGACACTGTCGAGGACCTCCACACCGGGTCCAACCGTCGGGGTCGGCCGGTTATGCCGCGCGGAGCACCTCACGTGAGGGTCGCCTCGGGCTTCGCCCTCACGGTCGCTGCGCTCCCTGGCGACCACAGGCACCGTTCGCCAGCCCGAGCTTGCGAGGGCGTGAGCACAGCGAGGCGAACCGACGCGGCCGTCGCCTCGGGCTGCGCCCTCACGGTCGCTGCGGGGGTGTGGTTTCGAGGCTGCTCGTTCCTCGCAGCACCTCAACCACCGAGGGCGCGCGGCTTCGCGTTCGCCAGCCCGAGCTTGCGAGGCCGTGAGCGCAGCGAGGCGAACCCACGCGAGGGTCGCCTCGGGCTTCGCCCTCACGGTCGCTGCGCTCCCTGGCGACCGCAGGGGTGTGGTTTCGAGGCTGCTCGTTCCTCGCAGCACCTCAACCACCGAGGACGTGCGAGGGCGGGAGCGGAGCGAGGCGAACCCCGCGGGGTCAGGCCGGTCGGGCCAGGTGGTCGCGACCGGTGGCCCGGTCGACCGTCGCGTGGATCAGCTCGATGATGGCGTCGGGGTCGTCGACCATCGGCACGTGGCCGCTGCCGGGGAGCGGCACGTGGAGCGCGTGGGGCAGGCGCTCCACGGCGGTGCCGGCCTGGCTGTACGGCAGGATCTTGTCGCGCGTGCCCCACGCGATCGTCGTCGGCACCGGGACCATCCCCGTGAAGTGGTAGCCCAGGTTGGCCAGCGCCGTGCGTTCGAAGGCGCGCGCGTGGCGCAGGGCGAGCGAGTCGCCGACGATGGCGTCCTCGTCGAGCCGCTCGGGATGGGCGAACAGCGAGGACATCATCGCGTTGCGCAACGCCGGCACCGCCAGCACCTTGCGCAGCAGCGGCATGGGCGTGAACAGTGCCGACAGACGCAGCACGAACAGGTGGAAGATCGCCTGCAGGAGGTTGAGCCGGCCGAAGAACCCGGCGGGGCTGAGCGCCGTGACCGAGGAGACCAGGCCGCGGTTGGCCAGCTCGAGGCTGATGGCCCCGCCAAGGGAGTTGCCCACGACGTGGGGCCGCTTGATGCCCCAGTGCTCGAAGTTCGCCTGCAGGTTGTGGCACGCGACCTCGGAGGAGTACTTGGTCCCCACGGGGTAGGCCGGGGACTCGCCGAAGCCGGCGAGGTCGACGGCGATGACGTCGTACGTCTCGGCCAGGCGGTCGAAGATCGGGTCCCAGGCCTGGCGGCGGTGGCCGATGCCGTGGATCAGCACCAGGGGCTCGCCGGAGCCCTTGCGTGTGTAGACGAGTTCAGAAATCATGCGGTCCTCATTCGGTGCTGCGGGAGGTGCTGGGAGATGTTCGTGACACTGATGATGACACATCGGATACTGACGGTATGTGAACCGGGCTTGCGACTGTGACAGCACCACTGTCACACTTGTGCTGTGACAGTCCCTGAACCCACCCCGTCCCCGCGTCCCGGCCCGCTCGCCGGGGTCAAGGTCGTCGAGATCGTCGGCATCGGTCCCGGCCCGTTCGCGGCGATGCTGCTGGCCGACCTCGGTGCCGACGTCATCCGCGTCGACCGCCCCGGCGGCAACGCGATGAAGATGACCGCTCCGCAGCACGACATCCTCGCCCGTGGCCGCCACACCGTGGCCCTCGACCTGAAGTCGCCCCGGGGGGTCGAGGTGGTCCTCGACCTGGTCGCGTCCGCCGACATCCTCATCGAGGGGTTCCGTCCGGGCGTCACCGAGCGACTCGGGTTCGGGCCGGAGGCCTGCCACGCCCGCAACCCCGCGCTGGTCTACGGGCGGATGACCGGCTGGGGGCAGGACGGCCCGCTCGCGCAGTCGGCCGGACACGACATGAACTACATCTCGATCGCCGGCGCGCTCGACCCGCTCGGCCGGATGGGTGAGGCCCCCGGCTTCCCCATGAACCTGCTGGGCGACTTCGGCGGCGGTTCGCTGTACCTCGTCACCGGTGTGCTGGCCGCCCTGACGCACGCCCGTGCCACCGGCGAGGGCCAGGTCGTCGACGCCGCGATCACCGACGGCGCCGCCCACCTCATGGCCATGGCCGTGTCGATGCAGCAGGGCGGCATCTGGGACGGCCAGCGCGGCACCAACATGCTGGGCTCCGCCGTGCCGTACTACGACGTGTACCGGACCGCGGACGACCGCTACATGTCGGTCGGACCACTGGAGGGCCAGTTCTGGGCGGTGCTCGTCGAGCGCATCGGCGTCGAGCTGCCCGACCGCAACGACTTCGGTCGCTGGGGCGAGCTGCGGCAGGCGCTGACCGACCGGTTCGCCGAGAAGACCCAGGCCGAGTGGACCGAGATCTTCGGCGACTCCGACGCGTGTGTGGCCCCCGTCGTCCCGCTCGTCGAGGCCTACGACCATCCCCACAACGTCGCGCGCGGCACCTACGTCGAGCACCACGGCGTCACGCAGCCCGCGCCGGCGCCCCGATTCTCCGCCACACCGGCAGAGCTGACCATCCCCCCGGCGGCCGCCGGGACCCACACCCGCGAGGCCCTGACCGCCTGGGGCATCCACGACGTCGACGGCCTCATTGCCGACGGCATCGCCGTGCAACGAGAGGACTGACCATGAAGCGCACCATCTTCGACGCCGACCACGAGGCGTTCCGCGACACCGTCCGCACCTTCTGCGAGAAGGAGATCGCCCCGCACCACGACGAGTGGGAGAAGGTCGGCATCGTCCCGCGCGAGATCTGGGAGAAGGCCGGAGCGCTGGGCCTGCTCGGGTTCATGATGCCCGAGGAGTACGGCGGAGGCGGCGTCGACGACTTCCGCTACAACGCCATCCTCACCGAGGAGATCACCCGGATCGGCGCCAGCGGCATCGGCTTCGTCATCCAGACCGACCTCGTCTCGGGCTACCTGCTCTCCTACGCCAGCGACGAGCAGAAGGCGCGCTGGCTGCCGAAGTTCTGCACCGGTGAGACCATCACGGCCATCGCCATGACCGAGCCCGGCACCGGGTCGGACCTGCAGGGCATCAAGACCTCGGCGGTCCTCGACGGCGACGAGTACGTCATCAACGGCTCCAAGACCTTCATCACCAACGGCATCAACGCCGACCTGGTGCTCGTGGTGTGCCAGACCGATCCGTCGGCCGGCGCCATGGGCTTCTCGCTGATCGCCGTCGAGCGAGGCGCCGAGGGCTTCGAGCGTGGCCGCAACCTCGACAAGATCGGCCTCAAGGCACAGGACACCGCCGAGCTGTTCTTCGACAACGTGCGCGTGCCGAAGGAGAACCTGATCGGCGAGCCCGGCCAGGGCTTCATCTATCTGATGGAGAAGCTGCCGCAGGAGCGGCTGTCGATCTCGGTCGTCGCGGCGGCCGCGTGCCGCCGGGTCATCGACATGACGGTCGACTACGTCAAGGAGCGCAAGGCGTTCGGCAAGCCGATCGGCTCGTTCCAGAACAGCCGGTTCACGCTGGCCACGCTGGAGACCGAGGCCCGTATCGCGCAGGTGTTCGTCGACGAGTCGATCACACAGCTCAACGCCAAGCAGCTGACCGTCGACGACGCGGCGATGGGCAAGTGGTGGACCACCGAGCTGCAGAAGAAGACCGTCGACCAGTGCCTGCAGCTGCACGGCGGCTACGGCTACATGAGCGAGTACCCGATCAGCAAGGCGTACCTCGACACCCGCATCCAGACCATCTACGGCGGCACGACCGAGATCATGAAGGAGATCATCGGTCGCGGGATGGGCCTGTAGCCCTGGATCGCGGATTCCCTGCCGGGTCGACGTCCGGTGGGTGAGGATGTGGGCATGATCGATGTCGACCGCCCTGTCCTCGAAGGTTCGGTCGCGGTCCGCGGCGGTCGGCGCCTGTCGTTCGCCGAGTTCGGCACGAGGCAGGGCGCTGCCGTCATCTGGATGCACGGCACACCGGGTGCACGCCGGCAGGTTCCGCTCGAGGCCCGGCGCCACGCCGCGGAGCACGACCTGCGCATCATCGGCGTCGACCGGCCGGGCATCGGGACGTCCACGCCTCACGTGTACGAGAACGTGCTCGACTGGACCGGCGATCTCGCCGCGTTGGCCGACCACCTGGGCATCACCACGATGCGGGTGGTCGGCCTGTCCGGCGGCGGGCCGTACGCCCTGGCCGCGGGAGTGGGTCTACCGGACCGCGTGCACGCCGTGGGTGTCTTCGGCGGGGTGGCTCCGCGCATCGGGCCCGACGGCATCGGCGGCGGACTGACGGCCTTGGTCCCCTTCGCGGCTCCCGTGGTGAGCCGTACTCGGGTGCCACTGAGCTACGCCCTGGCAGCAGGCATCCGACTGGTTCGTCCGCTGGCAGGACTGGTGATCGACTCCTACGCGGCCGTGCAGCCGCGCGGTGACCGGGAGCTCCTGGGCCGTCCGGAGTTCAGGGCGATGTTCCTCGACGACCTCCTGAACGGCGCCCGCTTCCAGGTCGGCGGCCCGTTGGCCGACCTCCTGCTGTTCAACCGGCACTGGGGATTCGAGCTGTCCGACGTCGACGTCCCGGTGATGTGGTGGCACGGTGACTGCGACCACATCATCCCGCAGCGCCACGGCATGCACTGTGTCGAGCGACTGCCCCACGCCACCTTCGTCTCGCTCGACGGGGGGGCTCACCTCGGGGGCATGGACGGCACCGCTGAGGCACTCCGCACCCTGATGGACCTGGGCCCGCGACCCGCGGTGGAACCACGGCCCGCCACGGGCATCTAGCCACGGCGGTCCTGCCGATCGGCTCAGGTGCGGCGGCGGACGGTCTGCCGCTTCTCCTCGTCGACGGCCTGCTCGTACGCGGTCACCAGGGCCTGGATGGTGAGCGGCTTGAACCGCTCGACCATCGCGGTCATCAGCTCGGCGGGCTGGCCGGAGCTCTTCAGGTGCGGCCAGACCATGTCGCGGAACAGCCCCGTGAGCTCCTGGGCGAGCGCGGTGCCGTGCTCGGTCATGATGCGCCGGGCGGCCAGGGCTGCCTCGATCGGCAGGTCGGCCTCCAGGAACCCGATGCCGACCGCGAGGTGGGCCGGGGCCACCTGGAAGACGTCCTCGGCCGGTGTCGGCTCGATGACGCCCAGCGCCACGAGCAGCTCGAGCGCGTCGTCGTCGAGCCGGCGACCCGCTCGCACCTCGAGTGCCTCACGGGTGAGGGTCTCCGGCAGCTCGGGCATCCACGGCGCCAGCAGGGTGCGGTGCAGGGCGATCTGCTCCGGTGAGGTGCCGGGGGCGATCTGCTCCAGGTAGCCCTCGATCGCCGACAGGGTGAACCCGTGGGCCTGCAGCTCCTTGACCAGCTCGAGCCGGGCGAGGTGGTCGGGACCGTAGTAGCCGTTGCGGCCCTCGCGGCGGGGCGGGGGGATGAGTCCGCGGCCGGCGTAGAACCGGACGGTCCGCACCGTCATGCCGACCCGGGCCGCGAGCTGCTCGACGCTGAGCGTCTCGAGCGGGGCCTCGGCGGGCGTGGTGGCGTCCGTGGTGGGGGCGGTCATGGGTCGACATTAGCCCCTGCACTACCACTCTGACAGTGTTGGTGTCACAATCGAGCCTGACGGTTCTACATCCACCCTGAGGACACGCACATGACCGAGGCATTCGTCTACGACGCCATCCGCACCCCCCGAGGTCGCGGCAAGAAGACCGGCTCCCTCCACGAGGTCAAGCCCGTCACGCTGGTGACCGGCCTGATCGACGAGATCCAGACCCGCAACCCCTCCCTCGACCCCGCTGCCATCGAGGACATCGTCCTCGGCTGCGTCGCCCCGGTGGGCGACCAGGGCGCCGACATCGCCAAGACTGCCGCGCTCGCCGCCGGTCTGCCCAACGACGTCGCCGGTGTCCAGCTCAACCGCTTCTGCGCCTCCGGCCTCGAGGCCGTCAACCAGGCCTCGCAGCGCGTCCGCTCCGGCTGGGAGGACCTGATCCTCGCCGGTGGCGTCGAGTCGATGAGCCGCGTGCCGATGGGCTCCGACGGCGGCCCCTGGGCCATGGACCCCCGCACCGCCTTCACCGCCGACTTCGTGCCCCAGGGCATCGGCGCCGACCTGATCGCGACCCTCGAGGGCTACAGCCGCGAGGACGTCGACACCTTCGCCGCCGAGAGCCAGGCCCGCGCCGCCAAGGCGATCGCCAACGGCTACTTCGCCAAGTCCGTCATCCCGGTCAAGGACATCAACGGCATGACGATCCTCGACCACGACGAGTTCGTCCGCGAGGGCACCACGGTCGAGAGCCTGTCGGGCCTGAAGGCGTCCTTCGGCGACATGGGCGAGATGGCCGGGTTCGACGCCGTCGCCCTCGAGAAGTACACCGAGGTCGAGGCGATCAACCACGTGCACCACGCCGGCAACAGCTCGGGCATCGTCGACGGCGCCGCCCTGGTGCTGATCGGCTCGGAGGCCGCCGGCACCCGCCACGGCCTGACGCCGCGCGCCCGCATCCTCTCCACCGCCGTGGTCGGCTCCGAGCCCACCATCATGCTGACGGGCCCCGGCCCGGCCAGCCGCAAGGCGCTGGAGAAGGCCGGCCTGTCCATCGAGGACATCGACCTGATCGAGATCAACGAGGCCTTCGCGGCCGTGGCCATGCGCCTCATGAAGGATCTCGACCACTACCCGCACGAGCAGACCAACGTCAACGGCGGCGCGATCGCGATGGGCCACCCGCTCGGCGCGACCGGCGCGATGATCCTCGGCACGCTCGTCGACGAGCTGGAGCGCCGCGAGAAGCGCTACGGCCTCGCGACCCTCTGCGTCGGCGGCGGCATGGGCATCGCCACCGTCGTCGAGCGCATCTGACCCGCACGAACCTCCAGGAGAGACAGCACACATGAGCACTGAAGCCGTTCGTTACGAGGTCGAGTCCGGGATCGCGCACCTGATCCTCGACGACCCCAACCAGAGCGCCAACACGATGAACCAGGACTACACCGACTCGATGGCTCGCGCCGTCGCGGCGCTGAAGTCCGACATCGAGGCCGACGCCGCCGCGATCCGCGGTGTCATCGTGTCGTCGGCGAAGAAGACCTTCTTCGCCGGTGGCGACCTCAAGGGCATGATCAAGGCCACCCCGGCCGACGCGCAGGAGCTGTTCGACGGCGTGGAGCAGGTCAAGGCCTCGCTGCGCGCGCTCGAGACCTGCGGCAAGCCCGTCGTCGCCGCCATCAACGGTGCGGCGCTCGGTGGCGGGCTCGAGATCGCGCTCGCGACCCACCACCGCATTGCCGTCGAGGGTCGCTACGAGATCGGTCTGCCCGAGGTGACCCTCGGTCTGCTGCCCGGCGGCGGTGGCGTCACCCGCACCGTGCGCATGTTCGGCATCGCCGACGCGCTCATGAACGTCCTGGTCCAGGGCGCCCGCATGAAGCCGGCCAAGGCGCTGTCCGCCGGCCTGGTCGACGAGCTCGTCGCCACGCAGGACGAGCTGATCCCCGCCGCGAAGGCGTGGATCGAGGCCAACGCCGACAACCCCGACGCGGCCAGCCAGCCGTGGGACCGCAAGGGCTACCGGATGCCGGGCGGCACCCCGTCGACCCCGTCGCTCGCCGCGATCCTGCCGTCGTTCCCCTCCACGGTGCGCAAGCAGCTCAAGGGCTCGCCCATGAAGGCCCCACGCAACATTCTCTCGGCCGCGGTCGAGGGTGCGGCGGTCGACTTCGACACCGCCAGCCGCATCGAGTCGCGCTACCTCGTCGAGCTGATCGTCGGTCAGCAGTTCAAGAACATGACCAACGCGTTCTTCTTCGACCTCGGCGCCATCAACGCGGGCGGGTCGCGTCCGGACGGCATCGCGCCGACCAAGGCCGAGAAGCTCGCCATCCTCGGCGCCGGCATGATGGGCGCGGGCATCGCGTACGTCTCGGCCCAGGTGGGCATCGAGGTCGTGCTGAAGGACGTCACGATCGAGGCGGCCGAGAAGGGCAAGGCGTACAGCCAGAACCTGCTCGACAAGGCCGTCGCCAAGGGTCGCATCACCGAGGCCAAGCGTGACGAGGTCCTCGCCCGCATCACGCCGACGGCCGACTACGCCGACCTGGCGGGCTGCGACTTCGTCGTCGAGGCGGTCTTCGAGTCCGTCGAGCTCAAGCACACCGTCTTCGGCGACCTGCAGGACGTCGTCAAGCCGGACGCGCTGCTCGGCTCCAACACGTCGACCCTGCCGATCACGATCCTGGCCGAGGGCGTCAAGCGTCCCGAGGACTTCATCGGGATCCACTTCTTCTCCCCGGTCGACAAGATGCCGCTGGTCGAGATCGTCGTGGGCGAGAAGACCTCCGACGAGGCCATCGCCCGCGCGATCGACTACACCAAGCAGATCCGCAAGACGCCGATCGTCGTCAACGACAGCCGCGGGTTCTTCACCTCGCGGGTGTTCGGCACGCTGGTCATGGAGGGTGCGCAGATGGTCGGCGAGGGTGTCCACCCCGTCACCGTCGAGCGGGCCGCGTCGCTGTCGGGCTTCCCGGGCCAGCCGCTCGCCATGATCGACGAGGTCTCGCTGACCCTGCCGCAGAGCATCAACGCCGAGGCCCAGAAGGCTGCCGCCGCCGAGGGCAAGAGCCTCCCGGAGTCGCCGGCCATGAAGGTCATCGACAAGCTGGTCGACCTCGGTCGTACCGGCAAGGCCGGCGGCGCGGGCTTCTACGAGTACCCGACCGACGGCGGCAAGAAGCACATCTGGCCGGGCCTGCTGGAGCACTTCGGCAAGGACGACGCCGGGGTGCCGCTGGAGGACATCAAGGAGCGGCTCACGTTCATCATGAGCATCGAGACGATCCGTTGCCTCGAGGAGGGCGTGCTGCGCACGGTCGCCGACGCCAACATCGGCTCGATCTTCGGCATCGGGTTCCCGCCCGTGCACGGCGGTGCGCTGCAGTACGTCAACGGCTACGAGGCGGCCGACGGTCGCATCGGCATCCAGGCGTTCACCGAGCGCGCCCAGGAGCTGGCCGAGAAGTACGGCGAGCGGTTCGCCCCGCCGGCGCTGCTGCTCGAGAAGGCCAAGTCGGGCGAGAACTTCGCCTGACCCGACCGGCCCCACCTGACGGCTCGATCCGACCCCCGGCCTCCTGGCCGGGGGTCGCGTCGTCGGTCCCGGATCCCGCGGGGCGGTGAGTATGCGACCGAAAGAGGCCTCATTCGGTCGGCTGGGCACCGCCGGGGCCTTTCGGTCGCGAATCCACCGCCCCGGCGGGGGGTGAGGGCTACCTAAGTTAGGGTGACCTTGTGACCGCCCTCGTCGACGAGACCCCCGCCCCGGTGCGTCGACCCCACCTGCGCGGGGTGGGCCGGCCGGCGGGACTCCTCGTGGTGCTCGGGGTGCTTGCCGTCGTCTGCTTCCTCAGCATCAGCCTGGGCTCCCGCGGCATGACCCTCGGCGTGGTGCTCGACGCCTTCACCGGCTTCGACCCCGACGACCCCGCCCACGTGGTCGTCCGCGACCTGCGCGTGCCCCGAACGATCCTCGGCCTCACCGTCGGGGCGGCTCTCGGGCTCTCCGGGACGATCCTGCAGGGCCTCACCCGCAACCCGCTGGCCGATCCCGGGATCATGGGCATCAACGCCGGCGCCGCGGCCTTCATCGTCGTCGGCGTCTCCCTGCTGGACCTGCAGGGCCTGGCCGCCACGGTCTGGTTCGGTTTCGCCGGCGCCGCAGCGGCCACCGTGCTCGTGTACTCGGTCGCCTCCTTCGGGCGCGAGGGTGCCACCCCGGTGAAGCTGGCGCTGGCCGGTGCCGCGGTGACGGCCGGCATGTTCTCGATCACCAGCGCCGTCATCATGACCGACCTGGCGGCGCTCAACGAGCTGCGGTTCTGGCAGGTCGGGTCGCTCGCCGGCCGCTACCAGCCCGTCGTCGAACAGACGGTGCCGTTCATGGTGCTGGGCATCGTGCTGGCCCTGGGCACGGGACGGGTGCTGAACGGTCTCGCCCTGGGCGAGGACGTCGCGGCCGCCCTCGGTCAGCGCGTGCGGCTCAGCCGGATCACCCTGTTCGCCGTCGTGGCGGTGCTGTGCGGGGCCGCGGTGGCCGCGTGCGGACCGATCGTCTTCGTCGGGTTGATCGTCCCGCACGTCGCGCGGCTCCTCTGCGGGCCGGACTACCGGTGGATCCTCGCGTACGCGCTGCTGATCAGTCCCATCGTGCTGCTGGTCGCCGACATCGTCGGCCGCGTGGTCGTGTCACCCGGCGAGCTGCAGGTCGGCGTGGTGCTCGGGGTCCTCGGTGCCCCGGCGTTCATCGCCCTGGTGCGGGCCAAGAACGTGGTGCAGCTGTGACGGTCACGCTGCGACCGACCCGACCAGCGGCCCCCGAGCCGGGCCGGGTCCGCCGAGCCGGCCGTCGCCGGGCGCTGGTCGTCACCGGCGGCCTGGGCGTCACGGTGCTCGGGCTGGTCGTGGTGACCCTCATGGTCGGCAGCTTCCGGCTGTCCGCCGCCGAGGTGGTCACCTCGCTGCTCGGTCTGCGCGACGACCCCGCCGTCGACTTCATCGTCCAGAACCTGCGGCTGCCCACCGCCGCCACCGGTCTGGCCGTCGGTCTGGCGATGGGCATGTCGGGCATCATCTTCCAGCGACTGCTGTCCAACCCCCTGGCCTCCCCGGACTTCGTCGGGGTCTCGGCCGGAGCCAGCCTGTTCGCGGTGGGATCGATCGTCTTCGCCGGCACGAGCAGCCTGGGCGTCTCCGGGTTCGCGCTCATCGGGGCGATCGTGGCGGCGACCTCCATCTACCTGCTGGCCTGGCGGGACGGGGTGACGGGGTACCGCTTCATCCTCATCGGCATCGCGGTCTCCCAGCTGTTCGTCTCGCTGGTCGGCTTCGTGGTGGCCCGGGCCGACCTCTACGACGCCCGCGAGGCGATGACGTGGCTGGTCGGATCCGTCGGCCAGGCGGGCAGCGGCGAGCTCCGCACCGTGCTCGTCACCGTGGCCGTCCTGACCCCGGTCGTGGTGGTGCTCGAGCGGCAGCTCGGCGTGCTCGGGCTCGGCGACGAGGCCGCCACCGCCCTGGGTGCCCGCGTCGAGACGGTGCGCATCGCCCTGCTCGTCATCGCCGTCGTGCTGATCGCCGTGGCGGTGGCCGCCGCCGGCCCCTTGGCGTTCGTCGCCCTGATCGCCGGTCCGATCGCCACCCGGCTCGTCGGCGGGTCGGGGCGCACCATCGTCGCCGCCGGTCTGGTCGGCGCGGTCACCGTCCTGCTGGCCGACCTCGTCGCGCAGCACGTGCTGCCCACCGCTCTGCCCACCGGCGTGATCACCGGCGCCGTCGGCGCCCCCTACCTCATCTGGCTGCTGGCCAGGGTCAACCGGGAAGGACGTGGCGGATGAGTCCCCACGAGCACACCCACGAGCTGCGCGCCGAGTCGCTCAGCCTGGCCTACGACGAGCGGAGGGTCGTCGACGACCTCGACGTCTCGATCCCGCCGGCACGGGTCACCGTGATCGTCGGCGCCAACGCGTGCGGCAAGTCGACCCTGCTGCGGGGACTCGCCCGCCTGCTGGCCCCTCGCAGCGGTCGGGTGGTGCTCGACGGGCAGGACATCGGCAGCCGGCGCAGCATCGACGTGGCCAAGGTGCTCGGGCTGCTGCCGCAGTCGCCGGTCGCTCCTGACGGCATCACGGTGTCCGACCTGGTGGGCCGAGGCCGCTACCCCCACCAGGGCTGGTTCCGGACGTGGAGCGCCGAGGACGACACCGCGGTCGAGGCCGCTCTCGAGGCCACCGGCACCGCCGACCTGGCCGGCCGGCGCCTCGACGAGCTGTCGGGCGGACAACGGCAGCGGGTGTGGGTCGCGATGGCGCTCGCCCAGCAGACCGACCTGCTGCTGCTCGACGAGCCCACGACCTTCCTCGACATCCATCACCAGGTCGAGCTGCTGGACCTGCTGACCGACCTCAACCGTGACCGGGGCACCACCGTGGTGCTGGTGCTGCACGACCTCAACCTCGCCTGCCGCTACGCCGACCACCTGATCGCCATGAAGGCGGGCCGGATCGTCGCCGAGGGCGCGCCCCGTGAGGTCGTCACCGCAGAGCTCGTCACCGAGGTGTTCGACCTGGCCTGCGCCGTGGTGCCCGACCCGGTGAGCGGCACGCCGATGGTCGTGCCCCGCGGTCGTCACCACAGCGGTGCTGCCGACCGGGCCGACCTGGTGCGAGGATGACGACCGTGACGTTCGCCCCCGAGGTCGTCCGAGCCGTCATCGGTCACATGAACGAGGACCACACCGACGACAGTCTGGTGATCGTGCGTGCCTTCGCCGAGCCCGACGCGGTCTCGGCGGTGATGACCGACCTCGACGCCGAGGCCGGGACCTGGCGGGCCGTCGTGGGCCGCTCGGCCGTCACCGTGCGAATCCCGTGGACGGTAGAGGTCGTCGAGCGGGCCGACCTGCGCCGTGCGGTCGTCGCTCTCCACGAGGCCGCCACGACGCCGACTCCCCGAGATTGACGGGGCGGGCGCGCGTCAGGCCTCGTCGAGGGCCTCGGCGGCCTTGGCGATGTTCTTCTGCATCGAGCCGAAGATGATCCCGTGGAAGGGATAGATGGCCCACCAGTAGGCGTGGCCGAGCAGGCCGCGGGGGTGGAACAGGGCCCGGTGGTGGAAGGTCGTGGTGCCGCCCTCGGTCGAGCCGACCTTGAGCTCGAGCCACGCGAGTCCGGGCAGGCGCATCTCCGCCCGCAGGCGCAGGAACGTGGAGTCGTCGGTCTCCTCGACCCGCCAGAAGTCCAGGGCGTCACCGACGATCAGGTCCTTGTCGTTGCGCCGTCCGCGGCGCAGGCCCGGGCCGCCGACCAGCCGGTCGAGGATGCCGCGCACCCACCAGGCCAACGCCCACGAGTACCAGCCGTTCTTGCCGCCGATGCCCTCGATGATCCGCCACAGCGAGGCCGGGGTCGCGTCGACCTCGCGGGTGCGTTCGTCGACGTACAGCGAACCTCCGGCCCAGTCGGGGTCCGACGGCAGCGGTTCGGACGGGGCGCCGGCCGTCGTCGCCGACGACCAGCGGGTCGGCACGTCGAGGTTGCGGATCTTGGTGAGGGCCAGCTCGACCGCACGGTCGAAGCCGGTGAGACCGTCCACCGGATCCGGCACGTACGTCGCGATGTCGCGGTCCTGCGCCACCACGGTGTTGCGCAACGACTCCACCAGGGGCTTGGCCAGGCTCGCCGGCACCGGGGTGATGATGCCCACCCAGTGGCTCGACAGGGTGGGCGACAGGATCGGCACCGGCATGACCCGACGTTTGGGCAGGCCCGCGACCGACGCGTAGCGCTGCATCATGTCGAAGTAGGTCATGACGTCAGGCCCGCCGATGTCGAACCGGCGGTTCACGTCGACCGGCATCGCGGCGCACCCCACGAGGTAGTGCAGGACGTCGCGGATCGCGATCGGCTGCATCCGGGTGTGCACCCACTTGGGCGTCACCATCACCGGCAGCCGCTCGGTCAGGTACCGCAGCATCTCGAAGGAGGCGGAGCCCGACCCGAGCACGGCGCCGGCCTGCAGCACCGCGGTGGGCGTGCCCGACGCGAGCAGCAGGTCACCGACCTCCTTGCGTGAGCGCAGGTGCTCCGAGAGCACCTCGTCCTCGGGGATCATGCCGCCGAGGTAGACGATCCGCTGCACGCCCGCCTCGCGGGCGGCGTCGGCGAAGGTCTGCGCGATGGTCAGCTCGGTGCTGGCGAAGTCGTCGCCCGTGCCGATGGAGTGCAGCAGGTAGTAGAGGACGTCGACGTCGGCCATCGCCGCCCGCACGTCGTCGGCGTCGAGCGCGTCACCCTGATGGATCTCGACCGCCTCGGCCCACGCGTGACCACGCGCCTTCGCCTCGTTGCGCACCAGCACCCGCACGTCGTGTCCGGCGTTCAACAGCTCCGGGACGAGGCGGCCGCCGACATACCCGGTGGCGCCGGTGACGAGAGAACGAGTCATGTCCCCAGACTGTCGGGTCGCACCCAGCCCCGCATCCCCACCCCCATTTCCCGCGAGTGGCGCAGATCGGTGTTTTTGGACGGCGTGTCGCCACAGTTCTGCGCCACTCGTGCCCCGAACTGCGCCACTCGCGGAACTGGGTGGCCGGTCCGCGAACCCAGCACCGTCCCCACCGACGTCACCGCCGGTTCAGTGGCGCCGCGCGCGCTCCTCGTAGGCGGCGCGGGCGGCGGGGTCGGCCGAGCTCAGCACGCTGTCGGCCTTCATGGCACGACTGATGGCCTCCTGGGCCCGCCGCGGCAGCAGGTTGGTCGTCTTGACGATCGCCTGGCTCCAGCGAGGCACCCACACCTCGGCCTTCGGCTTGAGGATGACCTCCTCGATCACCTTCGCGACGTCGTCGGCGGTGACCGGCTTCACCCCGCGGGCCGCCGGGACCCCGGCGGAGAGCTCGGTCTGCACGACGGTCGGCAGCACCACGCTCACGTCGACGCCCTGCGGCGCCAGCTCGGCCCGCATCGCCTCGCTGAAGCCGACCACGGCGAACTTCGACGCCGAGTAGGTCGCACCGTCGGCCATCGCGACCCGGCCGACCGCCGACGCGACGTTGACCACGTGGCCGCGTCCCCGGTCGATCATGCCCGGCGCGACGGCCTTGGTGCCGTGGATGACGCCGTGGAGGTTGACGTCGACGATGGTCCGGGTCACGTCGTCGGGCTCCTTCAGCAGCGAGCCCAGCGGCATGATGCCGGCGTTGTTGACCAGCACGTCGAACGGTCCGGCGGCGGACGTGGCCGCGAGGAAGGTGCGCCAGGACTCCGCGTCCGTCACGTCGAGGTGCGCCGACACGACGCCCCGGCCGATCTCGGCGGCCACCGAGGCAGCGAGCTCGGCGTCCAGGTCACCGATCGCGACGCGGGCACCGCCGGCCGACAGCCGCTCGGCGGTGGCGCGGCCGATGCCGCGTGCGCCTCCGGTGACGATGACGCCGAGTCCGTGGATGCTGTTCATGCGGGGGCTCCTTCGAGCAGGTGGAGGTCGACGGGCTGGCCGTCGGAGGGGAACGGCAGGGAGTGGTAGTTCATCGGCGCCCGGTAGTCGGGGTCGACCTCCCAGGAGAATCGTCGCAGCAGCTGGTGCATGATCGTCGACACCTCGGCGCCGGCGAAGTGCAGGCCCAGACACTTGTGCACGCCGCCGCCGAACGGTTCCCAGGCGTAGCGGTGCACCTTGTCGTCGCGGCGGTCCTCGGCGAACCGCTCGGGGTCGAACCGCTCGGGGTCCTCCCACAGCTCCGGCATGTGGTGCGACAGGTGCATCATCACGACGGTGAGCCGGCCGGCGGGGATCGTGTGGCCGAGTACCTCGGTCTCCTTGACGGTCTTGCGGGCCAGCACGGGCACCGGCGGCACGATGCGCAGACACTCCTTCATCACCAGGTCCAGCGACGTGAGGGTGTCGAGCTCGTCGAGGGTCGGGTGGTCGCCGAGAGCCATCGACTCCGCCCGGCAGCGTTCCTGCCACTCGGGATGCTGCCCGAGGTACTGCATCATCGTGGACACGGTGATGGTCGACGTGTCGTGCGCGGCCATGAGCAGGAAGATCATGTGGTTCACGACGTCCTCGTCGGTGAACGCCGACCCGTCGTCGTCGGTCAGCCGGCACAGGACGGAGAACAGGTCCTCGCCGTCCGACGCCCGCTTGGTGTCGATGTGTCGGTACAGGAACTCCTCCAGCAGCTTGCGGCCCTTCGTGGCGCGGCCCCACCGGGTGCCCGGCAGGGGCACGCGGATGAAGGCCGTGGCCGCCTGCACGCAGTCGATGAACGCCCGGTTGAGCCGGTCCAGCTCGGCGTCGTCGGCCAGGTCCGCCCCACCCATGAAGATCTGGGTGGCCAGGTCGAGGGTCAGCTGCTTCAGCGCCGGGTACGCGAGGAAGTCGTCACCCGGCCGCCACGCGTCGAGCCCGGCGGTGACGGCCGGTCCGAGCCGGGCGGTGTAGCCGCGGAGCCGGTCGCGGGTGAACGCCTCCTGCATGAGCCGCCGGTGCTGGTGGTGCTCGGCGAAGTCCAGCAGCATCAGGCCGCGGTGGAAGAACGGGCCGACCAGGTAGCCCCAGCCGTCCTCGCTGGCGAACGCCTTGTCGCCGTTGCGCAACGCGGCCTCGCAGGCGTCCGGGCCGAGCAGGGCGGTCCAGGTGCGGCCGATGAAGGTGATGTCCGAGACCGGTCCGCTGCGGTCGTACTGGTCCCGCATCATCGCCAGCGGGTCCCGGACGTAGGCCAGGGTGCGTCCGACGAGCGGGACGTCCCACCGTCGGGGGCCGCGGGTGCGGGGGGCGTTCGTGACAGCCATGGTGCTCCATCTGACAGGGTGTGCTGTCAGTTTGTGGCCCCGGTCACACCCTTGTCAAGGGTGGCCTGCCACGATGGACCCGTGGAAGCAACGGGACGCAGCTACGGCGGACAGTCGGCCGGCGCCCGCGCAGCGGGCCGTCGGGAGCGTCTGGTCGCCGCGACCATCACCCTGCTGGCGACCCGCGGCGAGGGCAGCACCACGATGACCGCGGTGTGCGCCGAGGCCGGGCTGACCGAGCGGTACTTCTACGAGAGCTTCCGGTCCCGCGAGGACGCGCTGGTCGCCGCCCTCGACGCGGTGTCCGACGAGATCGCGACGATGGCCGTCGCCGCGATCGAGGGCACCAGCGGTGAGGCCACGGACCGGGTCCGGGCCGCGATCGCCGGCCTCGTGGGGTGGGTCGAGGCCGATCCGGCCAAGGCGCGCGTCGCGCTGGTGGAGTCGACCTCGCACCCGTTGCTGCGCGAGAAGCGGCACGCGCTGCTCGGCGTCTTCGCCGATCTGGTCGCGCAGGAGGCGGAGACCCTCTACGGCGACGCCGCCTGGCCGCCGGGCCTGGCCCGCGTGCAGGGGCTCCTCTACGTGGCCGGTCTCGCCGAGCTGGTCGTGGCGTGGATGGCCGGCGAGGTCGATCTCGACGCCGCCGAGCTCACCGACGTCGGCACGCAGGCGTTCGAGTCCCTCGCCCGGCGCCCCTCCTGACCGGTCAGTGCAGGGTGAGGGACGGGTCGTGGGGCCCCTTGGGCTCGACCCAGAAGTCCAGCGCCAGCTGCTCCTCGGTGCCCCCGTTGAGGTAGACCGAGAAGTCGGTCACCCCGGCCGCCTCGAGCACGTCGTCGTCGATGAAGAACTGTCCGGTGGTCTCCCGTGACGGCTGCACGAGGATCTCGTAGGCCGCGTCGGCCATGATCTGCGGCGTCCGGGAGTGCGACACCAGGCCCGCGCCCACGACGTTGCGGACCGCCGCGGTGTCGATGGCCGTGCGGGGCCACAGCGAGTTGGCGGCGATCCCGTCCTCGCGCAGCTCGCCGGACAGACCGAGGGTCACCAGGCTCATCGCGAACTTCGCCATCGTGTACGCGGTGTTGCCGGTGTGCCACTTGGGGTCCAGCGCCAGCGGCGGCGACAGCGTGAGGATGTGCGGGTTGGACGACTCGCGCAGCCACGGGATGCACAGCTTGCTGAGCAGGAACGTGCCGCGGGCGTTGATGTCGTTCATCAGGTCGTACTTCTTCATCGACACGTCCTCGGTGCGGGACAGGTCGATCGCACTGGCGTTGTTGACCACGACGTCGATGCCGCCGAACTGCTCGGCGGTGCGGGCCACCGCGTCCGCGACGAACTCGTCGTCGCGGATGTCGCCCACCAGGGGGAGGGCCTGACCACCGGCCTCCTCGATCGCCGCCGCCGCCGTGTGGATCGTCCCCGGCAGCAACGGGTGCGGCTCGGTGGTCTTGGCGAGCAGCGCGACGTTCGCCCCGTCGCGGGCGGCCCGGACGGCGATCGCCTCACCGATCCCTCGGCTGCCGCCGGACATGATGATCGTGACTCCGGCCAGGGACATGGGTCCTCCTCGTGGGGTGCCGCTCGGAGTTGCCATCCTGCCCGTTAGGTGCACTCAACGGAACCGTGCGAGGCTCCGGGCAGCGGGGCGCCTCGCCCCCCGAAGTATTTGCATCCGACGTTCTGCCTGCAAGAACAGGCCGAACGGGCGGAACGAGGACATCTACCGCACGGTTCGGCGAAATCGGACCAATCCTCGACGATCGGCGTGGCGAATGACTGATGTGAGCACCCTGACAGCGCGACCCACCCGGCCGACGGCCCCCAGGTGGACCGGTGCGCTCTCCGGAGCCCTCGCCGCCACCTTCGGTGTCGTGATGGGAACGGCCATCGCCGCCCTCATCAATGCACCCTCCCCGATCGTCTCGATCGGCAACCGGTTCATCTTCTTCACCCCGCAGTTCCTGAAGGAGTTCGCGATCCGGCAGTTCGGCACCGCCGACAAGCCGATCCTGATCGCCAGCGTGTCGATCACGCTGCTCCTCCTGGCCATGGTGGCCGGCGTGATCGGGCTGAAGCGCCGCAACCTGGCCCTCGGCATCACCTTCGGCCTCGGCGCGGTCGCGATCCTCGCGGCCGCCACCGACAACGCGTCCACCGCCAACGCGGTCGTGACCGTCATCCCCACCATCATCACCACGATCGTGGCGGTCGGAACCCTGCTCTTCCTGCTCGGCATCCTCGCGCTCTCGCCCAAGGAGGGTGACGACCTGCCCAGCGGCTTCGACCGTCGCAAGTTCCTCATCGCGGTCGGCGGCACCACGATCGGCATCGCCCTCGGCGGCCTGATCGCCCGGGTCTTCGGCGGCGCGGCTGCTGCTGAGTCCCGCATGAACGTGCGCATCCCCACCCCGGCCGACCCCGCCTCGGCGGTCCCCGCCGGTGTCGAGGTCGACGTGCAGGGTGTCAGCTCGTACATCACCCCGAACCGCGACTTCTACCGCATCGACACCGCCCTGCAGATCCCCGACGTGCCCGTCGAGGGCTACTCGCTGCGGATCCACGGCATGGTCGACAAGGAGCTGAACCTCTCGTTCCAGGATCTGCTCGAAGAGCGCCTCATCGAACGTCGCATTACGTTGACGTGTGTGTCCAACGAGGTGGGGGGCCCCTACGTGGGCAACGCGACGTGGATCGGCATCCCCGTCCGCGACCTGCTCGAGCGGGCCGGCGTGCAGGGCGACGCCGACGCGGTCCAGACCACCAGCGCCGACGGCATGACCATCAGCACCCCGCTCGGAGCTCTCGACGACGAGAACCGCGACGCCATCATCGCGATCGCCATGAACGGCGAGCCGCTGCCGCTGCGTCACGGCTT
The DNA here is from genome assembly GCF_000160775.2 of Aeromicrobium marinum DSM 15272. Lineage (NCBI taxonomy): Bacteria > Bacillati > Actinomycetota > Actinomycetes > Propionibacteriales > Nocardioidaceae > Aeromicrobium > Aeromicrobium marinum. The sequence continues at coordinate 2,610,280 of NZ_CM001024.1, read as the reverse complement.
CCCCGTGCGGATGGTCGTCCCCGGCCTGTACGGCTACGTGTCGGCCACCAAGTGGCTGGTCGACATCGAGGTCACCCGCTTCGCCGACCACAAGGCCTACTGGTCCACCCGCGGGTACGACGAGGAAGCGCCGATCAAGTTCTCGTCGCGGATCGACGTCCCCGAGTCCTTCCAGACCTTCCCGGTCGACGCCGTGCGCGTCGGTGGCGTGGCCTGGGCCCAGAACGTCGGCATCGAGCGCATCGAGGTGCAGGTCGACGGCGGCGAGTGGGTCGACGCCGAGCTCGCCGCTCAGGACTCCATCGACACGTGGCGCCAGTGGTCCTGGCAGTGGGACGACGCCACCCCCGGCAACCACCAGCTCACCGTCCGCGCCACCAACGCCGACGGCGAGACCCAGACGTCCGATCGCGTGCCCATCGCACCGAACGGATCGACCGGCCTGCACTCCGTGCAGTTCCGTGTCGAGTAGTACCGAAACACCCAACCCAAAGGAGATGGAAATGCGTACGACCACCATGCGCAAGAAGACCCTCGCCGTCGCGGCCGTCGCTTCGCTGACGCTGTTCACCGCGGCGTGCGGTTCGGACGACGAGGCTGACACCTCGGCGGACGACGCGCCCACCAGCGACGCCCCCGAGGCTGCGGAGGACGACACCGATGACGTCGCCGCCAACCTCGTCGGCCCCGGCTGCGCCGACTACGCCGCCGCCGTCCCGGACGGCGGAGGTTCGGTCCAGGGCATGGCCCAGGACCCGGTCGCCACCGCCGCGTCGAACAACCCGCTGCTGACCACCCTGGTCGCGGCCGTCTCCGGTGGGGTCAACCCCGCCGTCGACCTGGTCGACACCCTCAACGGTGGCGAGTTCACCGTGTTCGCCCCGGTCGACGACGCGTTCGCCGCCCTCGAGGCGAGCTCGCCCGGCATCACCGACACGCTGGCGACCGAGGAGGGTGGCGGAACGCTGTCCTCGGTGCTGACCTACCACGTCATCCCGGGTCAGATCCTGCCCGACGACCTGGCCGGCACCACGCAGACCACGGTCAACGGCGCCGACGTCGAGATCACCGGCTCCGGTGACTCGCTGCAGGTCAACGGTGCGAACGTGATCTGCGGTGGCGTCAAGACCGCCAACGCCACGGTGTACCTGATCGACGCTGTGCTCATGCCCCCGGCCTGATCACTTCGATCATCTGAACGGCCCGTCACCCCTTCCGGGGGTGGCGGGCCGTTCGCCGTTCCCGGGTGCTGCGGTCACCCGGTGTTCACCGTCCGGTCGGCCGGGGACGAGAGACTCCTGGCGCCTCGCCCCCGACGAAGGACCGTTCCGTGCACCCTGTTCGCCTCCGCCATCGCCGCACCGTGGGTCTGCTCGCGTGCGTCTCCCTGCTGGCCCCGGTCGGAGTCCTGACGGCCTCCCCGGCAGCGGCCGCCCCCGCCGACATCGTCATCAACGAGATCGAGTCCAACGGTGACACCACCGACTGGATCGAGCTCACCAACACCGGTGTCGAGCCGGTCGACGTGTCGGGGTGGATCCTCAAGGACGACGACGACTCCCGCACCCTGGCCGTCGCGGCCGGCACGACGATCGAGCCCGGCGGCTTCCTCGCGGTCGACGTGGACGTCGACGGGGTGCCCGGTGAGTTCGGCCTCGGCGGCACCGACACCGCGCGGGTGTTCCTGCCCGACGGCACGACCCTGATCGACGAGCACGCCTACGCGGGCCACGCCCTGACCACCTACGGTCGCTGCCCCGACGGCACGGGGGACTTCATCACCACCACGTCGTCGACCAAGGGCACGGCCAACGACTGCACGCCGCGGGTGCCCGACGTCGTGGTCAACGAGGTCGAGTCCAACGGCGACACCACCGACTGGATCGAGCTGCGCAACAACAGCGCCTTCCCGGCCGACGTCTCGGGCTGGATCCTGAAGGACGACGACGACAGCCGGACCCTGGCGATCGCCGGCGGGACCACGATCCCGGTCGGTGGCTACCTCGCCGTCGACGTCAACGTCGACACGACGCCCGGCACCTTCGGGCTGGGCGGCACCGACACCGCGCGGGTGTTCCTGCCCGACGGCACGACCCTGATCGACGAGTACGCCTACGTGGGCCACGCGGCGACCACCTACGGTCGTTGCCCGGACGGCACCGGCGACTTCGTCGTGACCACGTCGTCGACCAAGAGTGCGGCCAACGACTGCCCGGCGGGCTCGGTGCCGAGCATCGTGGTCAACGAGGTCGAGTCCAACGGCGACGCGACCGACTGGATCGAGCTGCTCAACACCGGCGCCGCCCCGGTCGACGTGTCCGGCTGGATCGTCAAGGACAACGACGACGGACGGACCCTGGCGATCGCCGGTGGCACCATCGTCCCGGCCGGCGGCTACCTCGCCGTCGACACCGACCTCGACTCCCTGCCGAACGGCTTCGGGTTGGGCAACAACGACTCCGCCCGGATCTTCCTGCCCGACGGCACCACCCTGATCGCCGAGTACTCCTGGACGGGACACGCGGCCACGAGCTACGGTCGCTGCCCCGACGGCACCGGGGAGTTCGTCACCACCACCTCGACCACCAGGGCCGCCGCCAACGACTGCGGTCCGGCCGTGCGCATCAACGAGGTGGAGTCCAACGGTGACGCGACCGACTGGATCGAGCTGGTCAACAACGGTGTCACCCCGGTCGACGTGTCCGGCTGGATCCTGAAGGACGACGACGACTCCCGGACCCTGGCGATCGCCGGCGGCACCACCATCGCGGCCGGGGGCCACCTCGCGGTCGACGTGGACGTCGACGGGGTGCCGGGCGAGTTCGGCCTCGGCGGCGCGGACTCCGCCCGCGTGTTCCTGCCCGACGGCACGACCCTGGTCGACGAGTACGCGTGGCTGACCCACGCGGCCACCACCTACGGTCGTTGCCCCGACGGCACCGGCGAGTTCGCCACCACCCAGGTCTCCACCAAGGGTGCGGTCAACCAGTGTGTGGGCGACCTGGTCACGGTCCCGTTCCCCGGCTCGCCCGACGTGACCGCCGTCGACGTGCCGGGCACCTTCCCGACCAACCTCAGCGGGCTGGCCTACGAGGCCGCGGCATCGGTCGCCGACGACTCGCTCTGGGCCGTGGTCAACGGCCCCGGCACCCTGCACCGGCTCACGAGCACGGGCGGCGTCTGGGACCCGGTCGACACCTGGACCCTGCGGTACCCCGACGGCACCGGTGACGTCGACGCGGAGGGCGTGGCGCTCACGGCGGCCGGGTCCGCCGGCGGCGTCTACGTGGCCAGCGAGCGCAACAATGACGGTGGCGGCAGTCGGCTCTCGGTGCTGCGCTACGACGTGTCGGGCGGCGGGCCCGACCTCGCGGCGACGCGCGAGTGGAACCTGACGGCCGACCTGCCGGTGGTGGCGGCGAACGCCGGGTTCGAGGGCATCGCCTGGATCCCCGACGCCGACCTGGTCGCGGGTGGCTTCGTCGACGAGTCGACCGGGGTCGCGTACGACCCGGCCGACTACCCCGGTCACGGCTCCGGGGTGTTCTTCCTCGGCGTCGAGGCCGGCGGCACCGTCTACGCCTACGTGCTCGGCGACGGCGGGGCGTTCGCACGGGTCGCGACGATCGACAGCGGCTTCGGCTCCGTCATGGAGCTGGAGTACGAGCCGGCCTCGCGAGGGCTCTGGGCGGTGTGCGACGACACCTGCGACGGTCGCAGCACGATCCTGACCCTCACCGACGGTGCCTTCGGCGCCGACGAGGTGCAGGAGCGACCCGCCGGTCTGCCGAACGTCAACCACGAGGGCTTCGCCATCGCGCCGGAGTCGCGCTGCGTCGACGGGCTGAAGCCCGCCTTCTGGTCCGACGACAACGGGACCGACGGCCGGGCGCTGCGTGAGGGCGCGGTGCGCTGCCTCGGTGACGCCGGCGTCACGCCGCCCGTGGTCGACACGGGCGACACCGGTGTCGGCGGCGGTGCCCCGGGCGGGCTCGCCACCGTGATCGGGTCGCTGCCGGTGGTCGGGTCGCAGGTGCCGCTCACGGTGCTGTTCGGGCTGCTGCTCCTCCCGGTGGGCGTCGCGATCGCCGTCGCCGCCCACCGCCGCCGGGAGGGGGCCCAGTAGTCTGCCGCGGGTGGGCGCCATCCAACTGATCAGACACGGCCAGGCCTCCTGGGGCGCCGCCGACTACGACCAGCTGTCGGACCTCGGGGTCCGGCAGGGAGCGTGGCTGGGGGCCTCCTGGGAGGCCTCCGGCTTCGCCCCCACCTGGTCGGTCGCGGGCTCGATGAAGCGGCACGCGCAGACCGCGGTGGCGGCGATCGACGCCATCGACGGTGACCTCTACGACGTCGACGCCGGCTGGGACGAGTACGACCACCTCGCCCTCACCGGTCACCTCGACCCCGCCACCCGTCCGCAGGACCCGCGGGAGTTCCAGGCCGAGCTCGACGGCGCCCTCACCGGCTGGGTCGCCGGGGCGGCGGGCGCGGGCGAGACCTTCGACCAGTTCAGCGGCCGCGTGCTGAGCGCCTTCGACGACGCGGTCGGCGAGGCCGGCTCGGGCCGCCACGTCGCGGTGTTCACCTCCGGCGGGCCGATCGCCCTGGTCACCTCGCACCTGCTGGTGGGCGACGCGTCCCTGTTCATCACCCTCAACCGGGTGGTCGTCAACGCCTCGGTGACCACGGCGATCGTGGGCCGCGGCGGCACCCGGCTGCTCGCGTTCAACGAACACACCCACCTCCCCCGCGACCAGGTCACCTTCCGCTGACCCACCCCCCGCCCACCCCCGTCCACCCCCGTTTCCCGCGAGTGGCGCAGTTCGGCGTTCTTGGACGGCGTGTCGCGACCGAACTGCGCCACTCGGGACCCGAACTGCGCCACTCGGGGGAAGGGGCCCGGCGCCAAACTCAGATACCGGTAGTATCTGAAACATGAAGATCGCCACGAACTCCCGCGCCCTCGTCACCGGGGGTGCCTCCGGCCTGGGCCTGGCCCTCGTGAACCAGCTGCTCGAGCGGCAGGTGCGGGTGCTGGCCACCGACATCCACGCCGAGCGACCGGCCGACCTGCCCGACGGGGCCGAGTACCTCACGCTCGACGTCACGTCCGACGCCGACTGGCTCACGGCGCGCGACTGGGTCACCGAGCACTGGGACGGCCTCGACCTGCTGTTCAACAACGCGGGCGTGGCGGCCGGCGGTCGCATCGAGCTGACCGAGATGGACCAGTGGCAGTGGATCGTCGACATCAACCTGCTCGGTGTCGCGCGCGGCTGCCGCACCTTCGTGCCGATGATGAAGGACGTCCGGTCCGGTCACATCGTCAACACGTCCTCGGCCGCCGGTCTGGTGCACCCGCCGCGGATGACGGAGTACACCGCCGTGAAGGCCGGGGTCGTCGGCATGAGCGAGTCGCTCTTCCACGAGCTGAAGCCCTTCGGGGTCGGGGTCTCGGTGGTCTGCCCGACCTTCTTCAAGACCAACCTCACCTCCTCGATGCGCGGCAAGGACGAGGCGGCGCAGCAGTCGGCCGCCAAGCTCATCGACTCCTCCAAGGTCACCGCCGCCGACATCGCCGCCACGGTGCTGAAGCAGGTCGAGACGGGCACCCACGTGATCCTCACCGACCGCAACGGACGCATCGCGTACTTCGCCAAGCGGTTCCTGCGGCCGGTGTACTACCAGCAGATGGCCAAGGCGGCCGTGCAGATGGGACGGAAGGACTGACATGCGTCGCAACATCCTGATCACCGGGGCGAGCTCGGGCCTGGGCGCCGAGATGGCCCGCCAGTTCGCCGCCAAGGGCCACCACCTCGCTCTCACGGCGCGTCGCGTCGACCGGCTGGAGGAGCTGCGGTCCGAGATCCTGGCTGCCCACCCCGACGTCGAGGTGGTCGTGCACCAGCTCGACGTCAACGACCACGACCAGGTCTTTGCCGTCACGAAGCAGGCCGCCGCCGACCTCGGCGGTCTCGACCGCGTCGTCGTCAACGCGGGCCTCGGCAAGGGCGTGAAGATCGGTACCGGAGGGTTCGCCGCCAACGCCGAGACCGCGCAGACCAACTTCGTGGCCGCGCTCGCCCAGTGCGAGGCCGCGATGGAGCACTTCTACGAGCGCAAGGCCGGCCACCTCGTGGTGATCTCGTCCATCTCGGCGATGCGCGGGCTGCCGTCGACGGTGACGACCTACGCCGCCACCAAAGCCGGTCTGGCGCATCTCGCCGAGGGCATCCGGCTCGACCTGATGGGCCGCAAGAACCTGGACATCAAGGTCACCACGATCTACCCGGGATACATCGTGTCGGAGATGAACGACGTGGTCGCCTCGGAGCAGAAGCTGATGGCCGACACCGCGACCGGTGTGCGGTCGATCGTCAAGGCGATCGACAAGGAGGTCGCCGAGGCGTCGGTGCCCGGGTGGCCCTGGGTCCCGCTCGGCCAGGTCCTCAAGCGCGCTCCGCTCGGGATCGTCCGCAAGCTCGTCTGACCGGGGTGGCGCGCGCAGTGGCGCAGGGCGGGGTCAACTGCGGCGGGCGCGCAGCACGGTGTCGTGGATCGTGATCTTCACCCCCTCGGGTGTCGTCGCGTGCCGCGGGCGCAGCTCGCTGACCTCGACGGTCCACGCGTCGTCGAGCCGGGCCGCCAGCTCGTCGGGGGTGTGGAACACCTCCGGCCGCGGGGGCCGGGGCATGCCGGCCGCGATGTCGCCGTAGTCGTGGCCGACGAACAGCAACGTCCCCCCGGACCGCACGGCAGCGGCCAGCCCGTCGAACAACCGGTGACGGGCGTCCGGCGGCAGGTGGGTGAAGTGCGAGGTGACGAGGTCGAACGACCCCGGCTCCGGCGGATCGGCGACCAGGTCGGTCTGCTGCCACGCGACCCGCTCGGTCAGCTGCAGGTCGGCGCCGTGCTCGGCCGCGCGACCGAGCGCGACCGTGGACAGGTCGGCGCCCACCACCGTCCACCCCTGCGCCGCGAGCCACAGCGCGTCCGCTCCCTCGCCGCAGCCCACGTCCAGCGCGTGGCCCGGGGGCATCCCCGCGATCTCGGTGACGAGGGTCGGGTTGGGGTTGCCGCTCCAGATCCGTCGCGAGGTCGCGTAGCGCTCGTCCCAGAACGCGGCGCCCTGGACGTCGGGGGTCTCGTGGGTCACTCGGTCAGGGTAGTCGCCGCGGCCGGCGTCGCCCGGGGCCCCGAGGGGGGACTACTCCCGAGGGGCGGTGGGTATGCGACCGATTCAGCGTCCAGACGGTCGCATATCCACCTGGCACAGGCCGGGGGAGTCGAACGGTCGCGAATCCACCGCCCTCGACGGGGGAGGTCAGGCGAGCAGGGTGCCTGCGAGGGCGCCGACCTGGTCGGACTCGACCAGGAAACCGTCGTGGCCGTGCAGGGAGGTCACGACGTCCAGACCCGGGCACCCCGGGATGTGGTCGGCCAGCAGCTGCTGCTGGCCGAGCGGGTACAGCCGGTCGGAGTCGATACCGGCCACGACGGTGCGGGCGGTGATGAGACCGAGCGCAGCCTCGATGCCGCCGCGTCCGCGACCCACGTCGTGGCTGTTCATCGCCTCGCTCAGCACGATGTAGGAGTTGGCGTCGAAGCGGCGTCCCAGCTTGGTGCCGTGGTGCTGCAGGTAGGACTCGACGGTGAACCGCCCGTCGCCGGCCGACTCGCGGCCGAACCGCTGCTGCAGCTCGGCCTCGCTGCGGTACGAGATGTGCGCGATCCGGCGAGCCAGGTCGAGCCCGGCCGTCGGGCCGCGCTCGGCGGCGTAGTAGTCACCCCCGGCAAAGTGCGGGTCGGCGCGGATGACGTCGGCCTGGGTGGCCGAGAGGCCGACCTGCTCGGCCGACGCCCACGGCGAGGTCGCCAGCAGGAACAGCCGCTCGACCCGTTCGGGTTGCATGATCGCCCACTCCAGGCCGCGCATACCGCCCGCCGAGCCGCCGATGACCCCGCGCCAGCGGTCGACCCCGAGGTGGTCCGACAGTGCCACCTCGGCCGCCACCTGGTCGCGCACGGTGACCGCCGGGAACCGGCTGCCGTAGGGCGAGCCGTCGGGAGAGGTCGACGCCGGTCCGGTGGTGCCCTGACAGCCGCCGAGGATGTTGGCGGCCACGATGAAGAACCGGTCGGTGTCGATCGGCCGGCCGGGACCGACGACGGGGTCCCACCAGCCGGGTGACCGGTGGCCGGGGCCGACCTCGCCGAGCACGTGGGAGTCGCCGGTGAGCGCGTGCAGGACCAGCACCGCGTTGTCACCGGTGAACGTGCCCCACGACTCGTACGCCATGCGGACGTCGGGCAGCACGGCGCCGGACTCCAGGGTCAGCGACCCGATGTCGACGAAGGTGCGCCCACCAACGGGATCTCCCTCCCGCCACGCACCGGTGACGGGAGGGAGATCCTCAGGGGTCAGTCGCGTCACGACTTCGCGGCGCGGAACCCTGCGTCCAGGTCGGCGAGGATGTCGTCGATCCCCTCCAGGCCCACGGCGAGGCGGACGAGGCCGGGGGTGACGCCCGTGGCGGCGTGCTCCTCGGGGGTGCCCTGCGAGTGCGTCGTGCTGGCCGGGTGGATCGCGAGGCTGCGGACGTCGCCGATGTTGGCCACGTGGCTGAACAGCTCGAGCGAGTCGATGAACGCCTTCCCGGCCTCGAGTCCACCGGGCAGCTCGAAGGTCAGCACCGCGCCGGAGCCCTTGGGCACGTACTTGTCGGCGAGCTCCTTGTAGGGGTTGCCGGGCAGGCTGGCCCACGTCACCTTCGAGACGTCCTCGCGGGCCTGCAGCCACTCGGCGACCTTGCGGGTGTTCTCGATGTGCCGCTCCATCCGCAGGCTCAGCGTCTCCAGACCCTGCGCCAGCAGGAAGGCGTTGAACGGGGCCAGCGCCGCACCGACGTTGCGCAGGTACTGCACCCGCAGCTTCGCGATGTAGGCCGCCGGGCCCAGGGCGTCGGCGAACACGAGGCCGTGGTAGCTGGCGTCGGGCGTCGTGAACCCGGGGAACTTGTCACCGTGCGCGGCGTAGTCGAACGTGCCTCCGTCGATGACGACACCGGCGATCGTGGTGCCGTGGCCGCCGATGTACTTGGTGGCCGAGTGGACCACGGTGTCGACGCCGTGCTTCAACGGGTTGAGCAGGAAGGGCGTGGCCACCGTGTTGTCGACGATGAACGGCACGCCGACCTCCTTGGCGACCGCGCTGATCGCCTCGAGGTCGAGGATGTCGCCCTTGGGGTTGCCGATGGTCTCGCCGAAGAACGCCTTGGTGTTCTCCTGGGCGGCGGCTCGCCACGCATCGGCGTTGTTGGCGTCCTCCACGAACGTCACCGTGATGCCGAGCTTGGGGAAGGTGTGGCGCAGCAGGCTGTCGGTGCCGCCGTACAGGCTGGCGGAGGCGACGATGTGGTCGCCGGCCTCGGCGACGTTGGTCAGCGCGCCGGTGGTGGCGGCCTGGCCGGACGAGAACAGCAGCGCCCCGACGCCGCCCTCCAGCGCCGCGAGGCGCTCCTCGACGACGCCCTGGGTCGGGTTCATGATGCGGGTGTAGATGTTGCCCGGCTCGGCCAGCGCGAACAGGTCGGCGGCGTGCTGGGTGTCGCGGAACTGGTACGAGGTGGTCTGGTAGATCGGCAGCGCACGGGCTCCGGTCGTGGGATCCGGGGTCTGGCCCGCGTGGATCTGCTTGGTCTCGAACGACCAGGTGTCACTCATGGATGCTCCTGAAGTCTCGGGTGGTCTGCCCCTTCAGCGTCGCACGCGGTCGCAACGGTGGACAGGTGTCTCGTCATTCGGACGGCAGCGCCGCGTCCCCACCCCGACCCAGATGTGCTCCCGAATCAACCGATCCTGGCGGAATTCAGGTTGATGTGGGAGCACATCTGGGTCGGGGTGAGGGCGTCAGGTCATGTCGTGGGGCTGGGAGGTCGACTCCAGGACGCTGAGCCACAGGTCGCCGTCGGCCGAGACGCCGTGAGCGCGGTGGGTCACGTACTCGATCGGCACGTGCACGAACCGGTGCCGGCGGCGGCCCACCACCATGTCGGTGCGGCCGGCCATGGCCGCGTGCACCGCGGTCTGCGCCAACCGCGCGCAGTAGACCGCGTCGGCAGGGTCGGCCGGTACCGAGCGGATGAAGTAGCCGGGGCTGAAGTACCGCAGCATCACCTCCTCGCCGCGGGCGGTCCACTCCTCGCGGATCACCTCGCGCAGGAACCGGCCGATGTCACCCAGTGCCCGGTTGCCCGACGCGTCGGTCTCGTCGGTCACCGGCAGGTGCTCCTGGCCGGCACCTTCGGCGACCACCAGCACCGCGTTGCCGTCGCGCTCGACCCGGCGCCGGATGTGCGCCAGCAGGCCGTTGTCGCCGTGCAGGGCGAAGGGCACCTCGGGGATCAGCACGAAGTCGGCGTTGTGGTTGGCCAGCGCCGAGTAGCAGGCGATGAAGCCCGCGTGGCGGCCCATCACCTTGACGATCCCGATGCCGTTGATGGCAGCCTCGGCCTCGATCTTGGCGGCCTTGATCGACTGCGAGGCCCGCGCGTACGCGGTCTGGAACCCGAAGCTCTGGCCGATGTGCGGGATGTCGTTGTCGATCGTCTTCGGCACGCCCACCACCGCGATGCCGTTGCCGCGCCGCAGGCATTCCTCGGCGATCCGGTGGGCGCCGCGCATCGAGCCGTCCCCGCCGATGACGAACAGGATCGACAGGCCACGCATCTGCAGGGTGTCGACGATCGTGCCGACGTCCTGCGCGCCCCGTGACGAGCCGAGCATCGTGCCGCCCCGTTCGTGGATGTTGGCCACCACCTCCGACGTGAGCGGGATCGGCTGCAGCCCGGACTCGGGCACCAGCCCCGCGTAGCCGTTGCGGAACCCGAGCACGTCGTCGACGCCGTAGTGCTCGTGCAGCTCCAGCACCAGGGCACGGATGACGTCGTTGAGGCCGGGACACAGTCCGCCGCAGGTGACGATGCCGACGCGGGTCGTCGCGGGGTCGAAGTGGATCAGCTCGCGCGGGCCGCCGGTCTCGAAGGTCGGCAGCTCGTCCAGCGGCAGGCCGCGAGATCGCACCAGCTCGACGGTGTCGTCGAACAGGATCCGGTCGTCGGCGCCCACGTAGTACTCGTTGGTCGTCCGACCACCCACGTAGGACGCGAGGGGAGAGGTGATCGTGCTGGGGCCGACGGTCTTGACCTGCAGGTCCGCGAGGGTCACCATCACCTGAGTCTAGGCGCGCCGGCGGGTCGGTCGGTCGAAGTGTGACGAGCTCCGCGGGGTTCGCCTCGCTGCGCTCACGCCCTCGCAGGCTCGGGCTGGCGAACGGGGTCGCCAGCCCGAGGCGAGGTGACGTCATGGTGGTTGAGGTGCGAGCGTGCGAGCCTCGAAACCACCGCGAACGCCGACCACGAGCTCAGGCGGCGATGACGTAGTCCTCGAGCGGGAAACGGCCGGCCTCGCGGAAGGCGTTGAGGGTCGACGTCGGCCGGAGCAGCGTCGCCTCGCCGTGCTGGTTGAAGTAGTAGCTGCGCGCGGTCCCGCAGCTGCCGTGCTCGAACACCGAGCTGTGGAGCCGCTCCTTCATCGCGTGCAGGAAGCGCCGGTTCGCCTCCTCGGAGACCTCGAACGTCGTGGCACCCCGTCGGTCGACCTCCTGCAGCAGCCGGGTGAGGTGCTTCATCTGCGACTCGACGGTGGTGAAGTACGAGAGCCCCGAGTACGAGTACGGCGAGCTCAGCGAGAACAGGTTGGGGAACCCGGGGATGCTGACACCCTCGTACGCCTGGAACCGCTGCTCGCGCCAGAACGTCCCCAGGTCCAGCCCGTCGCGCCCGGTGATGGGCAGCGCCGGGAAGTTGGTCTCCCACAGGCTGAACCCCGTGGCCAGCACGAGCGTGTCGATCTCGTGGCGGACCCCGTCGGCGGTGATGACCGCGCCGGCATCGATGCGCTCGATGGGGTTGGTCTCCAGGTGCACGTTGGACCGGTTGAAGGTGCGGAAGTAGTCGTTGGAGAACGTGGGTCGCTTGCAGCCGAACGAGTAGTCGGGGGTCAGCTGGCGTCGCAGCACGGGATCGGCGATCTGCCGGTGCAGGTGCCAGGTCGCCCACTTCTCGGCGATCCGGTTGAGGCGGCCCAGCTGCCGGTACTTCAGCACACCGGTGACCATGATCGCCTCCAGCACGGTGGAGCCGACGGCGCGCACGACCCGCTGGGTCAGCGGCACCCGTGCGTACAGCCCCTGCACCACCCGGGGGATCGCCGCGTCCGACTTCGGGGTCACCCAGATCGCCGTGCGCTGGAAGACCGTGAGGTCGGCCACGGCCGGTGCGATCTCGGGGATCAGCTGCACGGCGGTCGCGCCGGTGCCGATGACCGCCACGCGCTCGCCCGTCAGGTCGTGGTCGTCCTTCCACGCCGAGGTGTGGATGACGGTGCCGGCGAAGTCCTCGACGCCCGGGATGTCAGGCATCTTCGGCTGCGACAGGTAGCCGGTGGCGGTGAGCAGCAGGCGCCCGCGGACCTGTTCGCCGCCGGCGAGGGTCGCGGTCCACGTGCGGGTGGCCTCGTCCCAGGCCGCACCCGTGACGACGGCTCCGAAGCGCATGTGCCGGCGCAGGTCGAACTTCTCCGCGACGTGCAGGGCGTAGCGCTTCAGCTCGGGTCCCGGTGCGTACATGCGCGACCAGTACGGATTGGGGGCGAACGAGTACGAGTAGGTCGACGACGGGATGTCCACGGCGAGGCCGGGGTAGTGGTTGACGTGCCACGTGCCGCCCAGGTCGTCCTCCCTGTCGAGGATCGCCAGGTCGTCGCGACCGAGCCGCTGGAGCGCGATGGCCGCGCCCATGCCACCGAACCCGGCCCCCACGATGACGGCGTCGTGCACGTGGTCGGCGGGGGTGTGCTTCGGGCGTCTCGCGGAGGGTGCCATGCGCCACACAAAACCAGATACCGACGGTATCTGGCAAGGGGCGACGCCCCTCGACAGCGTCACACCGCATCATGGGGGGATGAGCCTGGAGATCACCGTCCGCGGGTCGGCGCGCGCCTCGCACCAGCCCGATCGGGCCGCCCTGCACCTCGCCGCGGTCACCGACGGTCCCGACCGGGCCGACGTGCTGGCCCGGGCCGCCGCCGTCCAGGCCGAGATCGGCGGCCACCTGCGCGAGCTGGCCGGCCTGCGGGCCGTCACCACCTGGTCGAGCGACCAGGTGCGGGCCTTCGGGCACCGTCCGTGGGGCGACGCAGGGGAGCGGCTTCCGCCCGTGCAGACCGCCCACGTCGACGTCGAGGCCGAGTTCGTCGACTTCGAGCGGATGGCCGGATTCATCGACCACTGGGCCTCCCAGGACGGCGTCGAGATCGGGTCGATCACCTGGGACGTCGCCGCCGCCGACCGCCGGTCGTACGAGGCCGAGGTGCGCCGGGCCGCGGTCGAGGACGCCGTCGTCAAGGCGCAGGCCTACGCCGACGCGGTGCGCCGTGGCCGCGTCGTCGCGGTGCACCTGGCCGATCCCGACATGCTCGGCGGGGCCTCGGGGCCGGTCAGCCCGTTGATGGCACGGATGGCCGAGTCGGTCGACCAGGGGTTGACGATCCGGCCCCGGCCCGTGGTGATCGAGGTGGCCGTCGATGCCGTCTTCCGGGCGGAGTGACCGGCTGTAGCCCGCCTGACCTGCGCAAACGTGATGTTCGTCCCTTGAGGCGGCGGGTCGCCGCGGCTACCGTGGGCGCATGATCGCCTCCTTCCTGCGCCGACAGCTCCGGGTGTTCCGTCGCGCGCGGGAGCCCCGCACGACCGGTCTGCGCATCGTCCGTCCCGGTCGGCGCGGCCCGGTGCAGGTGGTGTTCGAGGACGCGGTCGTCCACCACCGGGCGAGCCTGCAGGCCCGCGTGCTCCAGCGCTCGCTCCGGATGGTCCTCAAGCCGGCGCTGGCGGTGGTGCCGTTCAACGACCGCACGGTGCGAGCCATGCGTCGCTTCGACGCACTCTCGGCCCGCGGCCCGCGGTCGCGCTACGTGGAGCCGTACCGGTTCGAGCTCGGCGGGGTGACGGTCGAGTCGATGACCCATCGCTACGGCCCGTCGAGCGACATGACGATCCTGTACTTCCACGGCGGCGGGTTCTTCTCCTGCGGCATCGAGACGCACCGGCGCATCTGCGAGCGGCTCGCGCTCTACAGCGGGGCGACGGTCATCTCGGTCGACTACGTGCAGATCCCCGAGGGCACGGTCGCCGACTCCGTGCAGGACGCCATCACGGCCTATGAGGCCCTGCTCGACCAGGTGGTGCACCCTGACAAGGTCGTCGTCGCCGGGGACTCCGCCGGCGGCTACCTGTCGATGAAGGTCGCCGAGCTGGCGACGCGGCGAGGCCTGCACCCGCCCGCCGGCGTGCTGGCGTTCTCGCCGCTGCTGAGCCTGGACCCGGACCGGCAGGACAAGGACGTGCAGCGCGTCTCCCGCGTCAGTGACGCCTACCTTCCGTTGCGCCGGCTGCGGGTCGTCCGCAAGCGGTGGCTGCCCGAGGGCGCCGAGATCGAGGGCGCGGTCTCGCCGTTGGAGGCCACCGAGCACATCGATTCCCCGTCCTTCCTGCTGGCGGTGGAGGACGAGATCCTGCGGCCCGAGGTCGAGGCGATGGCGCTGCTGCTCGCCGCCCGCGGGGTCGAGGTCGAGACCCACCTGTGGCGCGGCCAGGTGCACGCCTTCCCGGTGCTCGCCGACGCCCTGCCCGAGGCGCGGATCGCGCTGCAGCTGGCCGCCCGGTTCGCCCGGATCGCCGTGGGCGAGGCTCCCCGCGCCGAGATCGAGGACGACGGTTCGGTCACCGAGCCGCTCGTGGGCGAGCTGGTGAGCGACGACACGGGCGAGTTCGACGCCGCCGAGCCCGAGCCCGAGCCCGAGCTCGCCACGACCGGTCGCCGCACCCTGCGGTCCCTCTTCACCGCCTGAGCGCCGCCATTCCGGTTCACTCGTCGGTGAAGGACACCTTGACGCTGAACCCGATCCGGTCGTCCTCGCGGGAGCCCGAGACGCCCACCGCCCGCACGATCGACAGGTCGTCGAAGAACGAGTCGACGTCCTCGGGCGGGTCCGCCTCGCGCAGCTCGGCGATGATCGCGGCCACGTCGACGAAGAAGCCGCCGAACGGCCCGCCGCCGGCCATCACCGATTCGAACGCGTCGGACGAGCCGAGGTCGCCGTCGGAGGTGAGCGCCTCGGCCACCTCCGCGTTGGTCGCGATGACGGCGCCGTCGTCGGTGGGCTCGGCGACCAGCTCGATGCCGGAGGCCGCGGTGACCGCCGCGACCAGCCGCTCGGCCAGGTCGGCCGCACCGGCGCCCCCGCTCAGCACCAGACCGGCCGACAGGCGCTCGGTGGCCTCCGGTCCCTCGAGCGTCGGCAGCTCGCGCAGGCCGGTCGAACCGACGTAGAGGGTGAGCGCGTCCCCGAACAGCGACTCGAGGTCCTCCGGGAACCGCAGGTCGTAGGTGGTCCCGAACTCCTCGATCGCGCCCTCGGGGTCGAAGCCGAGGCCGTCGTCGAACAGCCCACCGCCGAGCGGGTCGGTCGCGCCGTCGCCGTAGATCGCGTCGAAGTCGTCGCCCAGGATCTCCCTCAGCTCGTCGATCTCGTCCTGGGTCAGGCCCTCCAGCGGGTCGAACTCCTCGAACTCCTCGAAGGCACCGTCGTCGAACCCGCCGCCGAAGGGGAAGCCGGACAGCCCCTCGAGGAACCCCTCGTAGAGCTCCACGGCGTACTCGCCGGCGCCGACGACCGAGATCGCTGCCACCGTGTCGTCGGGCAGGTCGCCCAGGCCGCGGACGTCAGGGGTCTCCGGCTCGTCGGCGACCCGGGTGAACCCGCCGATCTCGAGGGAGTCGCTGCCGGCCCGCAGGGCGAGGAAGACCGAGGTGGCCCCGCCCGTGTCGGCCAGCTCCTCGTCGAACCCGAGGCCGAACCCGAACTCCGAGACCAGCGACCCAGCCTCCTCCAGGTCGGCCCACACCGACACGAGGCCGTCGTCGCCGAGGTCGTCCAGATCAGCGGCGAACGCCTCGGTGTCGGCCAGCGACCCCTCGCCGGCCGCCTCGACCGCGGCATCGGCCTCGTCCTGCGTGGGGGTCACGATCGCGTAGCCGTCGAGGAACGCGATGCCGAACTCCTCGCCGGCGCACTCGAAGAGGGTCGCGATGCCGTCGCGGGCGGCGTCCTCGTCGGTGACCTGCACGGCGATGCGAATCTGCTCGTCCTCGAGGTCGGGACCGAGACCGACGCCCAGCCGCTCACCGAGCCACGGCTCGACGTCGTCGTCGTAGTCGACGTCGCAGGACGACTCCAGCACGCCCTCGACCAGCACGCGCCGCAGGTCGTCGTCCTCGTCGTCGATGCCGATCTCCTCGGCGATCTCGGGCACCCGGTCGACCAGGCGCAGGAGGGCAACCTTCTGGCTCGCCGACGGGTCCAGGTCGATGCGGGCGTAGGCGATCGTGTCGGCCGGGAGCACGTCGTGCGGCTGGGTCCCGCCGCCGGACAGCTGGGTCCAGGCGTAGGCGCCGACACCGGCCAGGGCCAGCACCGCGACGCCGGCAATGCCGAGGGCGACCTTGAGGCCGCCGCCCGACTTCTGCGGTTCGGGCTCGGCCGGAGGTGCGATCACGGTGTCGGACATGGGCCCCCCAAGGGCGTGGAGTGGTCGTCAAGGCGTCGCGACCGTCGCCAAATCGTGCCCGTCCGTGCCGGTGCGGGTCAACCGAGGACGCCTGCCCCCACGGCGTCCGGCGCCACCGGACCACAAACCGGCACGGTTGACGGTTTTTGTGCTCATGGCGCATGCTGGCCGCGTGACCGCCTCGTCGACCGTCCGGACGCCCCAGGGCGAACGCAGCCGGGCCATGCGCCACCGGCTGATGGAGGCCACCGTCGAGAGCCTGGTCGAGCTCGGCTGGTCGGGCACCACCACCACCGTGGTGAGCCAGCGCGCCGGGGTGAGCCGGGGGGCACAGCTGCACCACTTCCCGAGCAAGCTCGACCTCGTCGTCGCGGCGGTCGAGTTCCTCAGCGAGCGGCGCCGCGACGACCTGACCGCCGACCTCGCCGAACAGCCGGAGCAGGGACGCACCCGTGCGGTGCTCGACGTGCTGGCCGACCACTTCACCTCGCCGGTGTTCTTCGCGGCGCTCGAGCTGTGGGTGGCCGCGAGGACCGACGACGAGCTGCGCGCCGCGGTGGGTCCGCTGGAGCGCCGCATCGGCCGCGAGACCCACGCCCACGCCCTGCAGCTGCTCGGCGTCGACGAGTCCCGTGGGCGCAACCGCCAGCTGGTGCAGGCCACGCTCGACATGCTCCGCGGCCTCGGGCTGGCGGCGTCGCTGTCGGACGACCGTGCCCGGCGCGACTCGATCCTCGACGCCTGGGCCCTGAGCCTCGACCACGACCTGGAGAAGTGACATGAATCAGCGAGCGACCATCCTCGAGACCGTCCTGACCGACCTCGACGCGGAGAGCGAGCAGCTCGACGCCTGGGTGTCCGGTCTCGACGAGGCCGGGTGGGCGACGGTCACCACGGCGGAGGGGTGGACCGTGCTGCACCAGGTGGCCCACCTGCTGTGGACCGACCGTGCCTCGCTGGCCGCGATCGCCCAGGGCGAGGAGTGGGACCAGCTGCTCGTCGTCGCGCAGGCGGACCCGGGAGGCTTCGTCGACTCCGAGACCGAGCGGCTCGCCGAGCTGCCGCCGGACTCGATGCTGCACCACTGGCGCCAGTCGCGGGCCAAGCTGGCCGACGCCCTCCGAGGGGTGCCCGACGGGGTCAAGGTGCCGTGGTTCGGCCCTCCGATGGCGCCGGTCTCGATGGCGACGGCACGGATCATGGAGACCTGGGCCCACGGTCACGACGTCGCCGAGGCGATCGGCACCGAGGTGCCGCGCACCGACCGCGTGCGCCACATCTGCCATCTCGGGGTCCGCACCCGCGGCTTCGCCTACCTGATGCGCGGTGCCGAGGCGCCGGACGCCCCGGTGCGGGTGGAGCTGACCGGGCCGAGCGGCGAGGTCTGGTCGTGGGGCCCGGAGGACGCCGCCGACCGGGTCACGGGCGACGGGTGGGACTTCGGACTGCTGGCCACGCGTCGGCGGCACCGCGACGACGTCGACGTCCATGCGGTCGGGCCGGCGGCCGACGACTGGCTCGACGTCGTGCAGGCCTTCGCCGGTCTGCCCGGCAGCGACCCGCAGCGTCTCGCCGACCGCTGAGACTCCGTCCGGGAAGTTACAAGCAGGGTTGACTGTTTGTTGATTGAGGGGCACGATGCTCAGGTGACGATCCGCATCGGCAACTGCAGTGGCTACTACGGCGATCGGGCGTCGGCGATGGGCGAGATGCTCGCCGGGGGTGACCTCGACTTCCTCACCGGTGACTACCTCGCCGAGCTGACCATGCTGATCCTGGGTCGGGACCGGATGAAGAACCCCGACGCCGGCTACGCCAAGACGTTCGTGCGCCAGATGACCGCGAACCTCGCCCTCGCGAAGGACCGGGGGGTCCGGATCGTCACCAACGCCGGCGGCCTGAACCCCGCGGGGCTGGCCGACGTGCTCCGCACCATCGCGGCCGAACAGGCCGTCGACGTCACGATCGCCCACGTCGAGGGCGACGACCTCGCGCCCCGCGCCGACGAGCTCGGGTTCGGCAGCACCCTGACGGCCAACGCCTATCTCGGCGCCTTCGGCATCGCGGCCGCCCTGCAGGCAGGGGCCGACGTCGTGGTCACGGGCCGGGTCACCGACGCCTCGGTGGTGGTGGGACCGGCCATCGCGGCCTTCGGGTGGGGTCGTGACGAGGTCGACGCGCTGGCGGGCGCCGTGGTCGCCGGCCACGTCATCGAGTGCGGCACCCAGGCCACGGGCGGCAACTTCAGCGGCTTCCGCAGCCTCGACCTCACCCGACCGCTGGGCTTCCCCATCGCCGAGATCGCCGCCGACGGCTCCTCGGTCATCACCAAGCACGACGAGACCGGGGGAGCCGTCACGGTCGACACCGTCACCGCCCAGCTGGTGTACGAGGTGCAGGGCCCGGTGTACCTCAACCCCGACGTCGCGACCCACCTCGACTCGGTGCGTCTGGAGCAGGTGGGTGCCGACCGGGTCGCGATCTCCGGCGTCCGCGGGTCGGCTCCGCCGGCGACCACCAAGGTCTGCCTCAACACCCTCGGCGGGTACCGCAACAGCGTGGAGTTCCTGCTGACCGGGCTCGACATCCCGGCCAAGGCCGCGTGGATCCGCGGTCAGATCGAGGCCGCGCTCGCCGCGGGCACCCCGCCCGCGCAGATCGAGTGGCAGCTCGACCGCACCGACCGGTTCGACCCCGAGACCCAGGCGGCGGCCACGAGCCAGCTGCGCTGCCATGTCCGTGACGACGCGGCGGAGCCGGTCGGCCGCGCCTTCAGCGACGCCGCCGTGCAGCTGGCCCTGGCGTCCTACCCCGGTTTCACCGTCACCCGGCCCCCGGCCGCCGGGACCCCCGTCGGGGTCTACCGCGCCGCCTACGTGCCGCAGACCGAGGTGCCGCACGTGGTGGTGCACGCCGACGGCCGCCGCGAGGACATCGCCCCTCCCCCCGGGGCGGTGGATCTGCGACCGAATGGCTCCGTTGCCGGCCCGGCGGTGGATGTGCGACCGAATGAGGCCTCAGAAGGTCGCGAATCCACCGACCCCTCGGAGACGCGGCGGGTGCCGTTGGGCGAGCTCGTCCACGCCAGGTCCGGCGACAAGGGCGGCGACGCCAACGTCGGTGTGTGGATCCCGGCCGAGCACCCCCGCCGTGAGGCGGCCTTCGCGTGGCTCGCGGCACAGCTCACCCCCGACCGGGTCCGTGAGCTGCTGCCCGAGGCCGCACCGCTCGACGTCGAGGTGCACCCCCTGGCCTCGATCGCCGCCGTCAACATCGTGGTGCACGGCCTGCTGGGCGAGGGCGTCGCGTCGTCGACCCGCTCGGACCCGCAGGCCAAGGCGCTCGGCGAGTGGTTGCGCGCCCGCGTCGTCGACATCCCCATCGAGCTGCTGACCCCCGCCACCGAGGAGACCGCATGACCACCGCCTGGACCACACCCGAGCGAATCGCCCTGCGCGACGCCGTCACGGCCTTCACGCAGGACCAGATCGTGCCCCACCTGCCGACCTGGGAGGACGAGGGCCGACTGCCCCGCGAGCTGCACGCCCAGGCGGCCAAGGCCGGCTTCCTCGGGGTCGGGTTCGACGAGGCCGTCGGCGGCGACGGTGGCGACCTGGTCGACGGGTCCATCGTCACCGAGGCGATCGTGCAGGCGGGCGGGTCCACCGGCGTGCTCGCCTCGCTGTTCACCCACGGCATCTCGCTGCCGCACATCATCGACTCCGGCAACGCCGACCTGATCGACCGCTACGTGCGACCCACACTCGCCGGCGAGACCATCGGGTCGCTCGGCGTCACCGAGCCCGGCGGGGGATCGGACGTCGCGAACATCCGCACCAAGGCCGTCCGCGACGACGACCACTACGTCGTCAACGGCGCGAAGACCTTCATCACGTCCGGCGTGCGCGCGGACTTCGTCACCACGGTCGTGCGCACCGGCGGCGAGGGCTACGGCGGCATCAGCCTGCTGGTGATCGACAAGGACGCCCCCGGCTTCACCGTCACCGGGCCGCTGCGCAAGATGGGCTGGCACTGCTCCGACACCGCCGAGCTGTCGTTCGAGGACGTGCGCGTCCCGGCCGAGAACCTGGTCGGCGAGGAGAACGGCGGCTTCGTCCTGGTGATGCAGCAGTTCGTGAACGAACGTCTCGGCCTGGCCGTGCAGGCCTACGCCACCGCGCAGCGTGCCACCGACCTGGCCGTGGAGTACGCGCGCCAGCGCGAGACGTTCGGCAAGCCGCTCATCACGCGCCAGGTCATCCGCCACAAGCTGGTCGACATGCAGCGTCGCACCGCCGCGGCCCGCGCCCTGACCCGTCAGGCCGTCGAGCGCTCCATCGACGGATCCACCACCGACCCGTCGATCATCCTCGACGCGGTGCTGGCCAAGAACACCGCCGTCGAGGCGGTCGAGCACGTCGTCACCGAGGCCGTGCAGATCTTCGGCGGCATGGGCTACATGCGCGAGTCCGAGATCGACCGCCACTACCGCGACGCCCGCATCATCGGCATCGGCGGTGGCGCCACCGAGGTCCTCAACGACCTCGCCGCGAAGCTGCTGGGGTACTGATGACCCTCGCACCCCGCCCCGCGAGTGGCGCACCCCGCCCCGCGAGTGGCGCACCCCGCCCCGCGAGTGGCGCAGTTCTGTCGCGACACGCCGTCCGAAATCGCCGATCTGCGCCACTCGGGACCAGGAGTGCGCCACTCGACACCACCACCGGAGGGACACCGTGAAGACCACCGTCGACACCGAGTCGCCCACCTACACCGAGAACCGCGCCGCGATGCTCGAGCGGGTGGCCGACCTCGCCGAGCAGCACGCGCTGGCCATCGCCGGCGGCGGCCAGCGGTACATCGACCGCCACCACCAGCGCGGCAAGCTGACCGCCCGCGAACGCATCGAGCTGCTGATCGACCCCGACAGCCCGTTCCTCGAGCTGTCGAGCCTGGCCGCCTGGGGCACCGACTTCACCGTCGGCGGCGCCATCGTCACCGGCATCGGCGTGGTCGAGGGCACCGAGTGCCTCATCGTCGCCAACGACCCGACCGTGAAGGGCGGCTCCTCGAACCCGTCGACGTTGAAGAAAGGTGGCCGCGCGGCCCAGATCGCCCGCGAGAACCGTCTGCCCACCATCCAGCTGGTGGAGTCCGGCGGCGCCGACCTGCCGACGCAGAAGGACATCTTCATCCCCGGCGGCGGGTCGTTCCGCAACATCACCCGGGCCAGCGCCGACCGCACGCCCACCGTCGCCCTGGTGTTCGGCAACTCCACCGCCGGCGGTGCCTACATCCCCGGCATGAGCGACTACGTGGTGATGGTCAAGGAGGGCGCCAAGGTCTTCCTCGGCGGCCCGCCGCTGGTCAAGATGGCCACCGGTGAGGAGTCCGACGACGAGTCGCTCGGCGGCGCCGAGATGCACGCCCGCACGTCCGGGCTCGCCGACTACCTGGCCACCGACGAGCACGACGCGATCCGTCTGGGCCGCGGCATCGTGCGCCGGCTCAACTGGCGCAAGCTCGGTCCGGCTCCCGCGGCGGAGTACGCCGAGCCCGAGCACGACCCCGAGGAGCTGCTCGGCATCGTGCCCACCGACCTCAAGGTGCCGTTCGACCCGCGCGAGGTCATCGCCCGGATCGTCGACGGACCCACCGGCGAGGTCACCGGCGACAGCGGGGGGTTCCACGAGTTCAAGCCGCTCTACGGGTCCAGCCTCGTGTGCGGCTACGCCCAGCTGCACGGCTACCCGATCGGCATCCTCGCCAACGCCCAGGGCGTGCTGTTCAGCGAGGAGGCGCAGAAGGCCGCGCAGTTCATCCAGCTGGCCAACCAGACCGACACCCCGCTGCTGTTCCTGCACAACACCACCGGCTACATGGTCGGCGCGGAGTACGAGCAGGGCGGCATCATCAAGCACGGCGCGCAGATGGTGAACGCCGTCTCCAACTCCAAGGTGCCGCACATCAGCATCGTCATGGGCTCGTCCTACGGCGCCGGTCACTACGGGATGAGCGGCCGCGCCTACGACCCGCGGTTCATGTTCAGCTGGGTCGGTGCGCGGTCCGCCGTGATGGGTCCGGCGCAGCTCGCCGGCGTCATCTCGATCGTCGCCCGCGGAGCCGCCGAGGCCAAGGGCCAGCCCTACGACGAGGAGGGCGACGCCCAGATGCGCGCCTTCATCGAGGCGCAGATCGAGAAGGAATCGCTCGCGTACTTCACCTCCGGGATGCTCTACGACGACGGGGTCATCGACCCCCGGGACACCCGCAGCATCCTCGGCATCTGCCTCAGCGCCATCCACAACGCGCCCGTCGAGGGCGTCACCGGTGGGTACGGGGTGTTCCGCCTATGACGCGCGCGGCTCCTTCGTCGCCGCTCCAGCGGCTCGTTCCTCACCGCTGTTGGGCTGCGCCCAGGCGCGCTGCCTCGCTTCGCTCGGCCTACGGTCACCTTCTTCCGGGAGTCAGCTCATGATCACTTCAGTCTTGGTGGCGAATCGGGGGGAGATCGCCCGGCGGGTGTTCCGCACGTGTCGTGACCTCGGGGTCGCCACCGTCGCGGTCCACAGCGACGCCGACGCCGACGCGCCGTTCGTGGCCGAGGCCGATCGTGCCGTCCGCCTGCCCGGCAACTCCCCGGCCGACACCTACCTGCGCGGCGACCTGGTGATCGAGGCGGCCCGCGCGGCCGGTGCCGACGCGATCCACCCCGGCTACGGGTTCCTGTCCGAGAACGCCGAGTTCGCGCGGGCGGTGATCGACGCGGGACTCGTGTGGATCGGACCCACGCCCGACTCCATCGACGCGATGGGCAGCAAGATCCGTGCCAAGGAGCTGATGGCCGCGGCCGGCGTGCCGATCCTGAGCGTCGACCCCGACACCGCGACGGCCGACGACTTCCCGCTGCTGGTCAAGGCGTCCGCCGGAGGTGGCGGCCGCGGCATGCGCGTGGTCAGCGACCCCGCCGACCTCGCCGGCGAGCTGGCCGCCGCCGGCGCCGAGGCCGCGTCGGCGTTCGGCGACGCCACCGTGTTCGTCGAGCCCTACCTGCCGCTGGCGCGTCACGTCGAGGTCCAGGTGCTGGCCGACACCCACGGCACCACGTGGATCCTCGGCGACCGGGACTGCTCGATCCAGCGACGTCACCAGAAGGTCGTCGAGGAGGCCCCCGCCCCGGGCCTGTCCGACGAGACGCGGGCCGTGCTGCACACCGCTGCACGCAACGCCGCCGAGGCCGTGTCGTACGTGGGCGCCGGCACGGTCGAGTTCCTCGTCGACCAGCGCACCGACGGCTCGGCCCGGGTGCTGTTCCTGGAGATGAACACCCGCCTGCAGGTCGAGCACCCCGTCACCGAGGAGATCTTCGGCCTCGACCTGGTGGCCCTGCAGCTGTCGGTGGCCGAGGGCGACGCCCTGCCCGCCGAGCCGCCCGCCGCCTCGGGCCATGCCGTCGAGGTCCGCCTGTACGCCGAGGACCCCGCCGACGACTGGGCGCCCCAGACCGGCACGATCCGCGCGTTCGACCTCGGGTCGGCCGTGCGGGTCGACTCCGGGTTCGAGGCCGGCAGCGTCGTCGGCGTGCACTACGACGCGATGCTCGCCAAGGTGATCGCCGTGGGCGCCGACCGGACGCAGGCGATCCGGCGACTCGTCGCGGCTCTCGGGCGGGCGCGCGTCACCGGCGTCACCACCAACCTCGCCCTGCTGCGGTCGATCCTCACCGACGAGGAGTTCGTCGCGGGTCGGGTGCACACCGCCCTGCTCGACCAGCGCCTCGAGGCGTGGACCGCTCCGGCCGTCGACGAGCGCACGGTCGCCAAGACCGCCCTGGCCGCGGCGTTGGCGTCGGCCACCACGGCCACCGCGCAGGCACGGGTGCTCAGTCGCATCCCGACCGCCTACCGCAACGTGCCGTCGCAGCCGCGGGTCCGGCGCTTCACCCTGGGGGCCGACGAGATAGCGGTCGAGTACGCCCAGCACCGCGGGTCGTTCACCGCGGTCGGACTTCCCGACGTGACGGTGCTCGACGCCGCACCCGACCGGGTGCGCCTGATCGACGGCGGTGTCACCGAGACCTTCACGGCCGCGGTCACCACCGAGGCGGTCGACGTGACCGGCCCGGGTGGCACGCTGTCGTTCGTGCCGGTCCCCGACTTCGTCGACCCGGCCGACGTGGTCGCGGAGGGTTCCCTGCTGGCCCCGATGCCGGCGTCGGTCGTCGCCGTCTCGGTCGAGCAGGGGCAGACGGTCAGCAAGGGCGACGTGGTCGTCGTCCTCGAGGCCATGAAGATGCAGCACACCATCACGGCACCCACCGACGGTGTCGTCACCGAGCTCGCGGTCGTCGCGGGCCGGCAGGTCGAGTCGGGGGCCATCCTGGCCGTCATCGAGTCCGAAGGGGACACCGCATGAGCGCATTCACCGAGTCCGAGGAACGTCGCGAGCTCCGCAAGGCCGTGGCCCAGCTGGGTGCCAAGTACGGCGCCGACTACTTCCACCGGGCCGCGGTCGAGGGTCGCAAGACCACCGAGCTGTGGGCCGAGGCCGGCAAACTCGGCTACCTGGGGGTCTCGATCCCCGAGGAGTTCGGCGGCGGCGGCGGTGACATCGGCGACCTCGCCGCGGTCTGCGAGGAGCTCGCCACGGCCGGCTGCCCACTGCTGCTCATGGTCGTCTCACCGGCGATCGTCGGCACCACCATCGCGCAGTACGGCACCCAGGAGCAGAAGGAGCGTTGGCTGCCGGGCCTCGCCGACGGCACCGCCACCTACGCGTTCAGCATCACCGAGCCCGACGCCGGCTCCAACTCGCACAACATCATCACCAACGCCGAGCGCACCGAGGACGGCTGGGTGCTCAACGGCGGCAAGACCTACATCTCCGGTGTCGACGAGGCGAGCCACCTGCTCGTGGTCGCCCGCCGGTCCGACGCCAAGACCGGCAAGCTGAAGCCGGCGCTGTTCATGGTGCCGACCGACGCCGAGGGCTTCACCAAGCAGCAGATCGAGATGGGCATCGTCAGCCCCGAGAAGCAGTTCACCCTGTTCTTCGACGACGTGCGGCTGCCCGAGGACGCGCTGATCGGCAGCGAGGACGCCGGACTGGAGCAGCTGTTCGCCGGGCTCAACCCCGAGCGCATCATGGCCGCGTCGATGGCCACCGGCAGCGCCCGGTGGGCGTTGGCCAAGGCCGTCGCGTACGCCAAGGAGCGCGAGGTGTGGGGCAAGCCGATCGGCGCGCACCAGGCGATCAGCCACCCGCTGGCCCGTCTGCACATCTCGATCGAGATGGCGCGGCTGCTGACGCAGAAGTCGGCCGCCCTCTACGCCGCGGGTGATCTGATGGGCGCCGGTGAGGCCGCCAACATGGCCAAGGTCGCCGCGGGTGAGGCGGCTGCCGACACCATCGACCAGGCCATCCAGACCCACGGCGGCAACGGCCTCGCGACCGAGTACGGGCTCGTGCACGCGCTCGCCGGGTCCCGGCTGAGCAACATCGCTCCGGTCAGCCGCGAGATGGCGCTCAACTTCGTCGCCCAGTTCTCGCTGGGTCTCCCGAAGTCGTACTGATGGCCGAGCACACCGAGCTGGTCCACCTGGAGGTCGCGGACGGGGTCGCGACGATCAGCCTGGACAGCGAGCACAACCGCAACGCCCTGAGCCGGCAGCTGGTCGGCGAGCTGACCGCTCACCTGACGACCGCCGGTGACGACCCGCAGGTGCGGGCCGTGCTGCTGCGGTCGGCGGGCCGGGTGTTCTGCTCGGGCGCCGACCTGTCGGAGGCGACGAGCGACGGCATGGTCGACGGGGCGAAGGCGATCGTGGCGCTGCAGCGACAGATCGCGACCCTGCCCAAGCCGGTCGTCGTCGTGCTGGCCGGACCGGTCCGGGCGGGTGGTCTGGGCATCGTGGGTGCGGCCGACATCGTCCTCGCGGCGGAGTCGGTCACGTTCGCCCTCACCGAGGTCCGTCTGGGTCTGGCGGCGGCGGTGATCTCGCTCAGCCTGCTGGAGCGGTTCAGCGACCGTGCCGCGGCCGACCTGTTCCTCTCGGGCCGCACCTTCGACGCGGCGGAGGCGGTGACTGCCGGTCTGGTCACGCGGGCCGTACCGGACGACGGGCTGGCCGACGAGGTGACCCGGACCCTGGCCGACCTGACGCTCGGCTACCCGCAGGGCCTGCGCGAGACCAAGGCGCTGCTCAACCACGACCTGGTCGCCCGCATCGACGCCCTGGGGGACCAGGTCGCCGAGCAGTCGGCCCGGTTGTTCGGCAGCGACGAGGCCCGCGAGGCGATGACGGCCTTCCTGCAGCGCAAGCGCTGACCGTCCGGCGAACGTGACGGGGTGCGTTCGCCAGCCCGAGGCACGAGGGCGTGAGCGCAGCGAGGCGAACCTGGCGCGGGTGTCCGCCTCGGGCTTCGCGCTCACGGTCGCTCCGCTCCCTGGCGAACGTGACGGGGTGCGTTCGCCAGCCCGAGGCACGAGGGCGTGAGCGGAGCGAGGCGAACCTGGCGCGGGTGTCCGCCTCGGACTTCGCCCTCACGGTCGCTCCGCTTCCTGGCGAACACCACCTGCGTTCGCCAGCCCGAGCTTGCGAGGGCGTGAGCGCAGCGAGGCGAACCCCCACCGTTCAGGCGCAGCTGCCCTGCCCGAGCTGCTCGAGGCCGGCCAGGTCGCCCGACCCCCACTCCAGCGGGCCGACGAGCGGCTGCATCAGGGCGCCCTCGTCCTCGACGTGGTCCAGACCGACCAGGTGGCCGAGCTCGTGCAGCAAGGTCGCCCGCGTCTGGTCCTCGCCGAGGGTCGCCAGTTGCGGACCGTCCAGCAGCACCTGTCCGGTGACGTAGCGTCGCGCGCCACCCTCGTCGGTCCAGGCGCTGCCGCCGAGTCCCAGGACGTTGCCCGCGAGGTCGGGCACCTCGTCGTCGTCCGTCCAGGCGATGAGGACCGGCTGCCAGTCGTCGCCGGAGCGTTCGGGCTGCCAGTCGTTCGACGGTGCCTCGGTGGTCTCGCCCTCCAGGTCGAAGCGGAGGCCGGTGAGGGAGGACATCTCCTCGAGCGCGTCGTCGACCAGCTCCAGCGCCCCGGGTGGGCCGGTGAGGGTGTTGACCACGACCCGCACCGGACGACACGGGTCGTAGGCGACCGGCTCGTCGGAGTCGGCCTGGGTCGTGAGGAACGCGTACTGGCCGCCGTCGGCGGTGGTGCGGACGTCCGACGGGTCGGCGACGCTCGACGGGTCCCACGTGACGATGACGCCGGTGCCCTCGGGGTCGAGCACGATCTTGCCCAGCACGGCGCCGAGGACGAGCAGGAATCCGCCCATCGCGACGACGGCCCGGCGCCGGGCACGCCGGTCGACGACGGGGGTGGGGTTCACCCCACCAGTGTGCTGGGACTCCCGACAGGTCGCCCTCCCACCACCGTGGGCGGTGGGTGAGGTACCGATCAAGGGCGCTGACAGGTTGCTCACCTACCGCTACCGCGAAGGAAGGGTTGTTCACGCACCGCTCATGGGGGTGCCCCGGCCCATGGACGACGTCAGCCCCACAGCAGAGAGCGCTAGCTTCCGGGGAAGTGTCGAAGAACTGAGCTGCTTCATGGGACCAGTAGCAAGCGCCCGTGGAGACATTGGTGGACGAGGGGTCACTTGTCGTCGAATCGCGAGTTCACGCGGAGCGATGCGTGGACAGTCGTTGCGACCGGAGTCGCACGCAGGTCAGTGCAACTCCGATACCCAGGACTACAACCCCTACGTAGTGGATCATGCCCGGCTTCACGACCAGCGAGCCGCCGGACATGGGTTCTAGTCCGGCCCGAATGGGTCTATCGGGCCAAGTGCACGTGATGCGTTGAGTTAGGTGGTCGGCTGCCATGTTGAACTGAGATCCCTCCGCATAGTCGGCGGTGGGAACGCTTGAGAACAAGACGTTGTGAGGTCCGAGGCCGGTGCAGAAGGCCGTGTTGCTAGCCAGGGACATCACTGCGAACGACGGGACGAACCATAAAGTGGCACCGACCACGATCAATGCAAGTGCTCGTTTCATGTCCCCCACCCCGCCCGACCATTCGTAGTCGAACTGTACCGTCGCCATGACTTTGAGTCGACATTCGATCCGCGCCGATGCCTGTGGGCGGGCCCTTCGGGGGTGCCGGACGACTCACGTCTTGAGGGATGCGCTCATTGCGCACTGGTCTCAGTGGCGATATGCATGGAGCGTTGTCGGCCGATGTCCACGGGGGGATATTCCAATGCATCGGTTAATGCTGTCGCTTATTTCGTCGTCGACGGTTCTTGCTCTGGCTTCACTGAGCGCGGCGTGCGGCTCTGGCGGGTTTGCGGATGAGGTTTGGGAACCCGCGTCATCGCGGGTCAGCGGAGAAGGCCTAGACTTCGAGGCCGTACCTCTGAGTTTCCCGGTGTCGTGGGAGGACGCCACGGAACTGCTCGAAGAGATGGAGAGCGGAATTGGCCTGCGGTACAGCCGATTTGGTTCAATAGGAGAGGTGTTCGGGAAGAGTTCCGACGATCTCGATCTCGTTGCGCGAAGCATCGCGGACGACCAAGGTGCTCTGCCGCCCGTCACCCATATACTGGTGCAACGTGCCATCGTGCGTGATGACAGCCGACCGCTCGATGACGTATCTCGAACCTCAAGATCGCTGCCGCCGTATCAGATGAGAGGCAGCGCGCCCGAGTCAGGCAGCCTGCTGACAAGGGCGAGAGAAGTGATCCCTCAGAAGGACCAACTAGGTCGGACCACCGCCATCAGCGTTTCAGACGGGAGCGGGCCTGAGGAATGGGCCCCGCCCGCTACTGAGGTGATCGCAGAAGACGGCGAGGTTGCCGGGGATGGGCCCCCGCTTTCCGCGAATACGATCGATATGTGGATGCAATGGCCAAGCAGCGTTAACCGGATCCCGGAATCAGTCCCACAAGGATGGGTGCTTGAAGCCGAAGTGAACACGTTTTCGGGACTCGGCTTGAATCCCGGAGGTCTGTTTCAGCGACCATTCTGCCCAACTGATGGAAATGACGCGTACTTCTGGTCAGGGTTCAACCCCAATTTTTCCGTTGACCCAGGTGGCAACTTCCTCGGTTGGAGTATGAGCACACTGAATACTTCGTTGGACCCTGAGGCCTATGGCGCCTATCTGGACTACAACCTGCTTTTCGACAACTGCGACCGAAAGGCGCTAGGAATCGGCATCGCATATCCCCAAGACGCTCCATTCCTTCTTCCCGGGGATTCTCAATCTCGTGGATTCATTGTGTCGTTGTACTTGCCGCAGGGCTTGGAGGAATCCAGTGCTATGTCGGCCGGGTACCAGCTGGTCACCAATGATTGCACCGGTGAGGTGAGCACCAACTGCACCGGTATTGATAGTTCAACAGGCGCAATGCCTCCGCTCGGTTACAGCACCGGTTCTCCGGCCATGAATCTGGGTCGTGGCTTCACGGTGCCCGGCTGCTATGCGCGAAACTTCCCGAGTGATCCGATCGAGCAGACTTGCTTCTAACTTCACGAAGGGCCAGATGGCGGATCCGCTGGTCCTGCGATCTCGGGTCAGGCCAAGCCCGGAGTCAGTTGGCTGTCGTTAGATGGAGAGCTACTTCTAGTCTGGCAGAAAAGTTCAGGCTGCTGCATGGATCTGTGACAGCGGTTCAGGCCGCCTGAGTGACGGTCTGGCCCATGATCATCTCGAACTCGATGGGCGTCAATCGTCCGAGTCGGGCCTGTCTTCGGCGTCGGTGGTAAGTCTGTTCGATCAGGTCACGATCGCGATCCGGAGGTCGTCGCGGGTGGTCCACGTTTGGCGGTTGAGGACGTTGCGTTGGAGCAGGCTGAAGAGGCTCTCCATGGCCGCGTGGTCGTCGGCTGAGCCTACTTGGCCCATCGATCCGACCATCCGGTGGCGGAACAGGGAGACCTCATTGCGAACCAGTGGGCAGTGTCCGCTTTACCGACGACCAGGTCGCGACCTTCGGCACCCGTGCACGAGACGACCTGCGGCGTTCGGCTGAGTCGGGCAGCCGACTCATCACCGACCAACGCCGAAGGCTGGCCGAGTTCGAACGACACCAACAGAAGCTGCTCGACGCCTACATGGCCGACGCACTGCCCGTCGAGGTGCTCAAGGATCGTCAGGGCAGCGTGGCGACCGAGATCACCGAAGTCAACGCCTCATCCCGGGTGCCCAGACCCACAGCGATGCGCTCTTCGCTCGGCTCGAGCAGATCACCGACCTCCTGACCCACGCCGAGCGGCTCTACAGCTTCTGCGGCGCCGAAGCCCGCCAGCTACTCAACAACACCGTCTTCGAGGCCTTCCACGTCGACAGCGAGCCCACAGACGGCGTTCTCGCGCCCGTGTTGGCCGACGCACCCCTCACGCCGGTCCTTGCCGCCGTCATCGGCGACGAGGCCCCCACAGGCCCGAAAAGCGGGCACAAGAGAACCCTCGTCATGCTGACGCACGACGAGGGTTCCAACCTGACACATTCGGCGGAGATGGAGGGACCCCGTCGCTCGTTCCTCGCTCCTCCTCAAATCCCCGGCCCACGGACGACTTCAGCCCCACAGCAGAGAACGCTGCGGGGCTGAGGTCGTCGGCGGAGATGGAGGGATTTGAACCCTCGAGAGGTTTGACCCTCAACCCGCTTAGCAGGCGGGCGCACTAGGCCACTATGCGACATCTCCTCGTTGCCCCGCGGTGGCCGGGCAACCACGTCAGGATAGCGACCGTGACGGGTGCCCGACCAACCGGGACGGGGCGACGGCGGATCGGGCCGCCGCAGCAGGTGTTCAGCGCAGCAGGTCGAGCACGTCGTGGTCGTCGATCGTCTCGGTGAGCCGTGCCAGGTGCCAGGCGCGGTCGCCGAAGGTGTGCTCGATGGCCGTGAGCCGGCTGGTGTAGTGCCCGGCCGCGTACTCGTCGGTCATCGCGATGCCACCGTGCAGCTGGATCGCCTCCTGGCCGATGAGCCGCGCTGCGCCACTGACCTGCAGGGCCGCGCGGGACGCGGCCAGCGGATCGGTGCCGGGAGCGTCGGCCGCCATGGTGGCGTACAGCATCGCGCTGCGCGCCAGCTCGAGCTCGGTGTACATGTCGGCCGCGCGAAACGTGAGCGCCTGGAAGGTCTTGAGCGGCACCCCGAACTGCTTGCGCGACTTGAGGTACTCCGTCGTCATGGTCAGTGCCTCGGCCATCGCCCCGACCGCCTCGGCGGCCAGCGCCACACGGGCCAGGTCGAGCGCCGCGGCCACGGCGGACTCGTCTGCGTCGCCCAGCGGCACCGCCGGCGTGCCGTCGAGCTCGATGCGAGCGGCCTTGCGGCCGTCGTGCGTCGGGTACGCCGTGCGGGTGAGTCCGCTGGCGTCACCGGCGACCACGAAGACGCGGGTGGCGCCGTCGGCCACCGCGGTGACGAGCAGGGTGTCGGCCACGCCGCCGAACGACACCGGCTCCTTGACACCGGAGAGCGTCCAGTCGTCGCCGGAGCCGGAGGCGGTGACGCCGTAGGCCTTCGCGCCGTAGGGGGCGCGCGGCTCGGTGTGGGCCAGCACGACGAGGTGCTCGCCCGACGAGATGCCCTCCAGCAGGGTGCTCTTCTGGTCGTCGGTGCCCGCGGCCGAGACGAGACCGCCGGCCAGGACCACGACGTCGACGAACGGGATGGGCGCCAGGGTGCGGCCGATGCGCTCGGCGACCAGCATCACCTCGGTGGCGCCGGCACCGACCCCGCCGTGCTCCTCGGCGAACGGCAGACCCAGCAGCCCCATGTCGGCCGCTCCGGACCACAGCTCGGCGTCGTAGCCGGAGTCGGACTCGCGGGCCTTGTTGCGACGGTCGTACCCGTCGCTCAGCAGGCCCTTGACCGCGTCGGCGAGGGCGAGTTGTTCGGTGTCGAGGGTGAAGTCCATGTCAGCTCACAGTCCCAGGATCGACGAGGCGATGATGCTGCGCTGCACCTCGTTGGACCCTCCGTAGATGGATGCCTTGCGGTAGTTGAGGTAGCGCGGCACGGCGACCTGGGCCCACGGCTCGATGCCGTCGACCCCGTCGCCACCGACCAGTCCGTCGGGTCCGGCGAGGTCGACCAACAGCTCGCTGGCCTCCTGCTGCAGCTGCGTGCCCCGCAGCTTGAGGATGGAGGAGGCCGGGTCGGGCTTGCCCTCGGCGGAGTTGCCGGCGACCCGCAGGACCGTCAGCTCCAGTGCTGCCAGCTGGTTCTCCAGCAGCGCGATGCGGCTGGCGACGGCCGGCTGGTCGATCAGACGGGTCCCGTCGGCCAGCGGCTGGGCCGCGTACTCCTTGGCGTGCGCGAGCCAGACCTTCGTGGCGGTGACGGGGGCGACGCCGACGCGCTCGTTGCCGAGCAGGAACTTGGCGTACGACCAGCCGGCGTTCTCCTCGCCGATCAGCTGGTCGGCCGGCACCCGCACGTTGTCGAAGAAGACCTCGTTGACCTCGAAGCCGCCGTCGATGAGCTTGATCGGCCGCAGCGTCACACCGGGGCTGTCCATGCGGAACACCAGGAACGAGATGCCCGCCTGCTTCCTGGGGGCGTCGGGGTTGGTGCGGACCAGGCAGAAGATCCAGTCGGCGTACTGGCCGAGGGTGGTCCACGTCTTCTGGCCGTTGACGACCCACTCGTCGCCGTCACGCACCGCGGTGGTGCGCAGCGAGGCGAGGTCGGACCCGGCCTCGGGCTCGGAGAAGCCCTGGCACCACCAGATCTTGAGCGCCGCGGTGTCGGGCAGGAAGCGCTCCTTCTGCGCCTGGCTGCCGAAGGCGGCGATGACGGGACCGACCATCGAGGTGTTGAACGCCAGCGGCGGCGGCACACAGGCCCGCTGCATCTCGTCGTTCCAGAGGTGGGTCTGCAGCTGGGTCCAACCCCGTCCGCCCCACTCCTCGGGCCAGTGCGGGGCCGCGAGGCCCGCGTCGTTGAGCGTCCGGTGGGACGCGATGATCTGGTCCTTGGACAGGTGACCGCCCGCTCGCACGGTGTCACGCACGTCCTGGGGGACCTTCGTGGTGAAGAACTCCCGCAGACCGGCGCGGAACTCCGCGACCTCGGGAGACAGCTCGAGTCTCATGCCAATGGTTTAGCACACGGGCCGATCGCCCGCGCGCTGTCGGTCCGACGGGTTAGGGTGACCTACGGTCCGGTCGTGCGACCCGCGGCGGACCCCATCCGAGCGTTCACACCCGAGCGCCGCACGATCCGAGGTACTGCCGTGTCCGACACCCTGGCCCCCGCGTGGGCCCGTGGGCCGTTGCGCCCGTTCCGGTTCCGGCAGTACCGGTGCCTCGCGGCCTCCATCACGTTCGAGCTGGCCGCCGCGGGCGTCTGGCTGATCGCGCTGGTGTGGCAGGTGATCGAGCTCCGTGGGGGCCCGGGCAACCTGTCGTTCGTCGCGTCGGGCACCGCGCTGGGTCTCGTGCTCACCGTGCTGGTCGGCGGGGTGGCCGCCGACCGCATCCCGCAGCGCCGGGTGATGGTCGCGGTGACCGTGGTCCGGGTCGCGGTCACGGCCGTGGTGTCGGCGCTGGCTCTGGCCGGCCTCGTGACCTTCTGGCACCTCGCGCTCGCCGGGCTGGTGCTCGGTCTGGCCAGTGGCTTCTACTTCCCGGCGTACTCCGCGATCCTGCCGTCGGTCGTCGACGCCGACGACCTGCTCGCGGCCAACGGCATGGAGGGCGTGCTTCGGCCGGTCATGATGAACGCCGCGGGTCCGGCCCTGGCGAGCCTGGTCGTCGCCGCCTGGTCGCCCGCCTGGGCCTTCGTCCTGGTGCTGGCGCTGGAGGTCGGCTGCCTGCTCACGATCCTGTTGCTGCACCCCGTGCCTCTGCGCCGCGACCTGGTCGCCGACGACACCCATCCGGTGCGCGCGGCCGCAGCCGACCTGGTGATCGGGTTCCGCTACATGGTCAGCACGCCATGGCTGCTCGCCACGTTGCTGTTCGCGTCCGCGATGGTGCTGGTGGTCATCGGGCCGCTGGAGGTGCTGGTGCCGTTCGTCATCAAGGACCAGGCCGGCGGCGACGCGACCGACCATGCATGGGTGCTCGCGGCCTTCGGGCTGGGTGGGGCAGCGGCCTCGCTGCTGATGGCGTCGATCCGGATGCCGCGCCGGTACCTCACGATCATGGTCGCGATGTGGGGGGCTGCGTGCCTGCCGATGGCGGTCGTCGGGTTCGCCACGAGCGTGCCGCTGATCGCCGCCGCCCTGCTGATCACCGGCGCCCTGTTCTCCGCGCCCACCGTCATCTGGGGCACGTTGCTGCAGCGGCGGGTGCCCGCGGAGCTGCTCGGCCGGGTGTCCAGCCTGGACTTCTTCGTGTCGCTGGCCTTCATGCCGGTCTCGATGGCGCTCGCCGGCGCGGTCGGTGAGCTGATCGGTCTGAAGGCGACCTTCCTGGTCGCAGGGGTCGCCCCGATCTTCCTGGCGGTCGCGGCGATCGCCCTGGCGCGGATGCCGGTCGACGAGATCGACCACCCCCTGGGCTGACCCGAAGGGGGCTGGTGGTTTCGAGGGCGCTCGTTCCTCGCGCCGCCTCAACCACCGGGTGGCAGGGCCGGTTCGGTGGTTGAGGTGCGACGAGCTCTGCGAGGAGCCTCGAAACCACGCTGGTGTGGGGCTTGGCCGGTTCGGTGGTTGAGGTGCGACGAGCTCTGCGAGGAGCCTCGAAACCACGACTCCGGGTCTACTCCTCCCGCGGTCGTCCCGCCCGGCGCCTGGCCAGCAGCGGTAGGGCCTCGAAGTCCCCACGGATCAGCGCCTCCCGCTTGGCCCGCGACCATCCCTGGACCTTCTTCTCCAGAGCGAACGCCTCAGAGACCTTCTCGGTCTCCTGGGCGAAGACCAGCTCAACAGGGAGCCTGCGGCGGGTGTACTCCGCACCCCGGCCGATCCGGTGGGCGTGCAGCCGGGCCGCGAGGTTCCGGGTGCTGCCGACGTAGTAGCTGCCGTCGGAGCAGCGGAGGATGTACATGGCGGGCATCCGAGGCAGTCCACCGCGGATCGGTCGGGGCGTCAGGTCGGTCATCCACAGGGGGTGGTTTCGAGGCTCGCGGGCGCGCACCTCAACCACCGGGGGGCGGGGCCGGTCCGGTGGTTGAGGTGCGACGAGCTCTGCGAGGAGCCTCGAAACCAGGTTGGTGGTGCCGGGCTGGTGGTTTCGAGGGCGCTCGTTCCTCGCGCCACCTCAACCACCGGGGGTGGGCGAGGTGCGAATAGATGCACCGAGCAACTAGTATGGTCGAGTTCCCTCGAGAGGATTGGCCTGTGACGACCCGCCGAACCCACCCCGGGGTGGTGTTCGCCGTGCTCGCCGCCTCGGTCATGTCGTTCTCCCTGCTGCAGTCGATGTCGGTGCCGACCCTGCCGCTCGTGCAGGAGCAGTTCGGCGCCTCGCAGGCCCAGGCCTCGTGGATCGTCACGGCCCAGCTGCTGGCCGCGTCCATCGCGACGCCGATCATCGGCCGGCTGGGCGACGCCTACGGCAAGAACCGCATGCTGGTGTTCGCCGTGGCCGCGTTGGCGGTCGGCGCGCTCGTCGCGGCCGTCGCCCCGACGATCGAGGTGATGATCGCCGCCCGGGTCATCCAGGGCATCGGCGGAGGCGTCATCCCGCTGGCGTTCGGCATCATCCGCGATGAGATGCCCGAGCACCGCCGCTCCTCGGCCATCAGCGTCACCTCCTCGCTGCTGGCGGTCGGGTTCGGGGTCGGCATCGTCGTCGCCGGTCCGCTCATCGACCTGATCGGGCTGCACTGGCTGTTCGTGCCGCCCGCGGTCGTGGCGGGTGGCGCCGCGCTGGCTGCTGCCCTCGTGATCCCGACGTCGCCGGTGCGGGCCACCGGGGGCGTCAGCATCGCCCCGGCGGTGCTGCTGGCGGGCTGGCTGTCCTGCCTGTTGCTGGCGGTGAGCCAGGGACCCACGTGGGGGTGGACGTCGCCCGCGGTCCTCGGGTTCGCGGTGGCGGGCGTGGTCGTCCTGCTGGGCTGGGTCCGGGCCGAGAACACGGCCCGCGCCCCGGTCATCGACCTGCGGATGATGCGGCTGAAGGCGGTGTGGACCACGCACCTGGTGGCCCTGCTGGTCGGCTTCTCGATGTACGCGTCGTTCGGGTTCACGCCGCAGCTGCTGCAGACCCCCACGGCGTCCGGCTACGGGCTCGGGCTCACCGTCACCCAGGCGGGCCTGGTGATGCTGCCCGCCGCGGCCGCGACCTTCGTGATGGGCCTGGTCGCCACGCCGCTCAGCCGGCGCATCGATCCTCGCCTGCTGGTCGTGGCCGCCTGCGGCATCTCGTCGACCGGCATGGCCCTCACGGCGACCTGGCACGACGCCGCCTGGCACGTCGCGGTCGGCGTGGGCATCACCAGCGTCGGCATCGGACTGGTGTTCGCCCTGCTCGCCAACCTGATCGTCGCGGCCGTCCCCGCCGAGCAGACGGGCGTCGCCACGGGCATGAACGCCAACCTCCGCACGATGGGTGGAGCCGTCGGGGCCGCCGTCGCCACGAGCATCGTGACCGCCACCGTGCAGCCGTCCGGGTTCGCGACGGAGACCGGGTACGTCGTCACGTTCGCGGTGCTGTCCGCGGTGATGCTGCTGGCGGCGCTCGCCGGACTGCTCGTGCCGGCCGGTCCGCAGTCGCGTCGGGGTCGCTCGCTGGCCGCGGCAGGGGCACCGCGACCGTCGGTCCTGACCGCTCGTTGAAGGAATCTGCAACTCCTATAGAGTGCGGCGCATCACCCGAGGACCGAAGGGACCAGCCGGCCATGGCAGATGTCGACGCAGCGCTCGATGCAGCAGGACTGACCAACCCCCACGTGCGTGAGTACGTCAAGTACTGGGCGGGCATCACCGGCGCCGAGCGGGTCGAGGTCGTCGGTGCCGACGACGACGCCCGCCTCGTGCAGGAGGCGCTCGACGCCGGGGAGCTGCAGCCGGTCACGGGCGGTCGCACCTACTCGCGGTCCTACATCAAGGACACCGCCCGGGCCGAGGAGCGCACCATCGTCGCCACCAGCGACGAGTCCGACAAGGGCCTGTACAACAACTGGCAGCCGTCGGACCAGGCCAAGGAGAACTACCTCTCGTTGGTCCAGGGCGCCTCGGAGGGCAAGACGATGTACGTCGTCCCCTACCTGATGGCCCCGCAGGGTTCGCCGCTGGAGAAGTTCGCCGCCGGTGTCGAGATCACCGATGCCCGCACCGTGGTGCTGCACATGATCCGCATGGCCCGCGTCGGCGTGAACTACATCAACGAGCTCGCCGAGCCCGACCACTTCGTGCGCGCCGTGCACGTCACGGGCGACCTGCCGAACCTCGGCCAGGGCACGCCGGACGACAAGCGCTACTTCTACACGATCGCCGACGAGCGCACGATCCTGCACTTCGGCTCGTCCTACGGCGGCAACGCGCTCCTCGGCAAGATCGCCCACGGCCTGCGCCTGGCGTCCTACGACGGCTGGAAGAACGGCTTCCTCGTGGAGCAGTTCCTGTTGCTGGGCGTCAAGGACAAGCAGACCGGCGAGGTCCACAACATCGTTGGCGGCTTCCCGTCGGCGTCGGGCAAGACCAACCTGTCGATGACGCTGGCCCCCGACACCCTGGGCGACCGGTACGAGATCGAGTTCTACGGCGACGACATCGCTTGGCTGTGGCCGGGCGAGGACGGCCGGCTCTACGCCTTCAACCCCGAGTTCGGTGTGTTCGGTGTCGCCCGCGACACCAACGAGAAGTCCAACCCCACCGCGATCGACGCGATCCAGCCGGGCACCGGGACGATCTTCACCAACGTGGCCTACAACGAGAAGACGCAGGAGGTGTGGTGGGAGGGCAAGACCAAGGAGCACCCCACCGACCTCGACGGCTGGCTGGACTGGAAGGGCGAGCGCATCGCCGACCGTTCGCCGGAGACGGCCGACGAGGCCTGGGCGCACCCCAACAGCCGCTTCACCACCACGATGGCCAACGTGCCGAACCTGGCCGAGGGCTACGCCAACCCGGCCGGCGTGCCGGTCGACGCGATCATCTTCGGCGGCCGCACGCGTGACCGTGAGCCGCTGATCCGCTCGTTCACCGACGTCGCCGAGGGCGTGTACGACGGTCTGACGCTCGGTGCCGAGGCGACCTTCGCGGCCGACGGCCTCGAGGGCGTGCTGCGCTACGACCCGATGTCCATGCGTCCGTTCATGTCGTACGGCGAGGGCGACTACGCCCAGCACTGGCTCGACGTGCTCGGCAAGACCACCGAGAAGCCGATCTTCGCCCACGTCAACTGGTTCCAGCGCGATCCCGAGGACGGGCACTTCCTGTGGCCCGGGTTCCGCGAGAACGTGCGCGCCCTGGTGTGGCTGATCGAGTCCAAGAACGGACTGGTCAAGGGCAACCCGACCCCGGTCGGCATGATCCCGACGAAGGACGAGCTGCTGCTCGAGGGCCTCGAGATCGAGCCGGGTGACCTCGACACCCTGCTGACCATCGACATCGAGCGCTGGAAGCAGGAGATCGGCTACCGCGAGGAGCACCTCAAGCAGTTCGTGGGACTGCCCGAGGAGATCTGGGAGGCCCACCGCCGGGTCGCCGCAGACATCGACGCCGCCGGCAGCTGACCGCGGCCTCGTGACAGCACCGGCTCATCGGGTCCAGCCCTCGCCGGTCGTCCTGCCCGACCCGACAGCGACGCTGTTCCGCACGCTCGGGCACCCGGTCCGCATCCGGGTGCTCGAGCTGCTGCAGGACG
This sequence comes from Aeromicrobium marinum DSM 15272, assembly GCF_000160775.2. NCBI lineage: Bacteria > Bacillati > Actinomycetota > Actinomycetes > Propionibacteriales > Nocardioidaceae > Aeromicrobium > Aeromicrobium marinum. The sequence continues at coordinate 2,570,820 of NZ_CM001024.1, read as the reverse complement.
GGCCGCGGCAGGTCCGCGACCTGCTCGCCGTGCTCGGCACGTCCTCGTCGAACCTCTCCCAGCAGCTCGCCGTGCTCCGGCGGGCGGGTCTCGTGACGTCCAGCCGGGCCGGCGGCACGGTGTCGTACCGGCTCAGCACGCCCGAGGTCGGGCACCTGCTGGAGGCCGCCGCGGGGCTGTCGCCGCTGCTGCAGGAGGACATCGCCGGGGCCGCGGACAGCGACGCCTAGGCGGTTTCGACCTCCCCGACCGGACCCGCTAGACTCATGCAGTCCTCGCGTCGCCGCGGGGGCGGCGCGCCCGTAGCTCAACGGATAGAGCATCTGACTACGGATCAGAAGGTTAGGGGTTCGAATCCCTTCGGGCGCACCAGCACCGGCTCCCCTCACCTCCGCGGTGGGGGGTTTCGTCGTCTCCGGGGAGACCGCTCAGCGGCCCCACTTCTCGTCGGCGGCGTCCTTCTGCCGCTCCAGCTCCTCGAGCGCCTCGGGCTTGCCGTTGAACCGGTGATAGCTCCACACCACCAGCGCGAGGGCCAGAGCGGCGGAGACCACGAGCGAGACGCCGGTGGCGGCCCCGCCGGGCAACCACAGGGCGTCGGCCACCGGCCACCAGTCGGGCTGGTCCGGGTCGACGAGCCACACGACGCCGCAGGCCGCCAACCAGGAGACGCCCAGCAGGGACAGGGCGATCCGGCTCCACGACGCCACCCCGTACGCGGCGCCCTTCATGGCGCGGTACTTGAGGGGGTCGACCTGTCGCTCGGCCCACTCGTACTGCTGGGACAGCACGGCGACGCCGGCGAACAGCAGGATGAGGCCCGGGCCGGGCAGCACCAGCGCCGCGACGCCGGCGACGACGAGGATCCACCCCACCGTCTCCAGGGCCACCCGCTTGGCGGTACGCATCATGCGACCGATGCTCTCACCTGCGGGCAACCCGCGCCCGGGTGCACGCGCACTGATCGGTCAGCCGGCGCCGGCTGCGCTAGGTTGTGATCTCCGCCACGGGAGGGAAGCCCATGATCCGCAGGTCCGTCGTCCTCGGTGCCGTCCTTGCACTGTTCGCCACCATCGGCCTCGCCGGTCCGGGCCAGGCGGCGACGCCCCGGCCGCTGCCGGTGCCGTACTCGTTCCTGCCGTCGGCGGTGCTCGCCGGTCTGAACCTGGACGCCGACCCGCCGGGCGCGAACGACTTCGCCTGCAAGCCCACCGCGGCACACCCCCGGCCGGTCGTGCTGGTGCACGGGCTGTCGGGCAACAAGAACACCAACTGGCAGACCATGTCGCCGCTGCTCAAGAACAACGGCTACTGCGTCTTCGCCCTCACCTACGGCATTCCCGCGGGTGCTCCGCTGCCGCTCACGCAGTTCGGCGGCTTCACCCTCATCGAGGAGAGCGCGGCCGAGCTCGGCGCCTTCATCGACGAGGTGCTCGCCGCCACCGGCGCCACGCAGGTCGACATCGTCGGCCACTCCGAGGGCACCGTGGTGCCCAACGCGTACGCCAAGTTCCTGGGCGGTGCGGCGAAGATCAACCAGTACGTGTCGATCGCCCCGCTCTGGAACGGCACCAACCCGCTCGGTCTCGCGAACCTCGCAGTCCTCGGGACGCCGTTCGGGTTGACGCCGCTGCTGTTCGGTGCGCTCGAGCTGTACTTCGCGTCGGGTCCCCAGCTGCTGACCGGGGGAGACTTCTTCACCCGGTTGCGGGCCGATGGCGGTCCGGCGGTGCCGGGCATCACCTACACGAACATCGTCACCCGGTACGACGAGCTGGTCATCCCCTACACGAGCGGCTTCTCGCCGGGCATGACCAACATCGATCTGCAGAAGGTGTGCCCGTGGGACTTCTCCGAGCACTTCCAGATCGTGGCCAGCCCGAACACCGGCCGGCTGATGCTGAACGCGCTCGACCCGGCCTCCGCGCAGCCGGTGCGCTGCCGGTTGGTGCTGCCCTTCGTCGGGACGCTCTGACCGCCGGTCCACGGACCAACGAACCCGGCCCCCGTCGCGATGACGGGGGCCGGGTTCGTGGTGGGCCTGCGGCGGGTCAGGAAGCCGGGCCCGCGGGGGCGGGCGGCTGGTAGGCCGGCGGCGGCGGGGGAGCCGGATCGGTCTTCATCTTCGACAGGACGACACCGGCGACCGTGGCCACGGCACCGACCACGACGACCTTCTTGAGGCGCGACTTCTTCTTCGGCTTGACCGACTCGGGCAGCCGGTCGGCCACGTCGTCGGGCAGCCGCTCGACGAGGCTGTCGCGGATCTCTGGCAGCCGGTTGCGGAGCTCGCCGGCGCCTTCGCTGAGGCGGGCGACGACGGCGTCGCGGACGTCGGGCGCGCGCTCGGCGAGCTGCTGACGCAGCACGTCGGCCTGTGCCACCAGGTCGTCGTAGTTGTCGCGGACGGTCGGCTTCTTGCTGCGGAAGGGCATCTCACTCCTCGTGATGGGTGGTCCCCTCGACAGTACCCATCTGCCGGGGAACATGCACCGGTCGGCAGCGTAGCCTCGGAGCAGGAGGCGATCCGATGACGCAACGACCCGGACACGTGGTGGTGGTCGGTGCCGGCATGGTCGGTCTGGCGACGGCCTGGTACCTGCAGCGTGACGGTGTCGAGGTCACCGTCGTCGACCGACAGGGCGTCGCCGCCGGCTCGTCCTGGGGCAACGCCGGGTGGCTCGCCCCGGCCCTGACCCTGCCGCTGCCCGACCCGGCCATCCTGGGCGCCGGCATCAAGGCGACGCTCAGCTCGTCCTCACCGGTGTACGTGCCGCCCACCGCCAACCCCCGGCTGCTCAAGTGGTTGGCCGACTTCACGCGGCACTGCACGCCCGGCCGGTGGCGGTCGGCGATGGCGGTGTTCGCGCAGGCCAACCGGCTCGCCTTCGACGCCTTCGACCAGATGCAGATCGCCGAACCGACCAAGGCGGCCTCGCCGTTCCTCGCCGCGTTCACCTCCGAGTCCGACCGGCGCGTGCTGGTGCACGAGTTCGAGCAGGTGGGTGACCTCGGCGGTGAGGTCGCCTACGACCTGCTCGACGCTGCCCAGATCCATGCGCTCGAGCCGGCGCTGGGTGAGGCCGTCACCTGCGGCGCCCGCCTGCACGACCAGCGCTTCATCGACCCCGGCCGGTACGTGCGGGCGCTCGGCGAGGCCGTGGTCGAGCGGGGCGGTCGCCTCGTGGTGGGCGACGTGGTGGGGGTGGAGCGGGTCGGCGCCGGGGTGGAGGTGCGCGTGGGGCGCGACCGGCTCGTCGCCGACGCGGCCGTGGTCGCCACGGGCACGTGGCTGGGGTCCCTGGTCCGTCCCCACGGCGTGCGGTCGGTCGTGCAGGCCGGCCGCGGCTACAGCTTCACCGTGCGCCCGGAGCACCAGCCCGTCGGGCCGATCTACTTCCCGGCGCAGCGGGTGGCGTGCACGCCGCTCGGCCCGCCCGGCGCGGAGGACGCCTTCCGGGTCGCGGGGATGATGGAGTTCCGCAAGCCCGATGCTCCCCTGGACCGCCGCCGGGTCGACGCGATCGTCGCGGCCGCCCGACCGATGCTGCGGGGTGTCGACTGGGAGGCCCGTACCGACGAGTGGGTCGGCTCGCGGCCCTGCACCGTCGACGGACTCCCGCTCGTCGGGGCGACCCGGACGCCCGGTGTCTTCGTGGCCGGTGGCCACGGCATGTGGGGTATCGCGCTGGGTCCGCTGAGCGGCCGGCTGCTCGCCGACCGCATCGTCCGCGGCCAGGCGCACCCCCTCCTGCAGTCCTTCGACCCCCTGCGCTGACCCCCCGGGGCGGTGGATCCGCGACCGAATCCCCCGGGGTGGTGCAGATGGGACCGAATGGGGCCTGTTTCGGTCGCATGTCCACCGCGGAGGCCATTCGGTCGCGAATCCACCGCCCCGGTGGGGGAGGGAGGGATCCGTAGGATCAGGGAGGTGGACCAACAGACACTGTTCAACCTGGCCCTCGTCGTCATGTTCGTGCTGGTGGGCGGGGTGTTCGCCGCGACCGAGCTGGCCCTGGTCTCCCTGCGCGAGAGCCAGCTGTCACGGATGGAGAGTCAGAGCGCCCGAGGTGTGCGCGTGGCGGCCGTGGCCCGCAACCCCAACCGGTTCCTCGCCGCGGTGCAGATCGGGGTGACCGTGGCGGGCTTCTTGTCGGCGGCCTACGGCGGGTCGACGCTGGCGCCCGACTTCGCCCCCTACCTGGTCGACGCCGGCCTGCCCGAGGGCGCGGCCGACACCACCGCGCTGGTGCTGCTGACGCTGTTCATCGCCTACCTGTCGCTCGTGTTCGGTGAGCTCGTGCCCAAGCGGTTCGCCCTCCAACGCTCCGCCCAGCTGTCGCTGCTGGTCGCGCCGCCGCTCGACCGGTTCGCCACCGCGATGCGACCGGTCATCTGGCTGCTGTCCATCTCGACCAACGCGGTGGTGCGTCTGCTCGGCGGCGACCCCCACGCCGTCAGCGAGGACATCAGCGAGGAGGAGCTGCGCGACCTGGTGTCCGGTCACGAGAGCCTGGGCGAGGACGAGCGCCGGTTCGTGAACGACGTCTTCCTGGCGTCGCAGCGCACGGTCAAGGAGGTCATGCGACCGCGCGGCGACGTGGTGTACCTGAAGGCCGACCGCCGGCTGAGCGACTCCATCGAGTTCGTCCGGCAGCAGCCGTACTCGCGCTACCCGGTGGCTGACGGCGGCCCGGACCAGATCGAGGGATTCGTGCATGTGCGCGACCTGTACGACCTGGGCGACGACGACCGGCGGCGGGTGCGCGACGTGATGCGACCGATCGTCATGCTGCCCTCGACGAACCAGATCTTCCCCGCCATCACCACGATGCGCAGCGAGGGCACCCACATGGCCCTGGTCGTCGACGAGTACGGCGGCACCGACGGCATCGTCACCCTGGAGGACCTCGTCGAGGAGCTGATCGGCGAGATCCGCGACGAGCACGACGCCGAGGACGTGGTCCGCACGATCGCGGTCGACGGCTCCATGGACGTCGAGGGTGGCCTCAACATCGAGGACTTCGCCGCCGAGACGGGGGTCGAGCTCGAGGACGGACCCTACGAGACGGTCGCGGGGTTCATCGTGGCGCGACTCGGGCACCTGCCGGGCGTCGGCGACGCCGTGGTGGTCGAGGCGACCCCGGCCGGTGCGTCGTCGGAGGTGGCGGTGGTGCTGCGCGTCGAGGAGGTCGACCGGTACCGCATCGCGCGGGTGCGGGTCGAGCGCACCGACACCGGTGAGCCGCCCGCGGGTGAGGTCAGCGACCCGGAGTAGCGGGGGCGGTCTCGCCGAGCAGTCCGCGGCGGCCGGCCTGCACCTCGAACACCACGGTGGTGAAGGGCGGCACGGCCGACACCAGGGCGACCGCGAGGGTCTTGAGCGACCATCCGAACGTGCGCCACGCGATGAAGCACATGGCGACGAAGGCGACGAACACGGCGCCGTGGATCGGACCCATGATCGGGACGCCCCCTTCGATCCCCGCCTCGGGGTCGGCCTGCACGATCCACTTGAAGAACATCGCGACCAGCAGACCCGCCCACGAGACGGCCTCGGCGACGGCGACGATGCGGAACCAGCGGCGGACGCCGGCCTCGGACAGGGAGGTGGGGGCGGGGGTGCTCACGCCTCCACGCTACCGGGAGGCAGATGGGCGGGACCCACGTCACACGTCCGTAACGACGTGCCCCGACAATGGGGGTCATGGCCTTCCTCCTGCGCGTCGAGCTGCCCGACGTCCCCGGCTCGCTCGGCGCGCTGGCCACGGCGCTCGGTGCGGCCGGGGCCGACATCGAGGCGATCGAGATCGTCGAGCACCGACCCGACGGGGTCGCGGTCGACGACGTGCTGCTGGAGCTGCCGCCGACCGTCATGCCCGACGCGCTGATCACCGCGTGCCACGGGCTGGAGGGTGTCAGCGTGCACTGGATCTCGCGCTACAACGCGGGCGTCAACCTCAGCATGGACCTCGAGGCGGTCGAGGCGTTCACCGAGGACCCCGCCCGCGCGGTCGAGCAGCTGGTGGCGGTGGTCCCCGAGACCTTCCGCGTCGACTGGGCGATGGCCGTGCGAGCCGGGGCCGACGGCGTCCCCGAGGCGGTGCACGCGTCACCCACGGCGCCGAAGCTCGTGCCCGAGACCCGGTCGTGGTTGTCGGTCGCCACGGCCACCACGCTGCCGGACATCCCCGCATGGGACTCCACGGTGCTGGCCGCCAGCCCGGCGAAGGACCGTGCCGGCGTGGCGTTCGTCGTCGTCGCCGGACGGCACGGCGGGCCGGCCTTCCTGACCTCCGAGCTCGCACGGTTCGGACACATGGTCTCGCTGGCCGCCAGCGTGCAGACCGTCTGACCCGGTCGGGTCTCAGTCGGCGGGCTTGGCCTCGGTGAGGGGCACGTGGGCGTGCTGGAACCGACCCAGCGCGTCGACCTCGCGCTCGAGGTCCGGCACGTGCCGGCGCGCGATTCGCTTGATGATCATCAGCACCGGCGGGGAGTTGAGCAGCGGCTTGGTCCAGTTGGCCAGCACCACGCCGCGGGGCACGTAGACGCGGGTCTTGCGACGGGCGAAGCCCCGCAGGATGCCGTCGACGCAGTCGGCCAGGTTCGTGGTGGAGTTCGCCGGGTAGGGCAGCTTGCCGCGGATGACCTTGAAGGTCGGCAGGTCGGCCTCGGCCCCGCGCACGATGTCGGTGTCGATCCAGCCCGGGTGCACCACGCCGACCTTGACGCCCAGGTGGGCGACCTCCTGCGCGGTCGCGAGGGCCAGCGACTCCGCCCCGGCCTTGCTGGCGTTGTAGGCGGCGAGGCCGGCCAGGTTGCTGAACGAGGCGAGGCTGGCGACCACGAGGGCGTGTCCCTTGGTCTCGACCAGATGGGGGATCGCGGGGTGCAGGGTGCGGTAGACGCCCGTGACGTTGATGTCGATGACCCGCTCGAACGAGGCCTCGTCGATCTGGCGCACCGTGCCGTACGAGGCGATGCCGGCGTTGGCCAGCACGTGGTCGATGCGACCGAAGTGGGCGGCAGCGGCGTCGATCGCCGCGGTCATCTGCGCGCCGTCACGGGCGTCGGCCTCCCACCAGGCGGCGGCGTCGCCCAGCTCGGCGGCGAGGGCCCCGAGCAGGTCGGGCTCCAGGCCCAGCAACGCGACCTTGCCTCCCCGCGCCACGTAGCCGCGGGCCACGCCGGCACCGATGCCCCGAGCCGCACCGGTGACGAGCAGGACCTTGCCGTTGAACTTCTGAGCCATGCGATTCAAGATACCGTCGGTATCTGAAATTGTCACCGGCCGCGGCCCGTGTGTCCGGTCACCCCTGCAGGTCGAGGAAGTACTGCTGCTGGGCGGGGTAGTAGTCGGCCTCGAAGTCGACGGCCGCCGGGTCGCCGCCGGTCTCGGCCGCGACCATCCGGTCGAGGTAGTACTCCCACCCCGGACCGACGTTCTCGATGCTGCCCGGGTCGTCGATCACCTGGCGCATGGTCAGGGTGGTGCTGCCGGACTCCTCGACGAGCGTGAGTTCGAGGTTCCAGCTGCCGAAGTCGTCGACGCACGAGATGTCCAGACGGCGGGGGGCGTCGCACGCGGTGAGATCGAACCGGCTCTCCGGCACGTCGTCGCCCTCGGCGGTCATCCGGACCGTCACGAACCCGTCGGCCGGGTCGCCGGTCCACGTGCCGAACCACCGTCCGACGCGGTCGGACACGGTCAGCGCGTCCCAGACGTCCTGGGCCGGCGCGCTGAAGGTGCGGGTGAAGACGAGCACGGGCGTGCCGTCGCGGTGCTCCAGCGTGGCGGTGGGGGTGGCAACCATGGCGATAGCCTCGCAGGCATGAGCGCTCTGGACCACGTTTCCGACACCTTCGACCCGGGTCAGTGGACCGAGGTGCCCGGCTTCGACCACCTCACCGACCTCACCTACCACCGGGCGAACGAGCACGGGACGGTGCGGATCGCCTTCGACCGGCCCGACATCCTCAACGCGTTCCGGCCCCACACCGTCGACGAGCTGCTGCTGGTGATGGAGCACGCGCGCACCTCCGCCGACGTCGGCTGCGTGCTGCTGACCGGCAACGGGCCGAGCGCCAAGAACGGCAAGCACTCGTTCTGCACCGGCGGCGACCAGCGCATCCGCGGCCGCGCCGGCTACCAGTACGAGGACGGCTCGGCCGCCAGCGGTGACACCGGTGCCGAGGAGCCGAGCCCGATCGACAAGGCCAGGCTCGGCCGGCTGCACATCCTGGAGGTGCAGCGGCTGATCCGCTTCATGCCCAAGGTGGTCATCTGTGTGGTGCCCGGGTGGGCCGCCGGTGGTGGTCACAGCCTGCACGTGGTGTCGGACCTGACGCTCGCGAGCGCCGAGCACGCCCGCTTCAAGCAGACCGATGCCGACGTGGGCAGCTTCGACGGTGGTTTCGGTTCGGCGTACCTGGCGCGGCAGGCGGGTCAGAAGTTCGCCCGCGAGATCTTCTTCCTCGGCCAGGAGTACTCCGCCGCCGACGGCGTCGCGATGGGCGCGGTCAACCGGGCCGTCCCGCACGCCGAGCTCGAGGCCACCGCGCTGGAGTGGGGTCGCCTCATCAACGCCAAGAGCCCCACCGCGCAGCGCATGCTCAAGTACTCGTTCAACCTCATCGACGACGGCCTGGTGGGTCAGCAGGTGCTGATGGGCGAGACGACGCGACTGGCCTACATGACCGACGAGGCGCAGGAGGGCCGCGACCAGTTCCTCGAGAAGCGCGACCCCGACTGGTCGCCCTACCCCTGGTACTACTGATTGAGCGCGTTTGCGCAGGTCAGAGGGTTACGAGACCTGGATTTGGTGGCTCTAGTCCGCAAAAAGTCCGCAAGAATTCTGAAGGCTCCTGTCGCGACACTGTTGACAAAGAGCCGACGTGCTCCACCTGCGGCATCTCTACCCCAGCGGTCTTGGCCGGCGTGGGCAGCGAGGACCGTTGCTCCTCGCGGGGCGCCGGACGCGCTGGATCGATCCCTTTCGGCTGTCCGAGCTGGACCGTAGACTGACCTCATGTCGCTGAGCGCGTCGGAGTTCTTCGAGGCGGGGATGTCCCTGCCTCCTTCGGTGCGCGAGGACGTGGCGATTCGGCTGCTGGAGTCACTCGAGGTCGCTGGCCAAGAGTCGGTGGACGAGTCGTGGACGGCTGAGATCGGCTCGCGCGTCGACGAGATGGTCGGCGGCGAGGCGCAGATGGTCCCCGGCGAGGCCGTATTTGCTGAGCTTGCTGATCGACGAGCTGCACGCCAGGGCGCGCGCGACGCATGATCCGCGGCTTCGGCTTCCACCCGGAGGCGAGGGCGGAGTTCTTCGCTGATGTCGAGTGGTACGACGAGCGTGAGCTCGGTGTGGGCGCACGTTTCGAGATCGCTGTCCGCGAGGCGATCGATGCTGCGGTCGACTCACCGGACTCATGGGGCGTCTGGCCGGGCTGGGAGCGGTCGCCAGCAGTGCGGTCGAAGCGAGTCAACGGCTTCCCGTACCGCGTCGTCTACTTCGTCACCGGCGAGCAACTGGCGGTCGTTGCGATTGCATACGCCAAGCGGCGACCCGGCTACTGGCGTGAGCGGATCAACCCCTGACGCGTTCATGCGGGCGTCTCGGGACCTCACCTTGAGCCTGGCGTCGGCGGCGCGATCCCCAGCGCTTGGCGCATCAACCCGCTGGCAGCCGCACGCGTCCGGTCCTCGGCCGTGGGCCACAAGTGGCTGTAAGTGTTCAAGGTCGTGGTCGCAGCTGCGTGCCCGAGCGCGCGCTGCACAGTCACGACGTCACACCCCGCTGCGATGAGACCGGAAGCGTAGAAGTGCCGCAGGTCGTGAAGGCGGACGTGGGGGAGCTTCGCCGAGGCACGCGTCGCTCGCCAGCGCCAATGGATGTCGTTGTCGGACATGGGCCGGTCCCCAACGGTGAAGAGCCACGCCTCGGGGTCTGCGTTGGGGAGGTAGGTGGCGATGTGGTCGGCAAGAGTCTCGACCAGCTCGACGGGCAGGAAGATGCCCCTTTCGGAGCCGTACTTGGGCAGACGGGTGACGAAGGTGTTGCCCTCGCGCTGGAGCTGTCGTGACACCTTGAGGAGCCCCCGGACGTGGTCGATGTCCCCGACTTGGACGCCGGCTGCTTCGCCTTTGCGTAGACCGGCGAACGCACACATGGCGACGTAGGCGCGAAAGCCCTTGCGGGTGGACGCGCGGTTGCTGTCAGCATGCGCAAGCAAGCGGCCAACCTCCTCCATGGTCGGGATCTGCATCGTGGCCTCGGCTTTGCGGCGACGCGGGAGGGTGACGCCGACGCAGGGGTCGACGACGATGACCCGATCGGCGATCGCGGCCCGGAAGACGGATCGCACGATCACGAATCGCGTCTTGATCGTCGTCGGGGCCAGTCGGGTCGACATTGTCTTGACCCACGCCTCGATGTGGGAGCGCCGGACGAGCTTGAGCGGCACGTCGGCGAAGGCGACTGAGCGCGTCGCCAGGTCCGCGTTGGTTGTGGTCGAGGGGACCCAGAGCTGGCGTGGAGCCCAGTCCTCGTAGAACTCTCGAAAGGTGATGTTGCCGGCCTTTGGGTCGACGTAGGAGCCATTGAGGAGTGAGGAGCTGATCTCGTCGAGCCAGTGTTGGGCGTCGATCTTGCGATCGAAGTGGCGTGAGTGCTCGTGCCCTGCTTCGTCGCGGTAGCGGGCGCGCCAGGACCCGTCGGATCGTTTGGCGATGTTGCCGGCCATGGCACCTCCTCGCTGTCGTCACGAGCCTGGACCGGTTGTTAGGCGGCGTCCCCTTCCGGGCGCGCTGCTTGTGGGCAAGGGGGGTGAATGTCAGTGCTGTGGCTCTACGGGGTCAGGTCGGCGGCCCTGCTCGCTGCGCCAGAGGATGAGGTCGGTGCGCCAGTAGCGGACGTGGCGTTGGACTTTGAAGCTGAAGGGTCCGTCGCCGGTGTAGCGCCAGTAGCGCATCGTGGCGACGGGGACACGAAGGAGGGCGGCTGCTTCTTCGATGGTGAGCATCTCGTCGTGCTCGTGGTGGTCGTCGTTGAGGGCGGTGGTCATGGGCTTCTCCTGGTGGTGGGTGTGGTGCTGTCGCTTGTCCCACAAGCGCGTGATGGGGCGCGACTGGACAGTGCGGGATCAACTCTCCTCACGGTGCGCACCAAAAAACGCCCCTCCTGGGTGCGCCCGTCCTGGGACGGGCGCAGGACGGGCGAAGCCCTGGTGGTGGTGTTTGTGCAGGTCAGCGAGCGCCCCTCCGAAAGTTCAAAAACTTTCGCGAGATCTGCAATCAGGACGCGAAATGGTGCCCCCGGGGCGGCCGGAGGGTCAGAACCCGATGCTGGGACCCGAGGCCGATGCACGCCGCGAGTAGTCGTGTCCGGTGTCGTAGGCCGGGTAGTGGGCCCGTCTCCTCGTGGTCTCTGGTTGTCGTGGCACCAGTGTGTTGGCGGGGGGCCGGGTGGGTCCGATGGGGCCGTAGCGGTCGATGTCATCGACCGCCTGGAGGCGGGCGTGGGCGACACCGAGGTCGGCACGTTCGCGCGAACAGGCCCCTTCCCACATGGTCCGGGCTTGTGCAGGGGTCTCGGCGACGAGGTGGGCGGTGTTGTCGTGGCGCCCACGGGTCATGCCCACATACGCCGACGCTGCGGTCGTGGATTGATCCAGGACCAGGTGCCCGACGGCGGTGGTCTCGCCCTGGGCACCGTAGACGGTCGTGGCGTAGGCGGACTCGACCCAGGCTCGGGCGTACCAGGACGGCACTTGGCGGGTGAGGCCGCGTTCGTTGCGCAACGTCAGCTCCCGCTCAGCGTCGCTGGCCATCGTGGTGCTGGAGGTGGTGGGGTTGATGGCGGTGATGGTCCAGGTCTGGCGGTTGGCCAGAGACAGGTGCCAGTCGTTGCGTCGGGTCGCGACTCGGTCACCGACACCGAGGCGCTCCCCGGCCAGGGTGGTCACCACGGTGTGGTCATCGACCAGACCGGCCTCGACAAGCCGGTCCCGGATGGCGGCGTTGAGTGCGGTGACCTGCTCACGCGTATCGGCCATCAGGGCGAGGCTGGTGTGGCCGGCGAGTATCGCCTCCGCGGTCTGGTTGGCGAGGGCCTGGGTCCGTTCGGCCTCGCTGGCATGCAGTCGGATGTGCCCGCGTTCCCAGAGGTGGTCGAAGACCGGTCCACCGCGGCGCATCGCGACGCTCAGCTCAGCGTAGGCGGGGTCGGCGAAGCGGTGCACCACGTCCAGGCACACCGTGGCCTCGGGTCCGGTGTGTTGGGTGGCGAGGTCGAGGACCCCACCACGCCCGACAGCGGGGAGCTGGTGACGGTCGCCCATGAACGCCACCCGCACCTGGGCCTCCAGGGCGACATCGAGGAGAGCGCGGGCGGTGTCCTGGTCGAGCATCCCGGCCTCATCGATGACCAGCAGGTCACCACGAGTGAGCCTCGCTGCCGGGTCCGGGGGGACCTGGAAGTCCCGACCCCAGCGGCCATCGCTGTCCCAGCGCCACCCCCACTGATGCACCAACCACGCTGCGGAGAACGCGGGTGCGTCGATCTCGGCGGCAGCGACCTCGGCTGCTTTCAGGGTCGGTGTCACGACCGTCACCCGTCGCCCCTGCGCCGCCAGTGCTGTCTTGGTTGCTGCGAGGGTGGTGGTCTTTCCGGCCCCGGCGGCGCCCTCGATGACCAGCAGGTTCTGGGTGCCAGCCAAGGCGGCTACCGCGTTCTGTTGAGCCGGGTCGAGACCAAAGCTGAGCTGTGGAGGCAGGGCGGCGTCCGCACCCCTGCCGCAGGCCAGCATCGCGAGCAGCTCGGTGATCTTGTCCTCGACCCCGATCACCCGCGGCGAGGATAAGGCCCGGATGTGCTCAGGGAGGTCAGGGCGATCCAGCAACGGTGTGCACGCGGACCGGGCGCGGGCGGTGAGGTCTTCGGCCAACTCGAGGCGCACGCCAGCCTCGACAACGAGCCCGGTGGCGGCGATCCATTGCTCGACCTGGCCCCGGATATCGGCTGCGTTCCAGGCCGACCTCTGCGCCCCCAGGCGCATCAACACGACCTCGACGGCTGCGTCACGATTCAGGCTTCCCACACTCGGCGTCGAAACCGATGTGTGCCTGGCCGGTGCTGACCTGGTGCGGTAGCCGAGCTCGTGGAGGTCGTCGTTCCACGCCTCGACCATCGCGGCCCCGTCGGTCGGGATCACTTTGTCGGGTCGTGCTTGGGACCAGGCCCGCCGATCCCAGGTCCGTCGGAGCTTCGGTCCGGGTTCCTGGCCGGGGTGCGCGGCACGCCATTGCGCCTCAAAGGCGTCGACGTTGCGGGCGATCTGCGCCGCCCTCGCGCTGAACCGGCCGGCGTAGGGCGCTAGTTCGTTGATCTCGCCGGTGATCGGGTCGAAGGTGAACCCGTGCGCGGCGAGCGCTGCCCGGAACCCGGGGTCGGTAGCGACCGCTGCATGGCCGATCCCGTTGATCGCCTCGAGTGAGTCCCGGGCTCCGACCGAGTGGATGCCGCGCCACCGGCCGTGGGCGAAGACGCGGGCGTTGATCTGGAGGTGCAGGTGGCGGTGTGGGTCCCCGGCACGTGAGGTGTGGTGCCGGATCACCGCAGCCTCGACCTGCTCCACCCGCACCTGGACCTGCCGACCACGCGGGCCGACCCGGGTCGTCGCATGCTCGGCGACCCAGCCGATGATCTGGGCCGCGGCCTCATCCTGGGCTGCGTCGAGCGCGGCCGAGATCTCCGGATGCAACGCCGCTGCCAGCGACCAGGTCTTCGGACCGTTGACGGTGACCTCGACGAACCGCAACGCGCTCGCGTCGTCTCGCAGCCGGCCCTTGGCCCGGTCGGTGTCGACGTCGTACCCGCCAACCCAACGTTCATAGGACTCGCCGTCCAGATCCGGTGCCTGGTGAACGGTGGGGCTCACCGAGTCCCTCACATCGACAACGAACCGGGCAGCGACGCCGGCACCCTCACCGAGGTAGTAGTCATCGGCCCGGGAGTGATCGGCCTCAACATAGGAGCGCGCCGCAGCAGCACTGCCGCGGTAGAACTTCATCCCACCACGCACCCGACCACCCCGATCCGGTCACGGACGCGGCCACAGTCACTGCCAGCAATGACCTGTCCCGGGTTTCCCGGACGGTTCTTGTGTGTTGATCATGCCGCTTGGTCGGTGGCGGTGTGAAGGGTTTCGTACTCGATTGGGCTGAGGTAGTCCAGGCTCGAGTGGCGGCGGGTCGGGTTGTAGAACGCTTCGATCCACTCGAAGATCCCGTTGGCCAGCTCGGCGCGGGTTGACCAGTTCCGGCGGTCGAGCAGTTCGATCTGCATCGAGCCGAAGAACGACTCCATGAGGGAGTTGTCGTAGGCGCAGGCGACCTTGCCCATCGATCCCATCAGTCCGGCCTCGCGGAGCCGGTTGCCGAACAGCCAGGACGTGAACTGGGTTCCGCGGTCGGAGTGGACCACCGTTCCCGGCAACGGCTTGCGACGCCATCTGGCCATGTCGATCGCGTCGACGACCAACTCGGTGCGCAGGTGATCGGCGATCGACCACCCGACGCATCGGCGGGAGTAGACGTCGATCACCGCAGCGCAGTAGACCCACCCTTCGACGGTTCTGTGTTGGGTGATGTCGGTGACCCACAGCTTGTCGGGCGCATCAGCAACGAACTCGCGTCTGACGTGGTCCTCGAACACCGCCGGCGACCGGCCACCTGCGTGGCGCCATTTGCGGCGGTGAACACCCTGCAGGCCGCCCAGGACCATGAGCCGTTCGACCCGGCCGCGACTGCACCGGATCTGGCGGCCCAGGCGCAGTTCGGCGTGGACCCGCCGGACCCCGTAGGTCTGCCGCGACGCGGCATGGATCTCGCGGATGACGTTCAGCAGGTGCGCGTCGGCGACATCACGCGCCGATGGCGGCCGGCTGCGCCACTCGTAGTAGCCCGACGTCGAGACACCCAGGACCCGGCAGATCACCGCGACGGCAAAGCCATCCGCGGCGAGCTCGTGGACCAGCCGGAACCCTATTTTGGGAGGACGTTCTCCTTGGCGAAGTACGCCGACGCCCGCTTCAGGATCTCGATCTCCATCGCCTGAACACGATTCTCACGACGAAGACGCACCAGCTCGGACCGCTCGTCCTTGCTCAAACCGGGACGCTCACCGTTCTCGACCTCGGCCTGCGCCATCCACCGGCGAAGACCGGACTCGCTGATCCCCAAGTCCTTCGCGATCTGCGCCACCGGCTTGTCACCGGACCGCGCCAACTCCACCGCCCTGCGACGGAACTCCTCGGGCTTTGCTGCAGGCATCCAGACTCCTCTCGTGAAGCGATTCTCGCTCCAACATCGGTGTCCGGGGAACTCGGGACAGGTCAGCAACGTCCAACGACTACCCTGAAAATCGACTCTGGGCCGCCCGTCCCCAGGCGACCCAACACGATCCTTCGTAGCATGCGTGCCGACGGTTTGTAAGGCTGGAAGGGTGAGGCGAACAGGCGCTGGGTGGGAAAGTTGAGGGGCCAGCGACGATCAGCAAGATTCATCGTCTCGAGCCTTGGCCGGCGTCTGACGATGGATCAGGAGTACGGCAACAACTGATTGCCACGCCAACTCTTGGGCGAGTCATTGCGCAGCGCAGCGCGGCGCGTAGAGCACCAAGAAACAGCTCAAAGCCCACCACCCCGCGGGGCTCTGTCGTAGTTTGCTCCGGCCGAGGGATGAGGAGGTGGCCCTGGCCTAGTGCACGGGTAGCGAGGCGTAGCCGCGGATTGGGCCGGAGTGCAGTCGGACCGCCGAGTCGAGGTCGACGTCCCAGTCGCGATGGCGGGCTAAGAGCGCCTGCAGGGCGACGCGTGCTTCGAGGCGGGCTAGGGATGCGCCGAGGCAGAAGTGGATGCCGCGTCCGAACGCGACCTGTCGTTCGGGGCGACGGTTGATGTCGAAGTGGTCGGCGTCGGTAATCGCGTGGTCGTCTCGGTTGGCCGAGCCGAAGAGCAACAGCACGGTGTCGCCGGCCTTCATGGGTTGTCCGTGCAGATCAACTTGTTGGGTCAGGGTGCGCGCGAGACCTTGGACCGGTGAGTCGTAGCGGAGCAGCTCCTCGACCGCGGCCGGGATGAGATCTGGGTTGTCTGCCAGCTGCCGACGGGTATCGGGGTGCTGGGCGAGGATGACGGCGCTGTTGGAGAGCAGGTTGGTGGTGGTTTCGTGTCCGGCTACGAGCAGCAGCAGACAGAAGCCGAGGAGTTCGTCGTCCGTGAGTTGTTCGCCGTCGACTTCGGCCTGGACGAGTGCGGTCATGAGGTCGTCTCGGGGGTGCGCGCGTCGTTCGGTGAGGAACGCTGAGAAATACTCGTAGAGCGCCGCGGCGGCGTCCAGGCCGGGGCCGAACTCGCCTCGTGTGGGGTTCGACTGGATGAGCGTGGTGGACCAGTTCCGGAATTGGTCGCGGTCTTTTCGTGGGACGCCGAGCATGTCGGCGATGACGATGGCCGGGAGGGGCCCGGCGAACCTGGAGACGAAGTCCCACGGACCAGCGACGGGAACCTGGTCGAGGAGGTCGTCGACGATGCTATGGATGTGTGGCTCGAGTTCGGTGATGCGGCGTGGGGTGAAGGCCTTGCTGACGAGGTGACGCAGCTGGGTGTGCCGGGGTGGGTCGCTCATGATGAGCATCGGCAGAAACAGGTCGGTCATGTCCACCCCGGGTGGGGTGGGAAAGATCCCGGACGCAGAGGAGTGCGTCGCCGGGTCGGCGAGGGCCACGCAGACGTCGTCGTAGCGGCTGAGCACCCAACAGTTGGCCTGTGAGGACCAGTACACGGGAGCGTGGGCGCGCAGCTCGCGGTAGACGGGGTATGGGTCCGCCATGACTTCCGGGTCGAAGGGGCTGTAGGTCAGCTGCTGGTTACTCATAGGGAATCTCTCTCGGTTGTCGGTTCACGCGTGGGGCCTGCGGTGTGGCCACCAGCTGCGGTCCTCGAACAGGGCCGCGCAGGCGGGCACGACCAGGGTGCAGACGATGAAGGTGTCGAGCAGGAGTCCGGCTGCGACGGCGAAACCCGGTCTGGGCGAGCGCTTCGACGGGAGAGAACAGCAGGGCCACGAAGGTGGAAGCGAAGACGAGGCCGGCGGCGGTGATGACGGGTCCGACCTGACCGGTCATCACCGATCCCAGCTCGAGCATCACCGGTCTGACCGATCGCCATCTTCAACCCCTAGTCACAGATGTTGTACTCAGAGTACAAACTCTTAGCATGGAACGCTAGGCTGATCTCGTCGTTCAGGAGGGTCACATGAGGGAACTGCCGGTGCAGCTCGCGACCAAGCTCTACGGAGCGGCCGAGCTCATTGCCGATCAAGGGTTGGACAACACCAAGATCGACGACATCGCCGAGGCCAGCGGTGTGCCCAAGGCGACGTTGTACTACTACTTCACCGGCAAGGAGGAGATCCTCGCCTTCTTGCTCAAGGACCTTCTGACAGCAATCGCCGGCGATGTTGCCGTGGCCGTGAGCGCTGAAGGGCCGGCTAGCGAACGCCTGGCCGGTGTCGTCCGCGCTCAATTGGGTGTGATGCTCCGCAACCCTGCCCCGTGCCGGGCTCTGGTCGGCGATCTCGGTCGAGCAACCCGTCTACCCGAGCTCGCAGCGGCACTCAGTGCAGCCTTCTACGAGCCGGTTGAGAAACTCCTACGCGAAGGGGCTGAGGATGGTTCCCTGCGCCGGGCCGAGGACCCCATGTCCGAGGCCGTCATGATCTTCGGGACCGTCACGATCGCCGGCCTGATGGAGGCCATCATGGGCGCCCATCGGGAGATGGACGCCATCGCCAACGGCGTCGCCCGGCTCCTCCTGGACGGCTTGGCGCCACGAACGCTCGACGCGACTGGCGCCTGATGAGCGGCGACGCCTTCGACGCCCTGCTGGCTGGATGGGGACAAGGCCGAAGCCTGCCTCAACCGGACGGGACAGTTCTGCCCTCGCATCACGCCCAGCAACTCGGATGGAGCCGAGAACCCTCACGGCCAGCGTCACGCTGGCGCCCCGGCATCGCCCACGGCGGTGCGGTGGCGACCGTCTTCGACGATCTCTACGGCCTTCTCCTATACGCCATCGGAGACGTCGCGGTGACCCGCGGGCAGCAAGGCATCCCAACCGCGATGAGCACGATCCGGGTGAGAAGGGTCGTCCGGTGGAAGGGGTGCAAACTCCGGGAGGGGCGGCGTCGTCATCCCCGAAGCCGCCGGTACTCATTGTAGCGGACGTACCCTTCCCGGTGCGCTTCCAGGCGACGACGTCAAGCATCAGCGCCCTCACCAACTACTAGCACTACCAACTCTCACTCGTCCTGTCCGAGGGCCCCTACGCGCCGGAACTCGCTGGGGGACTGCCCGGTCCAGCGTTTGAAGGCGTGTGAGAAGTTCGTGAGGTCTCCGTAGCCGAGGTCTGCGGCGATCTGGCTGACCGACATCGAGGGGTCGAGCAGTCGCAGGATCGCACGCTCGCGTAGCAACGATTGACGGACGTCGCGAAACGTCGTCCCTTCTGCGTTCAGACGTCTTTTCATGGTGCTGGGGGACACAGCGAGCAGGTTTGCGACCTCGCAGCCGCGGTGGCGTCCGGGGTCCTGCTCGAGCAGGCGCCTCACACGTTCGGTGAAGCTGTTGGGAGTGCTGTGTCGGTCCAGCGTGCGCTGCAGCTCGTTGATGGCCAGGTGGTAGGCCATCGGGTCGGCGAACCGGCAAGGCGTGTTCAGGATGTCGGCGGGAACGTCCACGAAGGACGCGGGCGCGTCGAAAACAATTCTCGCGCCGAAGGTGCTTGCGGGTCGCGGCTGTGATCGGGGTGCCGCCCAGCCCAGGTTAAGTGTCACTGCGGGGAGGGTGCCCGCCAGTATGTCGAGCAGCCGTAGCAGGGCCGAGCCGGCGTAGGCGATGACCAGGCAATCGAGGGCGGGATCACCGGTGTGACCGCTCAGACCCACTCTCAGTCCACGCTCGCTGTGATGGAAGTGGGGGCGCAGAGCCGTTGAGATGACGGGCAGGTAGCCGAGCAGTTCGAAGATCTCGGACACCGAACTGGCGCTGACCAGCGGGAGGCTGAGAGGTCCGAAGGAGGTCAGCTGTGCCTGTTCGGCGAAGGCGAGGCCGAGCAAGGTGCCGCTGTCGGTGTCCAGGTCCGGGTAGACCTCGCGGAACCACCGCACGGGGACCTGCACGTTGCGTTCGACCAGCTTCATCTCGGACGTGAACTGTCCGGCGACGATGCGGCGAAAGTGGGCTACCGAGCCGGCATCAAGCGCACCGCTGTTGAGCAGCTGCACGAATGCCAACG
The DNA here is from genome assembly GCF_000160775.2 of Aeromicrobium marinum DSM 15272. Classification (NCBI taxonomy): domain Bacteria; kingdom Bacillati; phylum Actinomycetota; class Actinomycetes; order Propionibacteriales; family Nocardioidaceae; genus Aeromicrobium; species Aeromicrobium marinum. The sequence continues at coordinate 2,551,461 of NZ_CM001024.1, read as the reverse complement.
GGGGGACCCCGGCCTCATCGTTCCTCACGCATCAACCCCTGACCCAAAATCACAACCTTTTGACTCTGGTGACCATAGCCACCCACGCGGTCTGGGGCCAATAGTGGAAGGGCAATTCCAGTGAGGAGATGGTCACCATGGCAGCTGTCACTTTCGTGTCGCACGACGGCGAGAAGCACGAGACGCCACTCGAAGAGGGCCAGACGCTCATGCAGGTCGCGGTGGACAACGGGGTCCCCGGGATCGACGGCGACTGCGGTGGCGAGGCCGCCTGCGGCACCTGTCATGTGGTCGTCGACGCGCAGTGGGCCGACACGGTGGGTGGGTCCGGTCCGGTCGAGGAAGAGATGTTGTCGATGAACCCCGAGCGTCAGCCGACGTCTCGGCTCTCGTGCCAGATGAACGTGTCCGACGGCTGGGACGGGCTCACCGTCCACCTGCCCGAGTTCCAGATGTGACTGAGGAGAAGGTGGACTCTTGATGTTCAACGTTGCAGAAGAGATTGGTGAGAAGGTCAAGTCGGTCGTCCCGATGGAGGTGCAGATCCGCGGGGCACATCTCTACGACAAGACCCGGCGTTGGGTGACTCGGACCGACGGTCAGAAGGTGTTCGTCGAGCAGCCGATCCCTCCGGTGGAAGAGGTTGAGCTCGCCGACATCGACCTGAGCAACCCCTTCCTGTATCGGCAGGGCCGGTGGCAGTCCTACTTCGAGCGGGTGCGCAACGAGGCGCCTGTGCACTACCAGGCCAACAGTCCCTTCGGACCGTTCTGGTCGGTCACCCGCCATGCCGACATCGTCGCCGTCGACAAGAACCACGAGGCCTTCTCGGCCGAGCCCTTCATCGTCATCGGGGAGCCGCCGCGGTTCATGGACCTGGCCATGTTCATCGCGATGGACCCGCCGCGACACGACCTGCAGCGCGCGGCGGTGCAGGGAGTTGTCGCGCCGAAGAACTTGCGCGAGATGGAAGGTCTGATCCGGTCCCGCGTGAAGGAGGTGTTGGACGAGCTTCCTGTCGACCAACCCTTCAACTGGGTTGATCGGGTCTCGGTCGAGCTCACGGCGCGGATGCTGGCCACGCTGCTCGACTTCCCTTACGAGCAGCGCCACAAGCTCGTTGAGTGGTCGGACCTGGCGAGCTCGATGGAGCAGGCGAACGGAGGGCCTTCGGACAACGACGAGGTCTTCCGCGGCATTGTCGACATGGCGCGCGGTCTCAGCGCGCTGTGGCACGACAAGAAGGCTCGCCTCGCTGCGGGGGAGGAGCCCGGCTTCGACCTCATCACGATGTTGCAGAGCAACGAGGACACCAAGGACCTCATCGATCGTCCGATGGAGTTCTTGGGCAACCTGACCTTGCTCATTGTCGGGGGCAACGACACCACGCGGAACTCGATGAGTGGCGGCGTGCTGGCGCTGAACCAGTTCCCCGAGCAGTTCGAGAAGCTGAAGGCGAACCCCGACCTCATCCCGAACATGGTCTCGGAGATCATCCGGTGGCAGACGCCGCTGGCTTACATGCGCCGGATCGCCAAGAAGGACACCGTCCTCAACGGACAGTTCATCCGCAAGGGCGACAAGCTCGTCATGTGGTACGCCTCGGGCAACCGCGACGAGCGGGTCTTCGAGCGACCCGACGAACTCGTCATCGACCGCAAGAACGCCCGCAACCACATTGCGTTCGGCTTCGGTGTACATCGATGCATGGGCAACCGCCTGGCCGAGATGCAGCTGCGGATCCTGTGGGAGGAACTGCTGACCCGCTTCGAGAAGATTGAGGTCGTCGACGAGCCGGAGTACGTCCAGTCCAACTTCGTCAGAGGAATCAGCAAGCTCACGGTGCGCCTGACCCCGAAGACCCAGGCATGACGCAGGGGACCGCAGTTGTCGTCGGAGCCAGTCACGCCGGCGCGCAGGTGGTGGCGGGCTTGCGTCAGCAGGGGTGGTCCGGGCGAGTCGTCCTCATCGGCGACGAGGCAGTCCTTCCATACCACCGGCCGCCGCTGTCGAAGGCCTACCTGTCGGGAAAGAGCGCCATCGGCGAGCTGGCGATCCGCAAGCCAGCCTTCTATGCGAAGCAGGAGATCGAGCTGCGAGATGCTCGCGTGGAGTCCATCGAGCGAGCAGAGCGCCGGCTCGTGATGGCCGACGGCCACAGCTTGTCCTACGACAAGCTCGCGCTGTGCACCGGCGGGCGGGCCCGGCTGCTCCCGGTCCCGGGAGCCGATCTCCCGGGCGTCCATTACCTGCGCACGTTTGCCGATGTAGAGCAGATCCGGGAGTCGGCGCAGCCAGGTAAGCGCGCGGTGATCGTGGGCGGCGGCTACATCGGACTGGAGACCGCAGCATCCCTCCTTGCTTTGGGCCTGGACGTCACCGTCCTCGAAGCCGCCGAGCGGGTGCTGATGCGGGTCACGGCGCCGGAGGTGTCGGCCTTCTACGAGCGGATCCACCGCGAGGCGGGTGTCACGATCCGCACCGGCGCCCTGGTCGAGGCCATGACCGGCGAAGATCGCGTCCGTGAGGTCCAGCTCGCCGGCGGGGAGCGGCTTCGCGCCGACCTCGTGGTCATCGGCGTGGGAATCGAGCCGAACACCGAGCTGGCCGCGGCCGCAGGCCTTGTCGTTGATGACGGCGTCGTCATCGACGACAACGCCCGCACCAGCGACACCGACATCGTCGCGGCAGGCGACTGCACCAGCCACTGGATGACGCGCTACGGGCGCAGGATCCGGTTGGAGTCGGTGCCCAGCGCCGGCGAGCAGGCAAAAGCCGCGGCGGCGACGATGTGCGGCAAGGAGAAGACCATCGCCGCGCTGCCGTGGTTCTGGTCCGACCAGTACGACCTCAAGCTCCAGATCGCCGGCCTGAGCGCCGGGTACGACGAGATCCTGCTCAGCAGCGACCCGACTCGAGACCGCGACTTCACCTGCTTCTACCTGCGTGAGCAGAAGTTGATCGCAGCCGACTGCGTCAACCGACCGCGCGACTTCATGCGAAGCAAGCAGAAGATCACCGAAGGGCTCGAGGTCGATCGCGCCGAGCTGGTGCAGATCGCAGCGGACTGATCTCTCGCCTCCGCTCAGGCGGCGCTGCCACCGCTGATTGACCAACGCTTTCGCATTCGCTCGCCCCACCTCCCGGGAAGGACCTCCGATGCAGAACACGATCGTGAACGTCGCGCTGATCACGGCCGCGGTCGTGCGGCATGAAACAGCCATCAATGGATCGGAGCTGACCGCGTGACCAGGGTGTTGCTGGACTATCCCCACCGCAGCGCCGGCCATTGCGGGTCGGGCGCGTTGCGCGACCTGGTCGAGTGGGCAGGCCTCGGGTGGGACGGCCCGCCCCAGGAGGGCCTGGTCTTCGCCCTCGGAGGCGGGCTGGGCTTCAGCTACCTCCGTGTCCCTGGAATGGTGCCGCCCGTCTACCTCGTTGGCCGTGGGGGAGATCTGGAGCTCGATGTGCTCGGCAGGCTGGGCGCTGCCGTCGAGTTCAAGCAGTCCGATGACCCCATCCTCGGGTGGCAGTGGGTGGTCGACGAGCTCGACGCCGGCAGGCCCGTCATGGTGTGGGCAGACATCGCCAAGCTGCCTTACCTGCGCGTCCGACTCCAGATGAGCCGACATGACATCGTCGTGATCGGCTACGACGACGCCACGAACACCGCCTTCGTCGCTGACAACGACCGCGAGGACATCCAGGAAGTGCCCTACGAAGCGCTTGCCGAGGCTCGCAGCTCGACCGCATTCCCGGTTCCGACGAGACATGCCACCTTCGCGGTCCGCTGGCCAGAGAGCCTGCCGGACCTGGCGGGAATCGCTGCCGAAGCGTTCGCGGCGTCCGCCCATTCCATGCTCACCGGAGGCGACGACTTGGTGGACCTGTCCATCCTGCCGCCCGGAGCATGCGCAGGTTCGGGGCTGGGCGGTGTTCAGGCCTTCGCCGACGACGTCGCAGCCTGGCCGCACGAGCTGAATGCCGCAGACCTGGAGGCAGCACTACGGGTGCTGCCGGTCTTCGTCGACAAGGCAGGAACCGGCGGGGGACTCTTCCGGCTGTTGCAGTCCCAGGGCTGCGCGCAGGTTGCCGAGCTCCTCAGCTCAACCGAGGCCGCAGAAGCCGCTGCAGTGGCAGCAGAGTCTGCGGCCGCGTGGCAGACCCTGGCACGCGCGGCCATCGCTGACGAGTCACTGGCTGCCAGGGCAGCCCGAGTCGCACGCGCGGCCGCAAGCCTTCCTGACCTCGAAAGGAACTTGGTCGCAGCCCTGCAGCAGGCATCTGCGTCGCTGAACGCAACCGGCGAACCTGGGGCGCGGTCGTGACGAGCGTCGAAGAAATCCTGGCGACCTGGCTGGACAAGTTCAAGCCGCACGAAGACGGCGCTCTCCTTCCGCCGCACCACGACCACTGTCTCGCGTGCGGACCCGACAATCCTCATGGACATCACCTGGTGGTGCACCGCCGCGGCGAGGAGGTCCATGCGGTCCATGTGTTCGACCAGCGCCACGTAGGTGCTCCCGGGATCGCGCACGGCGGTGCCGTGGCCACAGTTCTCGACGATCTGTTCGGCTTTCTCCTCTACCTCACCGGCGCCCCCGCGGTCACCCGACAGCTCGAAGTGCGCTACGACTCGCCTGTGCTCCTGGGAGTGGCCTACGAACTGGTTGCCAAAATCGTTCGTGCGGAAGGACGCAAGCTCTTCGTCGAGGCCGAGATGCGCGACACCTCAGGAGGTTTGGTGGCCTTCGCATCGGCGCTGTTCCTGCGCGTGGACGAAGCCCACTTCAGACAGGGTGCCAGCAACTCTCCGCCCCTGGCACGCCCGATATGAGCGGACAGGCCGCCCCGTAACTGTTAGCTGTCGTTTCCCCCTCCAGTTCAACGAGACGCCCACACCCGTGGGCGCAGATTGGGACGTCATGACCTCCAGCTCACTTCGCGGCCAAGTCGTCGTCATCACCGGCGGCGCACGAGGCATCGGCTACGCGACCGCGCGCACGCTCATCGAGCGTGGCGCTCGGGTGGCCATCGGCGACATCGACGAGACGCGCCTGCTCGCAGCGGCAGACGAGCTCGGGCTCGAGGTCACGGGCCGCCTCGACGTGACGGACGGGGAGTCGTTCCGTGCGTTCTACTCGATGGTCTCCGAGCGGCTGGGCACACCCGACGTGCTGATCAACAATGCCGGCATCATGCCCGTCGGGCCGACCCTCGAGGAGCCCGAGGAGGCGGCCCGCCGCATGGTCGACATCAACCTCCACGGCGTCATTACCGGCACCAAGATCGCCCTCGCCTCGATGCTCCCTCGCCGCAATGGACACATCATCAACATCGCGTCGATGGCGGGCGAGGCGTTCGTCCCCGGTGCGGCGACCTACTGCGCCACCAAGGCCGCAGTGATCGCATTCACCGAAGCGGTCCGCCTCGAGCACCGCACCAGCGGGGTCAGTGTCTCCTTGGTGCTGCCCACGTTCACCAACACCGAACTGGTTGCCGGCACCACCGGGCCACGGGGATTCCGCAATGCGGAGCCCGAGGAGATCGCGGACGCGATTGCCGGGCTTCTCGAGAGGCCACGCCCGCGTGCCTACGTCACCAGGGTCATGGGCCAAGTGCTGGCCGCGCAACGCTTCATGCCCCGTTCCGTGGCCGAGGGCCTGGCCCGGCGTCTGGGCGGAGAACAGATGTTCCTGGCGGGCGTCGACCCGTCGGCGCGCCAAGCCTACGAACAACGCGCCGGAAAATCTTGAGTCCCTGAAAGAGGCTCATGCGGACCTGACGACGCGACCTTCAGCCGTGGGTCTGGCGGCTCGAAGTGGCGTCGCCCACGCAAGCATTCTGGTCCGCAAAAAGTCCGCAAAACCTTCAGCCTTGGCAGAAGCTGGTCAACATCGACCAACGCCATGGGATGTGCGTTTCCCCAGGTCAGAAGCTGTTTTGGATAACCTCCAACGCGGTTCAACATCGACCAAAAGTCGTCGAGATGCTTCCCCTGGTACTACTGATCTGGTGGGTGTGCCCAGGTCGGCGGCAGGCCGGGGCGGCTCCGTCACCGGGGGCCATCCTGCTCGCCGAGCTACCGTGGAGCCATGACGTCGACCCTCGAGCCCCCCACTGCCGGCGACGTCTACACCGCCGCCATCGAGCCTCGCCGTCGCGAGCGGTTCGGCACGGTGATCGCGGGTGTGCTCGACCTGTGGTGTGCGACGTTCGGCGGACGGTTCGAGCTGACCAACGAGGGCAGGGTCGTCGTCCGGGGACGCCACGACGGCAGCCTGGAGCTGAGCATTCCGGCCGGCGGGCCGGACGGCGCCGCGCACCTGCTCGCGGTGATGCGCGACCAGCTCGCCACCCAGTCGCCCGAGCAGTTCCGGGAGGGCTGGGGAATCGCGTAGCCGGTGCCGGCGCTCGCGGCGGGCTACTCCTCGTCGCGGATCCGGCGGGCGGCGCGGTCGGCGGTGACCCCGGCGGCCGCGACCAGACCGAGCACGACCGCGTAGGCCACCCCCGACGGCAGCAGGGCCCAGGGTGACCGGTCGCCCACGGCCGCCTGGACGCCGGCGGCGGCCACGGTGGCGGCAGCACCCACGGCGGCGGAGATCCACGCGGCGCGCAGCCGTGGCGCCGCCGCGAGGTGGCCCGCCGTCCAGGCTCGGTCCGACGAGCGTGTCGCCCGGGTGCGCAGGCCGACGGCACCGTTGCGACCCAGGTGCCCGTCCAGAACGGCACACCTGAGGTGCTGCAGCAGCACCGCGAGCATGGCCAGCCCGGCGGTCAGGCTGATCGTGGCGGAGGGGTCCATGGCCCACCTTTCCCCCAGAGCGGACGAGTCCGTGTGGGACGCTACGCGTGACCTAGTGGGCCGGACCACCGTGCCAGCAGGTGAGACGACCGTCTCACGTACTGGCCGGTCCGATGACGAACGGATAACGTGCCGCCAATGAGCACAGCCACCGAGATCCTCCCGCCCGTGGCGCCGGGACGGGTCGGCGTCGTCGCGGAGTCGACGCCCGGCGAGACCCGCGTGGCCGCCACCCCCGCCACCGTCAAGCAGCTGATCACCCTCGGGTACGAGGTCGCCGTGGAGTCCGGCGCCGGCGAGAAGGCCAGCTTCACCGACGAGGCCTACGCAGCCGCCGGTGCGACCGTCGGCACCGCCGGTGACGCCTGGGGCGCCGACCTGGTGCTGAAGGTCAACGCCCCGTCGGTCCCCGAGATCGGGTTCCTCCGCGATGGCGCCACCGTGATCAGTCTGGTGGCCCCGGCGTTCAACCCCGACCTGCTCGAACAGCTCGCCACCCGCCCCATCACGGTGCTGGCCATGGACGCCGTGCCGCGCATCTCGCGCGCTCAGTCGATGGACGTGCTGAGCTCGATGGCCAACATCGCCGGCTACCGCGCCGTCGTCGAGGCCGCCCACGTCTTCGGCCGGTTCTTCACCGGCCAGGTCACCGCCGCCGGCAAGGTCCCGCCCGCCACGGTGCTCGTGGCCGGCGCCGGTGTGGCCGGGTTGGCCGCCATCGGCGCGGCCAGCAGCCTGGGCGCGATCGTGCGGGCCACCGACCCGCGGCCGGAGGTCGCCGACCAGGTCAAGTCGATCGGCGGCGAGTACCTCGCCGTCGACGTCGAGGTCGAGAAGAGCACCGACGGCTACGCCAAGGCCACCAGCGAGGACTACGACCGCCGGGCCGCGGAGCTGTACTCCGAGCAGGCCGCCGAGGTCGACATCATCATCACGACCGCGCTGATCCCGGGTCGCGCCGCCCCTCGCCTGATCACCGAGGCCGACGTCGCCAGCATGAAGTCCGGCAGCGTCATCGTCGACATGGCCGCGGCCCAGGGCGGCAACGTCGCCGGCTCCAAGCCCGGCGAGGTCGTCGTGACCGACAACGGCGTCACGATCATCGGCTACACCGACCTGGCCGGCCGGCTGCCCACGCAGGCCTCGCAGCTGTACGGCACCAATTTGGTCAACCTGCTGAAGCTGCTGACGCCCGGCAAGGACGGCCAGCTGGTGCTGGACTTCGACGACGTGGTCCAGCGGGCCGTGACGGTGGTGCGCGACGGTGAGATCACCTGGCCGCCCCCGCCGGTGGAGGTGTCGGCGGCCCCTGCGGCCGCTGCGCCGGCCGAGGTCGCCCCGAAGGTCGAGAAGGCGCCGCTCACCGACGCCCGGAAGTACGCGTTCGTGGGGGTCGGTGCCGCCCTGCTGTTCGGTCTCACCTCGATCGCCCCGCAGCAGCTGATCGGCAACATCACGGTCTTCGTGCTCGCGATCGTCATCGGCTACTACGTCATCGGCAAGGTGCACCACGCCCTGCACACCCCGTTGATGAGTGTCACGAACGCCATCAGCGGCATCATCGTCGTCGGCGCGCTCGTGCAGATGACCACCGACGACACCGCCGTGATCATCCTCGCGTCCATCGCGGTGCTCGTCGCCAGCATCAACGTCTTCGGCGGATTCGCCGTGACCCGTCGCATGCTCGGCATGTTTTCGAAAGGCTGAGCCCAGATGAGTGCTGACACCGCCGCGCAAGCGGCCTACATCGTCGCTGCCCTGCTGTTCATCTTCAGCCTCGCGGGGCTGTCGAAGCACGAGACCGCCCGGGCGGGCATCACCTACGGCATCGCCGGCATGGCGGTCGCGCTCGTCGCCACCGTCGCCCTGGTGATCCGTGACGCCGAGGCGCTCGCGATCGTGCTGCTGCTCGGCGCGATGGCCGTCGGCGCGGTCATCGGCCTGGCGCGTGCGCGCAGTGTCGAGATGACCGGCATGCCCGAGCTGATCGCCCTGCTGCACAGCTTCGTCGGCCTCGCCGCCGTGATCGTCGGCTGGAACGGCTACCTCGAGGTCGAGGGGTCGCCCGACGGTCAGGGCAAGGTCCTGGACGAGCTGCTGCGCATCCACAGCGCCGAGGTGTTCATCGGCGTCTTCATCGGCGCGGTCACCTTCACCGGCTCGATCGTGGCGTTCCTCAAGCTCTCGGCGCGGATCAACTCCAGCCCGCTGGTGCTGCCGGGCAAGAACCTGCTGAACCTCGGTGCGCTCGCGGCGTTCGGCGCCCTCACCATCGCCTTCGTGATCGAGCCGCAGCTGTGGATGCTGATCGCCGTCACCGCCATCGCCCTGGCCCTCGGCTGGCACCTGGTCGCCTCGATCGGCGGCGGCGACATGCCGGTCGTGGTGTCGATGCTCAACAGCTACTCGGGCTGGGCCGCAGCCGCCGTCGGCTTCCTGCTGAACAACAACCTGCTGATCGTCACCGGCGCGCTCGTCGGCTCGTCGGGCGCGTTCCTCTCGTACATCATGTGCAAGGCGATGAACCGCTCGTTCATCTCGGTCATCGCCGGCGGGTTCGGCATCGTGGCCTCCGGTGGCGAGGACACCGACTACGGCGAGCACCGCGAGATCTCCGCCGAGGACACCGCCGAGCTGCTGAAGAACGCGCGGTCGGTCGTCATCACCCCCGGCTACGGCATGGCGGTGGCACAGGCGCAGTACCCGGTCGCGGACCTGGTCCGCAAGCTGCGCGAGCGCGGCGTGGAGGTGCGGTTCGGCATCCACCCGGTCGCCGGCCGGCTGCCGGGCCACATGAACGTGCTGCTGGCCGAGGCCAAGGTGCCGTACGACATCGTCCTGGAGATGGACGAGATCAACGACGATCTCGGCGACACCTCGGTGGTGCTCGTGATCGGTGCCAACGACACGGTCAACCCCGCCGCGGCCGACGACCCCACGAGCCCGATCGCGGGCATGCCGGTGCTGCACGTGTGGGAGGCCGCCGACGTGATCGTGTTCAAGCGGTCGATGGCCGCGGGCTACGCCGGGGTGCAGAACCCGCTGTTCTTCCGCGACAACACCCAGATGCTGTTCGGTGACGCCAAGGACAAGGTCGAGGACATCCTCCGCGCCCTCTGACCCCGACCCAGAAGTGCTCCCAGATCAACCCATTTCACCCTGAGATCGGTTGGTTTGGGAGCACTTCTGGGTCGGGGGAGGGGGTCAGTGGGCGACGCCGTAGAGGCGGTCGCCCGCGTCGCCGAGGCCGGGCACGATGTAGCCCAGGTCGTTGAGGCGTTCGTCGAGGGCCGCGGTGACCAGCAGCACCGGCACGTCGACGGCGGCCAGCTCGGCCTCGAGCCGTTCGATGCCCTCGGGAGCGGCGAGCAGGGTGACGGCGGTGATGTGGTCGGCCCCGCGCCTGACGAGGAACTCGATCGCCGCGGCAAGGGTACCGCCGGTCGCGAGCATCGGGTCGAGCACGTAGCACTGGCGGCCGGCGAGGTCCTCGGGCAGCCGCTCGGCGTAGGTGGAGGCCTCGAGGGTCGACTCGTCGCGGATCATGCCCAGGAAGCCGACCTCGGCGGTGGGCAGCAGCCGCTGCATCCCCTCCAGCATGCCGAGCCCGGCGCGCAGGATGGGCACGACGAGGGGCCGGGGGGTCGAGAGTCGTACGCCCGTGGTGGTGGTGACCGGCGTCGTGATGTCGACCGGTTCGACCCTCACGTCGCGCGTGGCCTCGTACGCGAGCAGCGTCACGAGCTCCTCGGTGAGCCGCCGGAACGTGGGTGAGTCCGTGCGCTCGTCGCGCAGCACCGTCAGCTTGTGGTCGATGAGTGGGTGGTCGGCGACGTGGACCTGCATGGGGCAAGGCTAGGCCACGTCTGGCGCCGGGGAGTCGCCGTCTGCCACCATCAGATGACCGCGCACGTCGCCGAGCACCGGGAGACCATCATGGCCGAGGACGACGTCGACTTCGCGCTGGTCGCGTACCACGACGACGGCCGGTGGGAGCTGGCCGAGGTGAGCCCGGCGCTGGGCGAGGACATCGACGCCTTCCTGCCGACGTTGCAGCGGTTCCCGTCCGACGTGGGCGTGATCGGTCTGGTGTCGGTCTCCGACGAGTTCTTCGTGATCGTGCGGTCGACCGGCGACGAGGTGAGGCTGCTGCTCTCGGACGCCACGATGGCCGATCTCTGGTCACTGGCCACCGGCGTGGCCGAGATGCTGGACCTGCCCGAGGTGACCGACGAGGACGAACCCGCGCCCGCCGGCGACCTGGCGATCCTGGCCGACCTCGGGCTCAGCTCGGCCGAGCTGGAGCTGTTGTGCTCCGACGACGACCTGTACCCCGACGACGTGCTGGCCGACGTCGCCAAGCGCCTGGGCTTCGGGGAGGCGTTCGAGGCGATCGTCGGGTGAACCACGCCGATGCCATGCGGCTGGCGCTCGAGGAGGCGCGGGCCGCGCTCGACACCGGCGACGTGCCGGTCGGGGCCGTGGTGCTGGACCCGGCCGGTGATGTCATCGGCCGCGGCCGCAACACCCGCGAGCGTGACGGCGACCCGCTGGGTCATGCCGAGGTGGTCGCGCTCCGCGAGGCCGCCGAGCGTACGGGGCAGTGGCGGCTCGAGGGCTGCACCCTGGTGGTGACGTTGGAGCCGTGCACGATGTGTGCCGGGGCGCTCGTGGGCGCCCGGGTCGACCGGCTGGTGTTCGGCGCATGGGACGACAAGGCGGGTGCGGTCGGGTCGCTCTGGGACGTGGTGCGCGACCGCCGGCTCAACCACCGGCCGGAGGTCGTCAGCGGCGTCCTCGCCGACGAGTCCGCGACCCTGCTGCGTGAGTTCTTCGCCTCCCACCGGTAGGACGCCCCGCGGCGGGTACGGGAATATGCGGACCCGGTAAGATGGTTGAAGATTCAACAAGCAATCGTGGAGGTGGACCATGGGCAGCATGCAGTTCGGGATCTTCAGCGTCGGCGACCTGACCGTCGACCCGACCGACGGCTCGATCCCGACCGAGCACGAGAAGCTCAAGGCGCTGGTCGCGATCGCCAAGAAGGTCGAGGACATCGGCGGCGACGTCTTCGCGATCGGCGAGCACCACGACGCCGGGTTCTCCACGCCGTCGATCAGCACGCTGCACGCCTACATCGCCGCGCAGACCGAGCGGATCATCTTGTCGACGTCGATCGCGCACATCACGACGAACGACCCGGTCAAGATGGCCGAGGACTACGCGACCCTGCAGCACCTGTCCGGCGGCCGCGCCGACCTGGTGCTCGGACGCGGCAACACCGCGCCGGTCTACCCCTGGTTCGGCAAGGACCCGTCCAAGGGGGTCGAGCTGACCATCGAGAACTACCAGCTGCTGCGCCGCCTGTGGGACGAGGACGTCGTCAATTGGGAGGGCCGGTTCCGCACCCCGCTGCAGGGGTTCACCGCGATCCCGCGGCCGCTCGACGGCGTGGCGCCGTTCGTCTGGCACGGCTCGATCCGCACGCCCGAGGTCGCCGAGATCGCCGCGTACTACGGCGACGGGTACTTCGCGAACAACATCTTCTGGCCCAAGGAGCACTACATCCGGCTGATCGACTTCTACCGCCAGCGCTACGCCCACTACGGTCACGGCGAGCCGGACCAGGCGATCGTCGGCCTGGGCGGCCAGTTCTTCATGCGGCCCAACAGCCAGGACGCGATCAATGAGTTCCGCCCGTACTTCGACAACGCCCCCGTGTACGGGCACGGGCCGTCGTTGGAGGACTTCCAGGCGCAGACCCCGCTGACCGTCGGCAGCCCGCAGGAGGTCATCGAGAAGACGCTCGCCTTCGCCGACTACTTCGGCGATTACCAGCGGCAGATGTTTCTCGTCGACCACGCCGGTCTGCCCCTGAAGACCGTGCTCGAGCAGCTCGACCTGCTCGGCGAGATCCTGCCGACCCTGCGCGCGGAGTTCGACGCTCGCCGGCCCGCGCACGTGCCGGACGCCCCCACCCATGCCAACCGGGTCGCCGCCCGCGACGCGGCCGCCGCGGAGGTCTCGGCATGACCCGCGTCGTGGTCGTCTCGGCCGGCCTCAGTGAGTCCTCCAGCAGCCGGCTGCTGGCCGACCGGATCGTGGCGTCGGTGCGCAGCCACCTCGACGGCGCCACGGTCGAGGTGGTCGACCTCCGGCCGTTGGCGCACGAGATCACCGATGCCGTCCTCACCGGTTTCGCCCCACCGCGCCTGCAGCACGTGCTCGACCAGGTCGGCCAGGCCGACGCTCTCGCGTTCGTCACGCCGGTCTACCAGGCGTCCTACGCCGGGCTGTTCAAGATGTTCGCCGACACGCTCGAGACCGACCTGCTCATCGGCAAGCCGGTGCTGCTCGCGGCGACCGGCGGAACCGCGCGGCACTCCCTGGTCATCGACTCCGCGCTGCGTCCGCTGTTCGCCTACCTGCAGGCGTTCGTCGTGCCGACCGGGGTGTTCGCGTCGCCGCACGACTGGAGCAGCGAGGGCACGGGGGCGCTCCAGGCGCGCGTCGACCGGGCGGTCGCCGAGCTGGCGAGCGTGCTCGGTGGGGCCGGCACAGGCCGGACCCGTGACGACGACATCGACCTCTTCAGCGAGACGATGCTGTCGATCTCGGACCCGCCGAGGGCCTGACGTCCGCGGCGAGTTGCCATTGCGCCCCGGACCGATCGGGGGTTGAGTGTTGTCGCATGGACACCTCGTCGATCGAATCAGGGATCGACGGCTTCTTCAGCCCTGTCTCCGAAGCCGTCTCCAACGTCATCTTCTACTCGGTGTCCATCGGGGGTACCGACATTCCACTCATCGTCGGCTGGCTGGTGCTCGGCGCGCTGATCTTCACCATCGCGCTGAAGGCCATCCAGGGCTGGGGAGCGGGCCACGCCATCGCCCTCGTGCGCGGCCGCTACGGCAGCGACGACGACCCCGGTGAGGTGTCGCACTTCCAGGCGTTGACCTCGGCGGTCTCCGGCACGGTGGGGCTCGGCAACATCGCCGGTGTCGCCGTCGCGGTGAGCCTCGGCGGCGCCGGTGCCACCTTCTGGATGATCGTGGCCGGCCTGCTCGGCATGTGCACCAAGTTCGTGGAGTGCACCCTCGGGGTGAAGTACCGCGAGGAGCACGAGGACGGCACCGTGACCGGCGGCCCGTTCCGCTACCTGCCGATCGCCTTCGAGCGGTTCGGCACCCCGGTGGCCAAGACCCTCACCGCCGTGTTCGCGGTGTCGATCTTCTTCTTCGGTGCGGTCGGCGGCAACATGTTCCAGGCCAACCAGACCTTCGCGCAGGCCCGCAACGTCACCGGCGGCGACGACGGGTTCCTCGGCAGCGACGGCGCCGCCCTGGGCTTCGGCATCGTGCTCGCCCTGCTGGTGGGACTGGTGATCATCGGCGGCATCAAGTCGATCGGCCGGGTCACCTCGCGGCTCGTGCCGGCCATGGCGGTCATCTACATCTCGGCGTGTCTCGTGGTGATCCTGGGCAACTTCACGTCCATCCCGGGAGCCTTCGAGGAGATCATCGTCGGCGCCTTCTCGCCGGAGGGCGTGACCGGTGGCTTCATCGGCGTGCTGATCATCGGCTTCCAGCGGGCGGCGTTCTCCAACGAGGCCGGTGTCGGCTCGGCGCCCATCGCGCACTCGGCCGTCAAGACCCGTCGCCCGGTGACCGAGGGCTTCGTGGCGATGCTCGAGCCGTTCATCGACACCGTCATCATCTGCACCATGACCGCGCTGACCATCGTCATCGCCCGTCCGCAGTCGTGGCTCGACGCCCGTGAGGCCGTCGCCAACGGCGAGACGCCCAGCCCCGACGGCGTGGTGCTCACGTCGGACGCGTTCGAGAGCGTCGTGTCGTGGTTACCCGAGGTGCTGGCGGTGGCGGTCGCGCTGTTCGCGTTCTCGACCCTCATCACCTGGTCGTACTACACGCAGAAGGCCTGGACGACCCTGTTCGGCCGCACCGCGTTCACCGAGCGCTCCTTCCAGGTGATCTTCTGCCTGTTCACCGTGTTCGGCAGCGTGGTGACGCTCTCCGACGTCATCAACCTGGCCGACGCGATGCTGTTCCTCTGTGCGCTGGTCAACATCACGGGTCTCTACCTGCTGATGCCGGTGGTGCGCCGCGAGCTGAAGGAGTACTGGGAGGACCGGCAGGCGGGTCGCTTGGTGCTGAAGGACGACCAGGTCGCGTGAGCCGGTGACCGGGCGGGGGGTGCACCTGCGCGACGGCTTCCGGACCCGGCTGTGGCCGATCCCGACCCTGTGCGTGCTGTGGGGGCTGGGGCTCGGACTGCTGCTGCCGTGGGTCGACCGCCTGATCGGTGACGGGGAGTCGGACTTGATCTTCGGCGGTGGCGCCGATGCCGCGCGGACGGTGCTCGACACGATCGCCGGTTCGTTGATCACGGTGACGTCGTTGACGTTCTCGCTGACGGTCGTCACGTTGCAGCTGGCCAGCAGCCAGTTCTCGCCCCGGCTGCTGCGCACCTTCACCCGCGACCTGGTCGTGCAGACGACGCTGGGGCTGTTCCTCGGGACGTTCGCGTACGCGCTGACCGTGCTGCGGTCGGTCCGCACGGCCACCGGCGGCGAGGAGCCGTTCGTGCCCAGCGTCTCGGTGACCGTCGCGTACCTGTTGGCGGCCGTCAGCGTGCTGGCGCTGGTGTTCTTCCTGGCGCACCTGACGCGGACCATCCGGGTCGAGAGCCTGTTGCGTGGCGTGCACCAGGAGGCCTCGCGGCTGGTCGAGCGGGAGTCCGGGGGCGACCGGATCACCGCGACCGACGCGCTCGCGATGGTGCCGGCCGGCGCGCTGCGCGTGGTCGCGACCACGTCGGGATTCCTGTGCGGCGTGGCCGAGCGGGAGCTCGTCGGCGTCGCCAGGGAGCACGACTCGGTGGTGCTGTTCGAGCGGCAGCCGGGCGACTCCGTCGTGGCGGGCACTCCGCTCGGATGGGTGTGGAGGACCGACGGCGGGCCGTGGGACGACGCCGCCCGTGAGGACCTGGTGACCCGTGCGATCGCGACCGTCACCACCGGGTTCGAGCGGACGGGGACCTCGGATGTCGCGCTCGGCCTCCGGCAGCTGACGGACGTCGCGGTCAAGGCCCTCTCGCCGGGCATCAACGACCCCACGACGGCCGCGCACGCGCTGGGGCACTCGTCAGCCCTGCTGTGCCAGCTCAGCCTGGTGCCGCTCGGGCCGCGGCTGCTGCGCGACGACGACGGGACGATTCGCGCCGTCGTGGCGTGGCCGAGCCTGGCGGACCTGGTGGCGATCGCGGTCGAACAGCCGGCCCACTACGGCCGGGAGGACCCGCTGATCATGTCGCGGCTGTTCACCCTGCTGCGCGAGCTGGCGTGGACCGATGGTGCGCACTCAACGGCGCCGATCACCGCGCAACTGGCCCGGCTGCGCCGGCTGGTGGCCGCGACGGACCTCGATCCGATCGACCGGCAGCTCCTGGAGGCCGAGGCCGCCCGTGTCGACGACGCCTTGGCGGGACGGTGGGAGCGGACGGGCCGCGAGCACTGAGGTGGGGCGGTCGGTGGCACCGTTCAAGCGCCCGAGGGCGGTCCGGTAACGTACCCCGCGGTGGCGTGTCCGAGCGGCCGAAGGTGCAACACTCGAAATGTTGTGTGGGGTCAAACCCACCGTGGGTTCAAATCCCACCGCCACCGCCGATCCGAAGCCCCCGTTTTCGACTGGAAAGCCAGTCGGAGCGGGGGCTTTGGCGCTTCGGGGGGTGCCTGGCTCGGATCAATGGGTTTATTGCTCGGCGGCCACCGGGGCGAGGCGGGACAGCTTCCCGGCGTTCGCGCCCAACGCGCGATGGTAGATGGCGAGGACAAGTTGATCGGGAACTCTCTCCGTGCGACGAGCAAGGAATCGATGGCAATGATGTTAACGATTCAAAGAATTGATTAGACCAATCTCACTCCAACTGCGATTCTCGTGGGAGTCGTGACGCGCGTCACGCCGGACACCCAAGGAGAATCCCGTGATCAGAACTTCGCGGCGGCGGATCGCCGTCAATTCGGCAGGAACCTCACCGGTTCAGTCCCGTCGATTCGGCGGCCTCACTCGCGGGCTTGTCGTTGCGACCGCCCTCGTTGTTGTTGCCTCATGTGGAAGTACCGCCGACAGCGGCACGAGCGACGTGGCGGAGCCGCTCACCGGCCTGGACGCGCTCTACGAAGGGACCTTCCACGCGCCGCCTGAGGAAGCGCCGCCCGTGCCTGAGGACCAGTCGTTGTGGATCGTCAACTGTGGCGAGGTGGCCACTGCCTGCTCGACAGCAGCGGCGGGAGCGACCGAGGCCGCCGAGGAAATTGGGTGGGAGGCACGTCTGTGTGACGGCGAGCTCAACGCCGGTGGTGCTTGGGCCAACTGCATCCGGCAGGCGATCGCAGCGAACGCCGATGCCCTCCTGCTCATCGCCATCGATTGCGGCGCCATCGCGCAGCCCCTCCAGGAGGCCGCGTCAGCAGGGATCCCCACAGTCTCCAGCCTCGGGTACGACTGTGATGATCCCGAGATCGGAGAGGAGTCGCTCTTCACGGCCTCGGTCATCCCGTCGGACGACTATCCGACCACCGCCGAGTACACGATCGCGCTCGGAGAAGCCCGCGCTGACTGGGTTCGCGCCGTTGGCGGCGACGAGGCCGAGGTCATCGAGGTCGACTTCCAAGGGGTTCTGGCCGGCGTGTACGCACACAAGGGCTTCACCGAAGGAATGAGCGACTGCGCCTCGTGCACGATTCATTCGGCACCCGTGACCAACCAAAGCATCGGCACACTGCGGCAGACCCTGGAATCGGCCATCCTCCAAAACCCGGAGGCATCGTTCGTCACTGTCACGAACGACGCGCTCGTCCTGCTCGGATCGAGCCAGGCAGTAGCGGGATCCCCGCGACGAAATGAGCTGTCCCTCATCGGTGGCGAAGGCGCACCGCCGGTGCTCGACCTCATGCGCGACGGGCTCGGTGTCAGCGCGGTGCTCGCTCAGTCCATGACGTGGTTCGGCTACGCCGGTATCGACACCATCATTCGCGTACTGAACGACGAGGACGCTGCACCGGCTGGCCTCGGCTTCCAACTGGTCGACACCCAGCGAGGGCTGCCCGAAAGTGGTCCGTACGAGCCGCCGGTCGACTTCAAGGAGGCCTACTTGGCTGCGTGGGCGGCGGCCGAGTGACCATCGGCCACCCTGCAAGTGGTTCCGCCGTACGTCTTGACGGGGTGAGCAAGACGTACGGCGGCACCACCGTCCTGGACCGAGTCGACCTCTCCATCCGACGGGGCACCATCCACGCCCTCCTCGGTGGCAATGGCTCAGGCAAGTCCACACTCATCAAGATTCTCGCCGGGGTCGTTCCGGGGGACAGCGGCGAGATCACGGTGGATGGTGAGACTCATCAGGTCTCACAGCTGACCCCCCACCTGTCAGCAAGACTCGGCTTTCGGTTTGTGCATCAGGACGTCGGCTTGATCGACGACCTCACCGTCGCCGAGAACATCGCGCTCGTGGAGGGGTACCCGACGGGTAGGGCGGGCCGTGTTGACTGGCGACGACTCAACAGTCGGGCCGCTGCGCTACTCGATCAATTCGAGGTGGTCGCGGGTCCGACAGAACTCGTGGGACAACTTTCCCCGGCGCAACGCACCATGGTTGCGGTGGCGCGCGCACTCGCTGGTGCGCCCGCGGGTGGTTCACTGCTCGTTCTCGACGAACCTACCGCGAGCCTCCCCGACCACGAGGTCGACATCCTCCTGGACTACCTCAGGCGCCGAGTTGCTCAGGGCGACACCATCATCTACGTCTCCCATCGCTTGAACGAGATCCGCGCCATCGCCGACGACGTCACCGTCCTGCGCGACGGCCAGAAGGTGGCCGGACTGCCGGTCGCGTCGACCGATGAACAGGGGCTGGTCGAACTGATCGCCGGCCGGCCCGTTGATCGGCTCTACCCCGAGCGACCGGCCGACGCCTCGGCCCGCGACGTGGTCCTGTCAGTGACCGGCCTGACTGCGGGCAGGCTCAGCGACGTATCCGTGACCGTGCGGAGAGGCGAGATCGTGGGAGTGGCCGGACTTCTCGGCGCAGGAAAGTCGACACTCCTGCGATCGATCTTCGGTGCGGGACCGGAACCCCAAGGCGGATCCGTCTCGGTCTGCGGGACGTCGATGGCCGGGCTTTCGACCGTGCAGCGGATGGCCAACGGCGTCGGATATGTACCCGAGGACCGCGCCCGGGACGCGCTGATGGCGGACCTGCCGATCAGCGAGAACTTGTCAATCGCTGCCCTCGAACGACACAGCAGAGGTGGATGGCTCAGCAAGCGGTCCGAGCTCGATGCAGCGGACAACCTCGTAGCCGACTTCAAGGTCAAGGCCACCGGGTCAGCGCAGAGCGTGGGCTCTCTGTCGGGAGGCAACCAGCAGAAGGTGGTTCTGGCGCGTTGGTTGCAACGGCTACCTGATGTGCTCCTGCTGGATGAACCCACCCAAGGCGTCGATGTCGTCGCGCGTGCAGACATCTATGGACTGCTCGACGCGGCTGCCCAGCAAGGCGCCGGAATTGTGCTGGCCTCCACGGACCACGAGGAGCTGGCTCACGTGTGTGATCGCGTGCTGGTGCTGGTTGCCGGGCAAGTCGTCGCAGACGTCTCGACCCGCGACATCGATGCCACCAGCATCGTCGCGCTTACCTACCAGGCGGTGAACGTTTCATGACCATGACACACGACTCAGCAACGTCCGAGCACGATGCTTTGACCCGACCCCGCAGACAGTTGGTTTCGACCCTGTCGGGCCTGGGTGCGAAGTATGGCTTGATCGGGCTGCTTGTGGCGCTTGTGGTGTTCTTCTCGGTACTTCCCTCGACGGGCGAGACCTTCCGCTCACTCGGCAACGCTCAGGCGGTGATGGGCAACGTGTCAGTCGTCGGGATCGTTGCTATCGCGGCGGTCATCCCGCTCATCGCTGGGAACATCGACTTCACCGTCGGCGCGACCAGTGGATTGTGCGCAGCCGTGGTGGCCACCTTTATGTCACAACATGACTGGCCGATGGCGACCGCAATTGCCGCTGCGATGACGGTTGCTCTCATCGTGGCGATCGCCAACGCGACGGTCGTCGCCGTGCTCCACGTGAACCCCTTCATCGTCACCTTGGGTGCATCGATCTTCCTGTCGGGTCTGACCCAGTGGTACACCGGTGGTCGGGACCTTGTCGGCGGCATCAGTCCGGTGATGACCGACTTCGGGTCGAGCACGCTGTGGGTGATCCCAGCGCCGTTCATCCTGCTTGTCGCCGTGGTCGTCGCTGCTTGGTTCGTGACCACGAGCACTCCGGCCGGCCGGCGTCTCAGAGCAATTGGTTCCAACCCGGACGCAGCTGCCTTGGTGGGAGTCCGAGTGGACCGCTTGGTCTTCCTGTCCCTCGTCGCGTCAAGTCTCTTGGCCGGTGTTGCCGGAGTCCTGTTGGTCGCCCGGAACGGGGGAGTGCCGGTCGGCGCCGGCCAGGATCTGCTGTTCCCGGCGCTCGCCGCAGCGTTCCTCGGTGCGACGGTGCTGGACCCCGGCCGCTACAACGTCCTCGGCACCCTCATCGGAGTGATCTTCGTGGCAGCCGCAGTCAGCGGGCTCACTCTTGCCGGGGCGGCAGCCTGGGTCCCCAGCTTCTTCAACGGAGCCGCTCTGGTTCTCGCCGTCCTGTGGTCGACCCTCCTGGCTCGACGCCGACAGACCTGACGTGTGATCCATGCATGAAGCCCCGGACCACACCAGGTCCGGGGCATCGTGCGGCGAAAGTCGCGGATCGACGGCGCCTCGACAGAGCCGACCGGCGAAGGTTCCGGTTAGCGGGGCTGCCACGAGCGGGCCAGCGCGGCGAACCAATCGATCAGGGCGGGATCGTCTACTGCTCGCCGGTCGAGGCAATCGTCGGGATCCTCACCCAGAAATATCCGGCGGATCGGCACCTCAAGCTTCTTGCCGGTCTTGGTGTGGGGTATGCCCGGGACAGCGATGAACTCGTCCGGCACGTGGCGCGGTGAGGTCGAAGAACGGATAGCGAACCGCAGACGTTCGATCAAGTTCTCATCGAGGTCGTGACCATCGACGAGATGGACGAACAGAGGCATGCTGTATCCGCCGTTCGGTCGTTCCATCCCGATCACGAGCGCTTCGGCCACCTCTGGGAGTTGTTCGACCGGCGCCGTGATGTCGCCCGATCCCATGCGGACCCCGTGGCGGTTGAGGGTGGCGTCGGAGCGGCCGTGGATGATGACCGAGCCTCGGCCGGTCACGGTGATCGAGTCGCCATGACACCACGTCCCGGGGTACCGGTCGAAGTAGGCAGCGCGGTACCTCGAGCCGTCCGGATCGCCGAGAATTCGAAGCGGCATGGAAGGCATGGGTGCCGTGATGACCAGCTCGCCGGCTCGGCCGACGACCGAGGCGCCTGCATCGTCGAAGCAGCGCAGGTTGACGCCCAAGCACGGCGCGGAGAGCTCTCCGGGCACAGACGCAACAGTCGGGCTGTGACCCACGAACGCGGTGCACACATCGGTCCCTCCGCTGGTAGATGCGATCGGTACCTCGTCGCCGATGGCATCGGCGACCCACGAATGAAGGTCAGGGGTGAAGGTGGATCCGGTGACTCCGAGAAGGCGCAGGCCGGTGCTGCCCGGGGCCGGCAGCTCGATGCCGCCAGCTCGGCATGCTGCCAGGTACCCGGGACTGGTGCCGAGGACAGTGACGTCGAGCTCTCGGGCGAGGTCCCAAAGTCTGCCGATGCCCGGGTGGCCTGCACTGCCTTCGTAGCAGACGATCTCCGCGCCGCACTGCAGCGCACCGATGAGAAAGTTCCACATCATCCAACTGGGTGAGGTGTACCAGAGAACTCGGTCGTCAGAGCCCAGGTCGAGGTGCAGGGTCCCGATCTTCCGCTGCTCCAGCAGAATCCCGCCGTGACCGTGGACCAGGCCCTTGGGTTTGCCAGTGGTCCCTGATGTGAAAAGCACCCACAGCGGGTGGTCGAACGGCACCCGGGCGGGCGACCAGGCCGATGCAGCATTCGAGACGACAGTGTCGAAGCTGGCAGCGTCCTTGTCCCACTCGGTGACTCCGACGATGGCGGTCGCCACCACCTCGGCAAGCCCCTCCCGAAGCACAGCGACGTCATCGCGGCGGTCGACGAGCCGGCCGCCGACGTGGGTCTGCTTGGCTGCGATCAGGACCTTCGGGCGCAGCTGGCCAAGCCGGGCCAAAGCGGCCTCCCCGGCGTAGTCGAGTCCGCACAGGCCCCAGGTGGCGCCGACGCTCGCAGCCGAGAGAAACGCAACGACTGCCTCGGTTGAGTTGGGGAGGTAACCGGCGACCGCATCACCGGTGCCAACTCCGTGTGCGCGGAGCCAGGCGGCGCCGGACGCCACTTGCTGCTGGAGTTCAGACCATGACAGCGTCCTGACGATGCCGAACTCGTCCACACCGGTGACGGCAGTGTCATCCGGGCTGCGGTGGCGGAACATCTCTTCGGCGTAGTTGAGCTGCACACCAGGGAACCACTCAGCTCCCGGCATGGCCGAGTCGGTCAGCACGGGATCGGAGGCGTCGCGGTGGGGCATGCCGACGTAGTCCCACACCGCGGACCAGAACGCGTCCGGTTCGTCGATCGACCAGCTCCACAGGCGTCGGTAGTCGTGCATCTCGGTGCCGAGTTTTCGGCCGACACCATCGGAGAAGTCCAGCAGTTGTGGTCGGGGTACCGCCTCGCGGGTGGATCGTGGTGAGGACACGGGGCCACACTAGGTACCGAGTCGCCCACGCGACAGCGATACTTTGGCATGAGAAGTATTGATTCGATCGATGGAAGTGGGTGACCAAGTGAACCGCGACGAGCTCTACAGGCTGGATCTCAACCTGCTGCTGGCCTTCGACGCACTCATGGCCGAGAGCAGCGTCACCCGCGCTGCTGAGCGCATGTCCATCGGCCAACCGGCGATGAGTGCTTCGTTGGCACGCCTACGCAAGTTCTTCGACGACCCGCTACTCGTGCGGCAAGGGCGATCCCTGGCTCCGACCAACCGCGCACTGGAACTTGTCGCCCCGATCAGAGAGGCACTCGACGGCCTGGAGTCCACGATCCGCGCCGGTCGAGAGTTCGACCCGACGACGAGCAGTCGAACCTTCACGGTAATGGCCAGTGACTACGTGCTCTTGATGTTCCTGGGGCCGCTGCTGTCCGACCTCCGGCGCGAAGCGCCCCACGTACGGTTCGAAATTTTTCCGGTCACCCGCGACGCAGCTCCATCAGTCGTGCGGTCGCAGCTCGACCTGCTGATCTATCCCGACGAGTTGGTGGAGGACGAGCCACTTGTGCGCTCGCGAATGCTGTTCACCGACCGTCTGGTGTGTGCGGTCGCCCGGGACCATCCAGATGTGGGAGACGTCATGACCGAGCACCAGTTCCGCACCTTGCCGTCAGTGTCGTTCAGCAGTTCGTCGACGGCGACGATCAGTGACATGCGGTTGCAGCAGGTCGGCTACGAGCGGCCGCTGGCCATCGAGGCGCAGAGTTTCGTTGTGCAACCGCTTCTCCTGCCCGGGACAACGATGATGGCGCTCCTCCCCGAGCGCCTCGCACGATATTTCGAATCACGGATCAGCCTTCGTCTGATGGAGCCACCCGTCGAACTGTCCCCGCT
The DNA here is from genome assembly GCF_000160775.2 of Aeromicrobium marinum DSM 15272. NCBI lineage: Bacteria > Bacillati > Actinomycetota > Actinomycetes > Propionibacteriales > Nocardioidaceae > Aeromicrobium > Aeromicrobium marinum. The sequence continues at coordinate 2,527,940 of NZ_CM001024.1, read as the reverse complement.
ACGAGAGGCCGCGTTCTGGTCGGCCCGCGCCGACGCGGACCCGGCCCATCGGTGGCTGCGTCGCCGGATGGTGGAGGCGGCTGCGCGAATGGAATCAATACATCAGTCTGAGTGATGTCAGCGATCGAAAAGCATCACTTCCGAAGGATGAGAGATGCACCTAGAGTCAACCTCATTGCGTGACGCGGACCACACCGAAGCCTCCTAGGGGAGGCAGTCCACGTCCATTCATGGGAGGGCTCGGACGTGCGGGCACTGATAGTGGGAGCCGGGATCGGCGGACTCGCAACGTCGATCTCGCTGGCGCAGCAGGGTCTCGATGTGACCCTGGTCGAGCGACGTGAAACTGTCGAAGCACTCGGCAGCGGCATCACCCTCATCGGGCCATCGCTGCGTGCGCTCGCCGCACTAGGCCTCCACGACGAGTGCCTTCGGCGCGGATACGGGTTCTCCAACTTCGACACCTTCGCACTCGACGGGTCGGTGGCGAGTAGCTTCGAAATTCCCTCACCTGTCGGCACGGACCAGCCCGGCATGCTCGGCATGATGCGGCCGGCGCTGCACTCGGTCCTGCTCGACCATGCGCTGGGGCTCGGCGTCCCGATCCGGACCTCTGCCGAACCCGTTTCGCTCCATCAGGTCGACGCGGCCGTTTCCGTCGACTTCGCCGACGGATCCAGAGGTGAATTCGACTTGGTGGTCGGTGCTGACGGAGTCAGGTCCACCGTTCGCACACTCGTGTTCGGTGACCTGCCGACCACCTTTCGCGGACAGGGATGCATTCGAGCCGTTCTTCCGCGCCCGCCCGGCGTGAGTGGTGAGGTCCAGTACCACCCGGCAGGTGATGTCTTCCTCGGGTTCACCCCGACCTCCGACACGTCCATGTACCTCTACTGCTCGATCCCCGTGCCCTCCGACTACCGGCCCACCCAAGAACAGATCGTCGATCTGCTCCTGGAGAAGACGGCGCCCTTCGGCGGACTAGTCGCCGACGTGCGACCCGACATCGGGGATCCGTCCCTCGTGAATTTCGCCTCCTTCGAGACCGTTCTGGTCCCGGAGCCGTGGCACCGCGGCGGCGCTGTCCTGCTCGGTGACGCGGCCCACTGCCCGACGCCGCAACTGGCTGCCGGCGCTGCGATGTGCCTGGAGGACGCGGTGGTCCTCGGTGAAGAACTGGGAAGGTCTCACTCGGTCGAGGACGCGCTCGCCGCCTACAGCGCACGTCGCTACGACAGGTGCCGCTTCGTGGTCGACACGGCCTGTCAGCTCAGCCACTGGCAGACACATCCGAACACTCCCGGTGCCGAGCATGAACGAGTCACCGCCGAAGCATTTGGCCGACTGGCCGAGCCCTACTGAGATCGGGAGGATCCGATGACATCCACCGCACCTACCCGCGAGCAAACCACCGATCGACAACTGCTCGAGCACTACATCGCGACCTGCTCGAACTGGGGCCGCTGGGGCGACGACGACGAGATCGGCACGCTCAACCTCGTGGGGGCCGAACAGATCACCCGAGCCGCGGCCCTCGTCACGCAAGGCAAGAGCTTCTCGCTCAGCCTTCCCTACGACCAGACCGGGCCGCAGCCGGGCGGCTTCCGCTCCAACCCCCAACTGCTTGTGACAGCGAGCGGCAGCGACCACGTCTCCGGAGCCCAGGACCCGCTCCCGGGTGGCTTCGGACCAGCCCAAGGGTTCGGATTCTCCGACGACGTCCTGGTCATGCCAACCCAGTGCGGCACTCAATGGGACTCCTTGTCCCACATCTTCTGGGAGGGGCGCATGTACAACGGCCGCTCCGCCGGCGATGTGACCAGCCGTGGTGCGGCACACAACGGCATCGAGCACTGGACGGGCCGGATGGTCATGCCTGCGGTTCTGATCGACATCGCACGTCATCGAGGTGTGGTCTCGCTGGCTCCCGGTGAGGCCATCGGGCCGGACGAGATCGACGACTACCTCCAGGCCCATGACGTCGACCTTCAGCCCGGATCTGCGATCCTCATTCGCACCGGCTTCATGAACGAGCGTCGCGGCAGGTGGGGCGACTACGCCGGTGGCGACGCCCCCGGCCTGTCGCTGCACATGGCCCCGTGGCTGCACGATCGCGAAGTGGCTGCGATCGCCACGGACACGTGGGGGGTGGAGGTTCGACCGAACGAAATCGGATACTTCCAGCCACTGCACATCGTGGCCCTGGTCCACGGCGGACTCGCCTTCGGCGAGATGTTCGACCTCGATGCACTCGCAGATGACTGTGCGGACGACGGGATCGTCGAGGTCATGCTCGTCGCTTCCCCGCTCCCGCTGACCGGCGCCTCGGGTGCACCGGTCAGCGCCCTTGCCCTCAAGTAGCCCGGAGGCTGACGTGTTCGAACCTTTTCCCCACAAGTATGTCTGGAACCTCTCAGTGAACTTGGCTCTCTCCGTCGGCGGCCACATCGGCGAGATCGACAAAGCCTGCCGTCCGCTGCTGAACGAGGGCAATGACGCAGATGAAGACGCCCAGACCCAGATGTTTTTCGAGTCATGGTGCGAGCTGGCCGAGACCCTGGTCGAACTGGCCAACGAGGACGAGGCCGCAGGTCGGCCGAGATCGGCCGGCGCCAAGCTGGCCCGTGCCACTGCTTACTACCAAACGGCTGAACGTATGCAGGCCCGAACCTTCGCGCCCCGCCGCGCGGCTTACGCCGCGTCTTTGGCAAGTTTCGATCGGCACCTTGAGCTCACTCGTTCCCCGGCGCAAAAGGTCGAGGTGCCCTTCGGGGCCGAGTCGCTGCCGGGCATCCTCATCCGCCCACCAGCAACCGCCCGCCGCACCCCTTGCGTCATCTTCTGGAACGGGCTCGACAGCACGAAGGAGCAGATCTTCGGCACCGGCGTTGCCCAGGAACTCTTGGCCCGCGGCATCGGGTCCCTGATCGTCGACACCCCGGGATCGGGCGAGGCGCTACGCCTGCGAAACCTGACCGCCTCGGTCGCCACCGAATCCTGGGCCACAGCCTGCGTTGACTTCCTCGAGGATCAACCAGACATCGACCCCCAACTCATCGGACTCGTCGCCTGGTCACTCGGCGGCTACTACGGACCGCGCGCCACGGCCTTCGAGCCCCGGCTGAGCTTTGGAGTCGCCTGGGGATCGAACTACGACTGGGGCCAAGTGCAACAGCAGCGCCTCGCGAATCAAGGTGACCGACCCGTCCCGCATTACTGGGACCACGTCCAGTGGGTGTGGGGCTGCGACAACCTCGACGACTTCATTGAGCTCTCCGAGAGCATCAACCTGCGAGGGGTCGCCGACAAGATCTCCGTGCCGTACCTCGTCGTGCACGGAGAGCACGACCGGCAGATCGACGTCGGGTACGCCCATCAGCTGTATGCCGACCTGACCTCCAGTCCGGCCCCCGCGCTGAAGATCTTTGGTGACCGAGAGGGCGGTGTCGAACACTGCAGCGTCGACAACATGCTGGTGGTCCGCGACTACATCTGCGACTGGATCGACCTCACGTTGGCGTCACTCGAGGACACTGCTCACCCTTCGCGGCAGGGGGTTGCGTGATGAACCACCGACTGATGCACAGTCTGGGATATCTGGGCGTCACCACCCCCCGGGCCGAGGAATGGCCCGACTTCGCCCGCCGGGTGTTCGGCATGGAAGTCGTCAGCGATGAGACCGGCGCACACCGGATGCGGTGGGACGACCGCGCGTTCCGTCTCGCCGTCCACCCCGGTGACACGGACGAAGTCGCCTACATCGGGTGGGAGTCACGCGACAGCGGCGATCTTGACCGGATTACCGCAACCCTGCGGTCTCGAGGAGTCGAGGTCGTTGTCGAGTCGGCGGAAGTGGCGAACCAACGGATGGTCAGTGAACTCGTCTCCTTCCATGACCCGTTCGGCATCCGGCATGAGGTCTACGCCGGCGCCGTCGAATTCGATCGGTCTTTCCGGGGTGAGCGTTCGACCACCAAGTTCCGCACCGGGCCGCAGGGCCTCGGGCACGCGGTGCTCGTTGTTCCTGACCTGGAGGTCGGCACCGCCTTCTACGAGGAAGTGCTCGGCCTGGTCACCACCGACGTGGTTCACCACGGTCCCGCCTTGGGCACCATGCGCTTCCTGCGGTGCAACACCCGCCATCACAGCATCGCCCTGTGGGAGATGCCGGGACGGCTGCTCGGCCTTCAGCACCTGATGGTCGAATCCGAAAGCGTTGACGAGGTCGGGCGTGCCTACGACACGGTGCAGACCGGACCTTGGGAGGTCAGCGCGACCCTGGGCCGGCACGTGGGTGACGAGCAGATGTCGTTCTACACCCGAACCCCAAGTGGATTCGACATCGAGCTCGGCTGCGACTCGATCGACATCGACGATGCGACCTGGACGATGCGCCTCATCGACAAGACCGCTGGAGCCCCGAACGAGGTGTGGGGCCACCACTGGCGCGACCTTGGGCCGCAGTCCTCGTTGCGCGCGGTGGAGACATGGTCATGATCGACGTCCACGCTCACCTTTTCTTCGACGAGCTGATGGGCGAAGCAGGGACGTACGGTCCCGCCATCCAGACCGGCCCATCCGGACATCGCTTGGTGACCGGAGGCATGGAGTGGCCGGTCAGCGACCCGTCGCTCCTCGCTGCTTCTCCAGCGAGTCGCCTCGACGCGCTCGACGATGCGGGAATCGAGATGCAGGTGGTGTCGATCTCGCCGTTGTGGCTCTTCCACCACGCTCCGCCGGAGGTCGCAGAACGCTTCGCCGGCCTCGCGAACAACTTGCTCTCCTCGTGGTGCTCAAGGACGGACGGCCGGGGCCTCGGTCTCGCCCAGCTGCCGACCCAACGTCCCGAGGCGGCAGCCGAAGAGTTGCACCGATGCGTGAAGGATCTCGGGATGGTGGGCGGCTACATGGGTTCTGATGCCCGGCCTCACCTGGACAATGAAGCGCTCGACCCCGTTTACCAGGCGTGCCAGGACCTGGACGTGCCCTTGTTCGTGCACTCCGCCATGCCGGGAATTGATGGACCACCGGGTGACCCCCGACTGGACAGATGGACGGGCCAAGCCGTCATCGGGTACCCGCTGGAAGACACCATCGCTGCGAGCAGTTTTCTTCTTGGATCCGTCCTTGACCGCTTCCCGCGGCTCGACGTCTGCTTGTCACATGCGGGCGGCGGTCTTGCCATGCTCTGGGGACGACTCAGCGCCTTCGCCCGCACGGCCCGATCCCCGGTCACCGAGGCTCGCCTGAACGAACACCTTCAGCGACTTTGGTTCGACGTCCATGTGCACTCCGACGAAGCTGACGCACTCGTCCGCAGAACGTTGCCCACCGATCACTTGGTGTTCGGGTCGAACTTCGGAGGATGGGACTCAGAACGTCCACCGAACCATCTGGATCCCGCCCTGACGAGTAATGCCCGCAGGCTCTTGCGCCTCGATCGGGCAGCCGGCGCGACCCCGCCGGCGAGTTCGTCAGCGAAGCACCGGCCTCCTCACCCCATGTCCGTGCAGTCTCTTCCCATCATCACCACCCAGGAGGTTGAGCCATGACCGTCGACAGCACGACCGATCTGACGAATCCGACCCGCCCCGCGCTGTCGTCAGCAGAATCCGACGCGATCCTCACCGGTATCTCTCACGCCTTCGTCAACCCGGTTCGCTCACCAGTTCTGTGGTCCCCGAGCGACGCGGGACTGGACTTCCAAGACGTCACCTTTCCCTCGGCGGACGGAGTGCCCTTGGAAGGCTGGTTCATCCCGGCCAACAGCGACAAGCTGGTGATCCTCAACCACCCCATGGGCTTCAGCCGGGCAGGCCTGCCCACCCACCTCGAACCGTGGAAGACGATCTGGGGATCGAGCGGCAACACGATGGACGTCAACTTCGTGCCCGACTACGACATCCTCCATCGGGCTGGCTACAACGTCCTGACTTACGACCTGCGCAATTTTGGCCTGAGCGGAGCAGCCAACGGAGGAGCGGTGACCAGTGGACTGTACGAGGCGCGGGACGTTCTCGGTTCGCTAGGCTTCGCCCGCCAGCACCAGGCGATGAAGTCGATGAAGATCGCCCTGTTCAGCCGTTGTCTCGGTGCCAACTCGACCTTCGCAGCAATGAAGATCGCCCCCTCGGCGTTTGAGCAGATCACCTGCCTGGTCGCTTGCCAGCCGGTGTCGGACAAAGTGATTATGAGTCGACTGCTTGACATCGTCGGCGTCGGCGCGGACCGGTTGGACGACCTCGACCAACTCGTCACGATCGGGACCTCCGTGCCTTTCGGTAGCCGTCCCGACGCAGAATGGGCCCGGCACGTGACCGTCCCGACCTATATATATGGCGTCCGCGATGACGCGTTGACCCGGCCGCACGATCTTGAACGGATGTATGAGCTGATTGACGTGGACTCCAAGGAACTCTCCTGGGTCGAGGGAACGACCCGGCGTTGGGACGGCTACCTGGAGTTTCAGCGACGGCCCCGGCCGATCCTGGATTGGCTCTCCACCCACCTGAATCAGTAGAGGGGGACGCCACTGGTGTTCGATGCCAGGGTTGACCTGACCTACCGGCTGGCTTCTCGATTGGTCTGCTCTCCGTGAGTCTGAATCCCTCCGCCACCCGGCCCTGAGGGCGGCGCCAGCGTGGGTTCAAATCCCACCGCCACCGCCGATCCGAAGCTCCCGTTTTCACTGGAATGACAGTGGAAGCGGGGGCTTTGGTAGTTTGGGGGACATTGCCCGCTTGGAGGTCCGCAAGGTTGTTCGGTCCGATGCTGGCGGCCTCAGGGTCCACCAGGCCCGACACTTTGGCGTGGTCCGACTTGTCGTGGGAGGCTCAATGCTTGCGGCTCGGTTTGTGTTCTGAGCCTGTCGGGCAAACACCGAGAATCCTCGGCGAAACCAGCCGGCCGGTCCGCTTGCTCCACAACGCTCGGGGCAGTGCCCGTTCGTCCTCGTCTTCTTCACACTGCCGATCCTGCCGCCTCTTATAGGAGAGATCTGCGGCCGCATCTACGACACGGTGCGAGGCGAGAATCGCCCCATACGCAGAACTGCAGTCGGTCGACACACGGCAATGCCGTCGGCCAACTCCTAGGCAACGTCAAGAGGCACGGCCGGCGCTCTACGCATGGGGCGCCGGCCCTGCCTGTTTGGAAAGGACGGAGATCGTCAGACCGACGCGCCAGCGAAGGAAGCGTGTGCGTCGAAGGATCCGCGGGGCGGGGTGACGTTGTTGTCGCGGCACCACTTGCCGGGCTCACGCTGACCCCGGCGGGGACGACCGTCGGACGGGTCGAGCTGGGCCGGGATCGGCGGCAACGGCGGCATCTCGATGCCGGACTCCGAGGCGAGCTCGTCGGCGTCCTTCTCCTCCGACATGCCGATCGGGCCGACGCGCTGGGCGTTGAGGAACTGCGCCACGACCGGCTCGGTGCTGCTCAGGAGCATCTCGCGGGGACCGAACATCGCCAGGTGCTTGTGGTAGAGCAGGCCGATATTGTCGGGCACCGTGCGGGCGGTGTTGATGTCGTGGGTCACGATCAGGAACGTCGCGTCGATCTGCGCGTTCAGGTCGATGAAGAGCTGGTTGATGTAGGCCGTGCGGACCGGGTCCAGGCCTGAGTCGGGCTCGTCGATCAGCAGGATCTCCGGATCGAGCACCAACGCGCGGGCCAGGCCGGCGCGCTTGCGCATGCCGCCGGAGATCTCACCGGGGAGCTTGTTCTCCGAACCCGTCAGACCCACCAGCTCCATCTTGTCCATCACGACCTGACGGATCTCCGACTCGGACTTCTTGGTGTGCTCACGAAGCGGGAACGCGACGTTGTCATAGAGGTCCATCGAGCCGAACATCGCCCCGTCCTGGAACAGCACCCCGAACAGCTTGCGGATCTCGTAGAGGTCCTTCTCCGAGCAGTTCGCGATGTCAGTGCCCTCGATCCACACATGACCCGCGTTGGGCTTGAGCAGACCGATCACCGTCTTCAGGAACACCGACTTGCCGGTGCCCGACGGGCCGAGCATCACCGAGATTTCACCGGCCGGGAGTGTCAAGGACACGTCGCTCCAGATCACTTGCGATCCGAACTTCTTCGTCAGTCCCTCGACCTTGACTTCTACACCCACCGTGGCTCCTCCTTAGGTTGCGATTGCTACACGCTCAGCGTGGTTGTGGGAAACGGCCGTTCGACGTGGATCAGACCGGTTCAAGATCAGACACGAACCAGCCCTCGTCGGTCTCGCTCATCGTGGCCAGCACTCGAAAGCCACCGGTCACCGGAGGCTCGGAGCCGGATTGAGTGACCTGCGTCAGCAGCATGAGCACGGTGACCGATCCTTTGCCGGCGCTCTGGACGCCGGCTGAGGTCACCTGCACCTCGTTGACAATCTGGCGGGCTTCGGCATCCGGCTGGATCTGCTCGCGGAGTGTCAGTCTCATCTCCTCGCCGAAGTCTCCCGTGGTGTTGCCGACGGCAAGCTCGACGTAGGAGTCGAACGACCCGAAGTCGTACGACAACATGGCCGGGATCCTGGTGGTGGCGGACTCCAGTGCTGCCCTGCCTGTGTCACGTTCTTCCTCCGCCTGGGTGACAGCAAGCCGCAGCCCGACGTTCGAGACGACAGCGGCCACCAACAGACTGATCAGCACCACCCGTCCGGCGCCATGACCCATCTCCCCGACGAGTCGCTTGACCCCGTTGGCTGCTGCGGCCGCCGACCTCTTCGAGCGGGTCACACGAACTCCATCCCGGCGACCAACCAGCGACCGTCGGTCTGGCGAAGATCGACTGTCATACGGTAGTGGCGCGGGGACGAGGCACCCGGCTGACCCTGGGTGACGGTACCGGTTGCTGCTACCACGACCGTCGCGCTGTCGTCGTCGCGCCGGACGAGTCCCGCCGCGACCACCTCGCCGGATGCCTCGACCTGGGCTGAGGTGAGCGTGTCGCGGAAGGTCTCTGCTTGTGCAGCGAACTGCTCCTTGAACTCGTCGGTGCTCCGGTCCAGGACATCGGCCAGATCGTCGTCCGCAGTATTCGCGTCGACACCGATCAGCGCCGTGACCGTAGTTGAAGCTGCTTCGACGGCGGCAGCGTCGACGTCACGTGCCGCACCGATCTCACGAAGATCTCTCCACTGGGACCATCCCAGGACTGCGGCACCCACGACCAAGAGAGCGACGGCAACTGTCGACCACCGCTCGATGGCCGCTCGAACCTGCAATCTCACGGCGTGGCCAGCCCGGTCAGGAGTGCCGTCCACGACGTTGGGCCACCCTGGGTCGCCGTGCCACCGAGGAGCTCCAACATCCCCGGCGACTCCTGCCCCGCAGGGATCGGCACTGCGGCTGCAGTCGCGGGGAGGGATCCGTCGAAGACCAGGCCACACCCGAACGGGGTCGCCGATCGACGTCCCGGGTCGTTGGGGCATGGCGTGTTGCGGGCCCCACGGACCGCGGATTCACTGTCGGCCGGGGCCTGGCAGTGAAGGGCTGCCGCCTCGACGTCAGTCAGGTCGGACGGGTCGCGACGCTCGGACACCGGGACGTATCCCTCAAGGCAGGGCGGCGGGTCACCCAGGTTCGTCTTGAGATCGAGTTTCGCCTCTCCGGCGTTGGCATGAGGCAGGAGGACCGCCTGCAGCCGAGCCTGAAGCGCCGGGTACACGATGATCGTCTGCCGCAAGTAGTCCTCGTAGACGTTCACGACCTCAGAGATGGACTGCGTGCCTTCAAGCGTTGCCGGGACCGACGTCTCCAGTGCGTCGACCAATGCCCCGGTCTCTCGCAGGGCGAGAGGTGCGCGGTCGAGCAGAGCCTCGAGATCCGGGTCGCTGGCTGCGAGCTGGGTCGTGACCCCTGCGACCGACTTCAGCGCTGAAGCGGTCGACTCCGCCAGTGCGAGCTGCGACTGGATGACCGGATCGAGGTTCCTGATCAACCCCGTGGTCTGCAGGACTCGCGCCTGTGCCGCATCCAGGACCTCTCGTGAGTCTTCGATGATCTGCGAGAAGTCCTCACCTGAACCACCGATCGCGACCTCCAGTTGATCGAGGAGGTTGGCAGTCTCCTCCAGCGGGACGGACTCGACCAGTGCATCGGCGCTCTCCAGCACCGGGGTGATCTGCAGGAGACCATCGGTCTGCGACGCCGGGATCGTGTCTCCACCTGCGAGGTAAGGGCCGTCATCGTTCTCGGGTAGGAGGTCGATGAACTGTTCGCCGATCGCCGAGGTGCTCTTGATCTGGGCCCTCGTGGCCTCAGGGACCCTGATGCCCTTCTCGAGGTACACCTTGACGAGCACGCCGTCATCGCGAAAGTCGAGGGAGTCGACCTGTCCGACCTTGACACCTCGGTAGGAGACGAGGGCGCGGGGGTACAGCCCGCTGACGTCGTCGAATTCGATATCGATCGAGGTGTGGGTGACGCCGGTCGAGCGAGGGGTGTCACCGTAGACGAGGGTAACGAAGACCAGGGCAGAACCACCGAGGAGCGCAAAGATGATCAGCTGGGCCTTGATGCGTCGGGTCAACATCAGCACATCCCCAACAGTTGGGAGAGCAGGTTGCACGGGGCCTGGGTCGGTGGCGAGGTCGTGCTCGGGCTGGGTTCCGGGGCGGCGCTCTGCGGCGGTGCTGGCGCACCGGGGGTGGTGAGCCGTTGCAGCAGGCCATCGAGGGCCTGGGCAACCTCGGCATCGGGTGAGGCGGACGCGGGGTTGATGTCCGAAGGCGGATTCAGCGTCGGGCCGAAGAAGGCCGAGGCGAGCGCCGGGATCGAGGCATCCAACGTGATGAACAAGTTGGCGTAGTCACCCTTCAGAGCGTTCTGCGTGGTGGAAACCGGGAACGGAACGGTCAGCAGAAGGTCGAGAGAGCGAGGAAGAGCGTTCCCCGACGCCTGCAAATCGGCCAGGAGTGGCTCGAGCGCTCCGAGATTGGCGAGGAGCGCTTCTTGGCTGGTGTTGATGAGTTGGTTGGTCACCGAGCTGAACTGTCCCAGCGCGGTGGCCGCTGAGACGAGGTCGGTCCTCTGGTTCTCAAGCGCTTGCAGTCCCGGAGATATCGAGCCGATGGCTGCGGTGACGGTGTCCCTCTGTTCGGCTACTTGGCCGGCCAGCGAGTTCAGTGATTCCAGCGTCGCCACGATCTCGCCTCGGCGGTTGTCGAGGGTGGTCGTCAGGTCGTTGAGGCGGGTGACAGCGTCCCGTGCCTGCGGCACCCGATCGGCGAGAGTGGTGTTGAGCTCGGTCGTGATCGTGGACAGTTGCGACAGCCCTCCGTTGTTCAGGAGAAGCGAGACCGCAGCCAAGATGTCTTCCGTTGCCGGGTACAGGCCGGTCACCTCTTGGTCCACGGTTGCGCCGTCGGCGAGAGTTCCGACTGGTTCAGTCGGGTCGACGACGTCGACGAACTGAGCTCCAAGCAACGTCTTCTGGCCGACCGTAAAGCTGACGTTCTCGGGCAGCTTGACGTCGTCGAGCAGCCTCATCGTGACCACGGCATCCCAGCCTTCAACCTCGATCGCGGTGACCGTACCGATCACCACGTCGTCGCGTTGCACGGCGGAGTTCGGCACCAGGTTGTCGACGGAGGCGAAGGACGCATTGACCGTGTAGCCGTCGTCGCCGAGCGCGACCTGTCCCGGCAATGCCATCTCGTTCGGGTGAGCCAAGCAGCCTCCCGTCAACATGATGGCGACGACAGCCACGAGCGAGGTGGGCATTCTCATGGCGTGCCTCCGCTCGTGAGCCGCGCGAGCGGGGAAAGCAGTTGCAGGAGGGGGCTGGCGGGCTGCTGAAGCTGCTCGGTGGTGGGGATGGGCGCCGACGGAGCAGAGTCGGGGCTTGCCTCGGTCAGCTCGGCGGTCCCCGGCGAGAGCGGCAACGGTTCCAGTCCCAGGAGATCGAACAGTGGTGTCAGTGACTGCCGGCATGCTTCGGCGTTCGGGCCGACCGAGAGGAGTAGACCGCAGAGGAGCTCTCCGGTGCTGTTCAGGTTCGCAAGCTGGGCGCGACCGGTCACGGCAGAGTTCTCAACCGTGCCGTAGAAGTTCTCCACGGCGGCCGGGGCAAGATGGAGGAGCTGCGCCAAGTCGTTTGACTGGTTCGCCACCGTCTCGACCACAGGCAGAAGTTGGTCGAAGGTCTCGGCAACGGTGGTGCGGTTCTGCTCGACGAACTGTCCCACATCGGCGAGCGCCACCTGCAGTGTGCTGATGGCAGTTCCGATCTGTTCGGAGCTCCCGTCGAGGGTGCCGGCAAAGGTGTCCAGCTCCTGGGTCGCGCTTCGCAGCGCGGCGTCGTTGACCACGAGGTTCTCCGTGAAGGTGTTGAGCTGGTCAATGGTGCTGAAGATGTCTCCGCTGTCATCCGACAGGTCCGTGGCTGCCGAGCGCAGCGACGACAGGGAGGTCGCGAGCCTCTCGGCTGTTCCCTCCGCGAGGTTTCCGTCGAGCGCCGTGATCACATCGGACAACGGGGCACCCCCGACGTCGTTCGCGGTCAGCGCCGTGGAGAGGTCGGTGAGTTCCTGCTTGACCTCGTCGAACGAAATGGGCACGGCAGTTCGCGCGACGGGGATCTCGTCGCCGTCGGAGAGCGTGTCGCCACCGTTGTACACGGGGGCGAGCTGAATGAAGCGGCCGTTGACCAAGTTCGGCGCGATGATCGCCGCCTGCGCGTCGGCCGGGATGGGTTGGTCGTCGATGGAGAAGGTCACCTTGACGACATCGCCTTGCGGTTCGACCTTCGTGACGGTGCCGACCTTCACACCCAAGACCCTCACTTCGTCCTTGGGGTAGAGGCCCACGGCGGATGAGAAGTACGCGGTCACTGCCGTTTCATTCCCGCGGACGCCGAGGAAAAGGGCAACGGCGACTGTCACGACGACCCCGAAGGCAGTCCACTGACGAAGACTCACTGCGGAAGTCCTTCCAAGATGTCGGACAGAACCGGGACCAGGGTGGCCGGTTCGGTCAGGTTGGCGACGTAGGCGTCGAAGAACGGGCCGGACGAGAGCGCCTCACCGAAGACCATCGCGTAGGCCGCGACGCCGGACAGGACACCTTCGAGGTTCTCGCGGTTCTCGTTCAGCAGGTCCAAGACCCCGTTGACCTGGTCAAGGGTGGGCTGCAGGATCTCCGCGTTGTCCGCCACAAGGGCAGACAATTGAGTCGCCACAAGTTCGACGTTCTCGACAAGTTGGACGACGAGGTCGCGTCTGGCGCTGAGTTGACCCAACAACTGGTCACCCGACCGCAGAAGCGTGGAGATCTCGGCGTCCCGGTCGGCGAGCACCCCGGAGACTTCCCGGGCGCGACCCACGAGGTTGGTGAGTTCGGCGTCGTTCGCCGCGAGGACGTCCGCCAACTGGGTGACGCCGTCCACCGTCGCGCGCAGGTCTTCCGGCGAATCCTCGAAGACTTCCGCTGCCGTGCTGACGGCGTCGCTCAGCTGGCTGACATCGATGTCGTCGATCTCCGTCGTGAGTTGCGACAGGGCCTGCGTGATGTCGTAGGGGGAGCTCGTCCGTTCGATCCCGATGGCATCACCGCGAGCCAGGTTGCCGTCTCCTGCTGGCCTGATCTCGAGGGCAGCCTGTCCGAGGAGCGTGGTGGTCACGACGCGGGCCTCGCTGGAGCTGCCGATCGTGAGGTCGAGTTCGTCCACACGGAAGGTGACCTTGACATGTTGGTCGACGATCTCGACCTTCCGGACCTCGCCGACCGTGGCCCCGGACACCAGGACGTCGTCGCCCGGTCGCAGGGTGCCGATCTCGGAGAAATCCGCGCTGACGACTCGGTCGCTCGCAATGAACGGGAGTTGGTCGAATCTGTAGGCGACGATCATCACCACTACCAACGTGACGGTCCCGATCACGCCGACCGTCGCTGGGGACACTCGCCGCTTCGTGTGGTGATGGGTCACGGTTCACACCTCTCCACACCCGAGTTGAAGTACGGGGTCACGATGGCGGCGCTCGGATCGTTCTCCGGGGTGAGCCTGACTCGGATGCCGCAGAGGAAGAAGTTGAAGAAGTCGCCGTAGGAACCGGTCCGGTTCACCTGCTGGTAGTGACCGGGCAGCGTTTCGAGGGTGGTATCGAGGAAGTCCCTGTTCTCGTTGAGGGTGGTGGTGACGCCTCGGAGGTTGGACAGGACTCCCGTGAAGTCCGGCCGAGCCTCGGCCAGCAGCGCCGCGGCGTCCGCCGACAGACTGTTGATCTGGCCTGCCGCATCGAGAACAGCCGTCGCATCGTCGTCCAGGCCGTCGGTAAACCGGCTGAGCTGGACGATCACGCCTTCGAGGGCGTCATCCTCCCCCCCGATTGATGCCAGGGCAGTGTCGAGGTTCTGGATGACTTGTCCGACCAGTTCGTCCCTCTCGCCCAAGGTTGATGTCAGTGACCCGACGGTGGCGAGCAGACTGGAGATTTCCGCGGACTGCCCTTGCAGGACCAGAATGAGATCTTCGGAGAGTTGGTTGACCTGCTGCGGGTTCAGGCCGACGAAGAGCGGCTTGAACCCATTGAGGAGCGTGTCCAGGTCGAGGGCCGCAGAGGTACGGTTCGCCCCAATGGTGGCCCCGGTCGTCAGCGCTTGACCGCCCGGCTGGCCTTCGCCGAGCTGCAGGTACCGGTCGCCGATGAGGTTCTTGTACCGAACCACGGCCGTGCTCTGATCGGTGAGCTCGACCCTGCGATTGAGGTCGAACGTGACTGTCACCATCGCGTCGGCACCCACGTCGATCTCGGACACCTTGCCGACGACGACACTCGCGATCCGGACGTCGCTGCCGACCTCGAGCCCGGAGATGTTCTCGAACTCCGCTCGGAACGGTCGGGCGTCGCCCGATCGGTCGTTCGCGGTGATCACGTACAGGTAGGACGTCAGGAAGCCGGCGACCACGAGGAAGACCACCAGTTTGGCCAGGTCGCCTCGCGTCCCCTGCTTGATCCCGAGGGCATTCATCAGCGCCGTCATCGCAACCCCAGAAGGCCTGCGAACGTGCCAAAGAAGGTGGTGGCCAGCTCGCCGCCAGGTCCCTTGACGTCGCCAGCATCGTGGGGGTCACCCGTTCCGAAGTCGAACCCTTCGGACTCCGAATCTGCTTGAGAGATGGACGGCAGACCGAAACAGTTCGGTCCGAGATCGGGCCCGATCCTGTACAGGTTGTCCTCGACGGTGAAGCCCCGGTCGCTGGGCTGCAGACGCATGTACACATTGATGCCCGGCTTCACGCCGCCAATGGCCTGCGCAGCAAGTTCTGCGTTGGTGGCGGTGCCCTCGAAGATGCACCTGAGGTTGGAGGAGTACGTCTGGAGCATTCCGGTCGGAGACTCCAAGAGGTCGAGCACGCTGGTGACCCGCGGACTGTTGGTGGCTACGAACGGCTCGGCGGTGGCGGTGAAGGCTGATACGTCGGTCAGCACTTGGTCGAGCTGACTCTCCCGCTCGACGAGGGTGTCGGATGTGGTGGTGAGTTGCGCCAGCGTTGTCAACAGGTCTGGGGCAGCCTGGTCGTACACATCGATCACCGATTGGGCACGGTCGAGGTCTTTGTCCAGCACTCCGAGGGTCGTGTTGAGCTCGCCGAGGTAGGTGTCGAGGTCGCCGACAAGGGCGTTGAGCGTGTTGCCTTGTCCTTCCAGGAGGTTGGCGGTGGCGGTGATGGCGTCGTCCACGCGGTTCGCGCCCGCCGCTGACAGGACTCCGGCGAGATCGGTGAAGACGTCGTTCACCTCGACGGTCACGGCGTCGGTCCGAAGTTGATCGCCTTCGGGCAGTGGTTCGCCCGCCGTCAAGTCGTCGGTGCTGAGTTGCACATACTTCGCCCCGAATGCAGTCGGAGGAACGATCTGGACTGTCAGGTCCGACGTCATCAGGTCGACCTTGTCGCTGTAGACGTCGAGGTTGATCGTGGCTCCGTCGGCGGCCGGCTCGACCGACGAGACGTTGCCGACCTGCACACCACGCAGTTTCACGGCCGCGCCGCTGGTGAGTGTCAGCCCGGCACGATCGCTCGCCACCGTGAACGGCTGGGTCGACGTGAATTTGCCTTGGTAGGACATGACTGTGGCCACCGCGATGAGCACGACGATGCCGATGAACGCGCCACCGGAGATGAGTTTCTTGGTCTGTTCCATGGGTCCCTCAGCCTGCGATGTAGACCGTCGGCACGCCCCAGAAGGCGATACCGAAGACCAGATCGATGGACATGACAGTGATCAGGGAGGTCCGCACCGCGCGGCCCACCGACCGTCCAACGCCGGCGGGCCCACCACTGGCGGTGTAGCCGTAGTAGCAGCAGACGCACATGATGACGACGGCCGTCAGCAGCACCTTCACCCCGGCCAGTGCCACATCGCCGGGCACCAGGAAGGTGTCGAAGTAGTGCTGATAGGTACCCGTGGCCTGGCCGAACGCCACGGTCACCATCACCTGTGTTGCCAGGAACATCGTGATGAGACCGATCGCGAACAGGGGCACCACGGCCACCATCCCGGCCACGATGCGCGTCGTCACCAGGTACGGGATCGACGGGACCGCCATGACGTCCAGGGCATCGATCTCTTCGCTGACCCGCATGGCCCCGAGTTGTGCGGTGAAGCCGGCACCCACCGTGGCCGTCAGCGCGATGCAGGCCATGATCGGCGCAGCTTCGCGAGTGTTGAAGTAGGCAGAGAAGAACCCGGACAACGCGCCGACGCCGATGTTGCCGAAGGTGGTGAATGCTTCGAGGCCGACTTGGATCCCGATAGCCAGGGACAAGAAGAACACCACGAAGACCGTTCCGCCGATGGCCGCCATTGCCCCGGACCCCATGCTGACTTCAGCAATCAGGCGTCGGATCTCCTTGGGGTACTTGCGGATCGTCAGCGGAATCCATGCAATGGCCCGCGCGTAGAACATCAACTGGGTGCCGAGGTCGCCCACCGACCGGATGGGTGCCGTTGCAGCCCCGGCGACCGTGTTGCGGATCTGCGAACTGCTCTCCGATGCCACGTCAGGCCCCCTTCAGCTGCAGGAAGATCGTGGTGATGACGGTGTTGGCCGCGAACAGCATCAGGAACGCGAGCACGACCGTCTGGTTGACCGCATCTCCGACGCCCTTCGGTCCACCCTTGGCGTTCAGTCCCAAGTAGCAACCGGCCAGACCTGCGAGCAATCCGAAGATCGCCGCCTTCAGGCTCGATGCCCAGAAGTCGGGAGTTCCGACGAGCAACGTGAGTCCGTCGATGAACAGCCCGGGCGTGGCTCCTTGGAGGACCACGGAGAAGTAGTAAGCACCCGCGAGCCCGACGATGGAGACCATTCCGTTGAGCGCCACGGCGATGAAGGTCGAGGCGATGACGCGCGGCACCACGAGGCGGTGGATTGGGTCGATGCCGAGGGTTTCCATGGCGTCGATCTCGTCGCGAATCTTGCGTGCGCCGAGATCGGCACATACGGCAGTGGCACCGGCACCTGCCACGACCAAGACACTCACGATCGGACCGATCTCCCGGATGACGGCGACGGCCGCTCCCGCGCCGGCCAGGTCCACCGCGCCGATCTGGATCAGCAGCTGGTTGACCTGGAAGACGATGATCATGCACAGAGGAATCGACACCATGATTGCCGGCATGATCGACACCGACGAGATGAACCAGGCCTGCTGCACAATCTCGTCGACCACCGGGCGCCGGGTGAACATGGTGCGGAAGGTCTTGCCGCAGAAGTTGTAGAAGTTGCCGACGAGACCGAAACCGCTCAGGACCTTCGCGAACGGGTTGAACGTCAGAGCCTCACGCTCGATCTCTGCCCGGGTGGGAGGCGTCGGCTCGTTCGGAGTGTCGCCCTCGGGTCGGGACGACCCCTGCACGGTCGTCATCAGACGACACCGGTGGTCTGGGGCGTGACTGCTGACTCGGCTTTCGGTGTCTGCACGACGAACAGGGGAAGCCTCAGGGCTGCGGGAGCGGACGGAGGAACGACCTCATGCTCGGGGCGCACGGCAGCGAGGCGTTCGTATGATTCGCCGAGCAAAGGCCGAGCATCCTCCTGCCCCTTGTTGGGCCAGAGCGACATCGCTCGCTCGGCCTGTGCCGTGATCGTCAGGCTCGGGTTCACACCGAGGTTCGCGGAGATCGCTGCTCCGTCCACGACGTGGAGCCCCGGGTGCCCGTACAGGCGGTGATAGGGATCGATGACCCCGTTCTGCGCCGAGTCGCCGATGGGGCAACCGCCAAGGAAGTGGGCGGTCATGGGGATGTTGAAGACCTCGCCGATGGTGCTGTACGACCCTCCGTCGATCTTCTCGGCCATGGACCGCACGATGTCGTTCCCGGCGGGGATCCAGGTCGGGTTCGGCTGCCCGTGCCCCTGCCGGGAGGTGAGGCGGATCTTCCGTCCGCGCTTCTTCGGGTACACCGTGATGGAGTTGTCATGGGTCTGCATGACCAACGCGATGATGGTGCGCTGCGGCCACGTACCGAGGCCGAGGAGCGTGGAAGCGAACCGTCCAGGGTGGCGGATGACTTGACCGATCCACCGGAGCCACCGGGGGGTCCGACCGCCGCCATCGGTCATCAGGGTGAGGAGGGTTCCCATCATCCCGGACCCGATGCCGTACCGGACGGGCTCCACGTGGGTGTTCTCGTCAGGATGGATCGACGAGGTGATCGCGACGCCGTGGTGGAAGTCATACTTCTTGCGGTTGCTGACCTTCGTGCTCGCGGCACAGAGAGCTTCGGAGTTGGTGCGAGTGAGGTAGCCGAGACGATCCGAGATCCGGGGAAGATCACCGGACCGGCGCATCCCGTGGAGGAGTTCCTGGGTGCCCCAGGTCCCCGCCGCGAGCACCACATGCTCGGCCGTGAGTGTCGCCTGTCGCCGCGCAGACCGCCCGGATCGATGAGTGACGACCTCATACCCACCCTCGGCTCGGGGGCGCAGGGCCGAGACTGTCGTCCGCTCGATGACTGTCGCACCAGCGCGCTCCGCCAGGTGGAGATAGTTCTTCACGAGAGTGTTCTTGGCGTTGTGACGGCACCCCGTCATGCACTCGCCGCATTCGATACAGCCACGGCGCTCAGGGCCAGCTCCACCGAAGTAGGGGTCAGGGATCACCTCGCCGGGCTGCCGTTGCCCGGCGGCGCCGAAACAGACACCGATCGGCGTCTGCTGGTAGGTGTGACCGACGCCCATGTCGTCCGCCACCTCCTTCAGCACGACATCCGAGGGGGTCACCGAGGGGTTCTCGACGACGCCGAGCATGCGCTTGGCTTGGTCGTAGAACGGAGTGAGCTCGTCCTTCCAGTCCGTGATGTGCGCCCACTGCGGGTCGCGAAAGAAGGCACTGGACTTGGGTTCGTAGAGAGTGTTGGCGTAGACCAGCGACCCGCCTCCGACTCCGGCGCCGGCGAGGACCACGACGTCCTTTAAGAGCCGGATGCGCTGGATCCCGAAACAACCGAGTCGGGGGGCGAAGAGAAACTTCCGGGCGTCCCATGACGTCTTTGCGAACTCGTCGTCCTCGAAGCGTCGGCCGGCTTCGATCACGCCAACCCGGTAGCCCTTCTCGGTCAGCCGAAGAGCGGCGACCGAGCCACCGAACCCGGAGCCGACGACGATCACATCGAAGTCCAGCACGTTCTCTGGGGCTGTCTCGATGGTCAACGGAACTCCTCGGGCTTCGGCGAACCCGATGAATGTGTCGGGCGTCACGTGCGTGAGGGAACAGTTCAACCCGCGCGGGACCGGTGCGTCTTGGCCGATTCCGACAAGTTCCCGGACCTCGGTTGTCGGATCCAACAATCCCGGACTTTCACCCGCATTTCCCGGGACCCCAAGGAACTCATGTTTGTCATTTTTGACAAATGAACCGTGTGACTCTGGTCAATCGCGACGAGAATTGTCGAAGGAAAGCCGACAGGGTGATGGCAGTCACACGCTGGGGTGTCCTGAAGAGAGCGCCTCTACAGCGAAATGACCTTGGACATTGGCACAAACATCGAAGGATGACACATGACGAACCTTGCCGGCCTGCTTGAAGACAGCGCCTGGTCCTTCCCCGATCGTGAGGCGATCATCCTGGGGGATGCGCGCCTGACCTACGGCCAGGTGAACGCGGCCGCGAGCCAAGTCGCCCACCTCCTGACCTCCCGAGGCGTCCAGCCCGGCGACAAGGTCGCACTCAGTTGTCCCAACCTCCCGTACTTCTCCATGGTCTACTACGGGATTCTCAAGGCGGGCGGAGTCGTCGTCCCCCTGAACGTCCTGCTCAAGGGTCGCGAGGTCGCCTACCACCTCGCCGACTCCGAGGCGAAGGCCTACTTCGCCTTCGAGGGAACGGCCGACCTCCCCATCGGCGCTGAGGCCTTCGCAGGTTTCGAGGGGGCGCCTGGCTGCACCGACTTCTTCGTCATCACCGCGGACCCGGCGGCGGAGTCGCCGATCGCGGGTGCCTCCACCTTGGGTCAGGGCATGGCCGGCCAGGCTCCGAAGTTCGATTCGGTCAAGGTCGATGACGACGACACGGCCGTCATCCTCTACACGTCAGGAACCACGGGTCAGCCGAAGGGCGCAGAACTGCGGCACCGAAACATGCGCGACAACGCACTGGCTGGCCAGGACCTGTTCGGCGCTGATGCGGTCAACCCGGACACGTATCTCTGCGTGCTTCCACTGTTCCATTCCTTCGGCCAGACGGTCATACAGAACGGTGCCTTCGCATTCGGCGGCACCATCGTGATGCTTCCTCGGTTCGAACCGGCGGCAGCACTCGGTTTGATGCTCCGCGAGTCCGTCACCTTCTTCGGCGGTGTGCCGACGATGTACTGGAGCCTGATCGGCGCCTTGGACGAGTCCACCGACGTCGATCGACTCGCCGAGAACCTCCGCGTGGCCGTGGCTGGCGGAGCAGCTCTTCCGATCGAAGTTCACCGTCAGTTCCAGGAGCGTTTCGGGGTCACGGTGCTCGAGGGGTACGGGTTGTCCGAGACGTCGCCCGTCGCGAGCTTCTCCCGACTCGGATCTGAGGTCCGGGTCGGATCGATCGGCACGCCGATCCCCGGGGTGGAGATGACGCTCATCGATCCGAGCAGCTGGGATGAGCTGAAGGCGGGCGACGACGTGATCGGCGAGATCGCGATCCGCGGACACAACGTCATGAAGGGGTACTACAACCGCCCCGAGGCCACCTGGGAGTCCATCAGCCCCGAGGGCTGGTTCCGCACCGGAGACCTCGCACGCAGGGATGCCGACGGATGGTTCTTCATCGTCGACAGGTCCAAGGACATGATCATCCGCGGCGGTTTCAACGTGTACCCCCGCGAGATCGAGGAGTTGCTCATCACCCACCCGGCCGTGTCGCTCGCGGCCGTCATTGGCGTGCCGCACGAGTCGCACGGCGAGGAGATCAAGGCTTACGTGATCCCCGAGTCCGGGTCCACCGTCACGCCCGATGAGCTCATCCAGTGGAGCAAGCGACAGATCGCCGCTTACAAATACCCTCGCCTGGTCGAGGTCGTGGAAGCACTCCCCATGACCGCCACTGGAAAAATTCTCAAGAGGGAGCTGCGATGACCGAGAGCGATGGAAATCGGCGGGGCGCTTGAGCGAGGGGGGAGCAGGCAGATGACCGACCAGAAGACCGACGGCCTGGCGCGGTGGTTGAGCGTTTTCATCGCCCGCGAATCGGAGCCAGACGCGCTCAAGCGATGGGTCGAGGACACTACTACCGCCATCCTCGGAGAGGTGCCGGAGATTGCCGACGCCGATGGAATCGGGACTGGTATCCGAGACACGGTCGCCGAACATTGGGAGTCCTTCCTCCGACAGCTCTCCGAGCCGACCTTCTCGTTCCACCTCGTCGATCGAGCGAAACTCCTTGCCGTCGAGGTCGCGAACTCCAGGCTGACCGTCGAGACGTTGATCCGCTTCTACCGGGTGGCTCAGCAGACGACGTGGGCGTACATCTCGCGCGAGGTCGAGGAGCTCCCCGACGATGATTTCGATCACGGCGAAGTGCTGATCTACTTCTGGGACCGAGCGAGCCAATGGATTGACCAGTCGATCACTGCCTCGATCCAGACCTTCCACGAGGAGCGCGGCCGCGCGCAAGCCGGCGTGGCCGCGCAACGATACGAGACTGTGCTCGAGGTGCTCAACGGCCAGCACGACGACCCGCGCCGGATCTCCACGGCACTCGGCGGCTACCCAATGTCCGTCATCCACAGTGCGTTAGTCCTGACGTGCGACGAGCACGACGGGGTCAGTGGCCTCGAGCAGCTTGCGCAGGACCTCGCTCGCAGCCTCGGCGTGACGCAGCCCCTACTGGTTCGACCCAGCGGCCGTCGACTTTGGGTGTGGATCGGGACGCGTACCGAGCCTGAGCTGGGCGCGCTCGTCGAGGAGTTCAATCGTCAGGCCGCCTCCGGCACGCGGGCGGGCATCGGGTCCGGATGGTCGGGCATCCCGGGCTTCATCGCCACTTTCAAAGAAGCGGAAGGAGCCCTGAGGCTTGCCGCCTCCGGCTCGATTCCGGCGGTGTGCCAGTACGGAGAGGTTGAGCTTCTCGTGCTCCTCGGTTGCACCCCGCAGGTCGATCGATTCGTCAGCCGCACCCTCGGAGGGCTCGCCGCTTCCGACGAGGCCACCGCTCGCCGGCGGGAGACGATCTCGGCCTACCTGGAAGCCGGCGGCAACGTCGACGATGCAGCCCTCGCTCTCCAAGTGCACCGAAACACCGTGCGCTACCGAATCGCGCAGGCGGAGAAGGCGCTGGACATGAACATCAGTCGGCTGAGTCCATCGATGACTGTCGCGCTCCAGCATCTTGACGTATTCCATGCTGGCGGATCGCTCGAGCTGGTCACTGATCTGGGGCAGTGAAGCCGGTCAGGCTGGCAGCGTCTGCTTGTCCCCGACGCCGCCCTCGACCCGAGCCTGCGCGAACTCCACAGCCTCGTCCCAGGATCCTCGGCCGACGATGCGGCGGCGCAGCTTCATGATGTCGCCGCCCCGGTCGATCGTCAGTGCCCCGACTACACAGTCGTCTCGGCGGTAGAGGATCACGCTCCCGGGCCCGCCCGGGCCGATGACCACCTCCTCGGCACTCAGAGCAGTGCCGACGAACTGCAGCCGATGCCCGTACCAATCCGACCAGAAGTAGGGGATGCCGCTGACTTTCTCGGGATCGCCCTGTCGTCGGATGGCGTTTCGTCCAGCGACCGCGCCTTGCTCGGCGGCATTGGTCCAATGCTCAACCCGCAGAAGGTCGCCTCCGAACACCCCATAGGGGACGTGCGCGACGTCGCCGGCGGCCCAGATTCCCGGGACGCTCGTCGCAAGATCCTCACCGCAGACGATCCCACCATCGGACTCCAGCGCGACGTCAGAACTCTCGAGCCAATGGGTCGAAGGACTGGCTCCGATACCCACCACCGCGAGGTCCGCCGCGATCTCGGACCCGTCAGTCAGGCATACGCCCGTCAGTCGTCCACCGCGCGAGGCGAACCCTGCGACACCGACCTCTGTGCGGAGCTCGACGCCCGCGGCCCGGTGCAGGTCTACGCACATCTCCCCAGCTCGTCTCCCGACAGACCGGGTCAGCGGGACGGACTCGGTGTCGATGATCGTGACGTGGAGGCCCCGCTGCAGCGCGGCGGACGCCACCTCAGATCCCACAAAGCCGGCGCCAACGATCACGACACGTGCCCCTTCATCGAGATGACGACGCACTTCTGCGGCATCGCGATCCGTTCTCAGTCCCACCACTCCGGTCACGGAGTCCTGTCCGGCGACCTTCCGGGCGTTGGAGCCAGTGGCCACCAAGAGACTGTCGTAGGAAAGTCGTCGGCCATCACTCAGCTGGACAGAGCGGCCGGCTGTGTCGACTCCTTCGACCCGGGTACCGAGCACCACGTCTGCCTGGAGTTCCTCACGCAGCTGAACCGCTGACCGGAAGGGAGTGACCTGGTTCAGAGGCCCCTCGGCCAGGAACGACTTCGAGAGAGGGGGGCGGTCGTACGGCGGGTTGTCTTCGGCGCCGACGAGAGTGAGCGAGCCTCGCCATCCGGTGCCGCGCGCAGCCTCGATGGCGCGGAGGCCGGCCAACCCTCCCCCCACCACCACGAGGTGACGGTCATCGTCGAAGTCAGTCACGGTCAATCCTCAAGTCGCAGAGCGAGGACCGGGCACGCTTGGATGGCCGAATGGACGTGGGCTCGATCCGACTCGGGCACCTCCCCATCGAGCACCTTCAGAACGTCGTCATCGCCAACCTCGAAGTAGTCGTTCGCCATCGCTTCGCACATGCCGAGGCCCTCGCACTTGTCGCGATCGACGTGGATAGTGGGCATCAGCTCCCCACCGCCTGCCGCGGATCGATCGGCGTAAAGTCAACCTTCTCGCGCACTCCGCAGTCCGGACAGCACCAGTCGTCGGGGATGTCTGCCCACGCCGTGCCCGCAGCGAAGCCTTCAAGCTCATTGCCCTCGACCACCTGATACGTGTGACCGCATCCAGGGCACCGTGCGGCGAGAACTTCGTCGGCGAAGTCCTGCACGGTGGCGTCCTCAAGGATCTTCGCCTCCCGATCAAGAAGCGCCTCTGGGATCGGGAACTTCCGCAGCAACTTCTCTTCCTTGCCCGGCTGGACGTTCGCGAGCCGAATGTCGCCGTCGTAGTGGTCGATCACGCGCTGGTCCATCAGCCTGCGGAACAGCGGCGGGAAGAGCGCGACCACGATCATGCCCGTGTAGCCCGTAGGAAGCACCGGAGCATCCTTGAAGTCACGGAGGGCCTGGTACCGCCGGGTGGGATTCGCATGGTGGTCGCTGTGACGCTGCAGGTGGTAAAGCAGCACATTGGTGGCGATGTTGTTGGAGTTCCACGAGTGCGCCGGGGTGACACGTTCGAAGCGGTACTTGTCTCCCTTGCCGACCTTCTGCCGAAGCATTCCGTAGTGCTCCATGTAGTTCACGATCTCCAGGAGGGAGAACCCGACAACCGCCTGAATCAGCAGATACGGCAGGA
Source organism: Aeromicrobium marinum DSM 15272 (assembly GCF_000160775.2). Taxonomy (NCBI): domain Bacteria; kingdom Bacillati; phylum Actinomycetota; class Actinomycetes; order Propionibacteriales; family Nocardioidaceae; genus Aeromicrobium; species Aeromicrobium marinum. The sequence goes on along the minus strand of NZ_CM001024.1, from coordinate 2,502,921 downwards.
CCGACAGTGGTGACACGCCAGCTGCGAAGAAAAGCACGGCCAGCAGACCGCCCCACAGCGCCACCGACATCAGCCAAGCGTTGAGGACGTCGTTCCGAAGGTGGAAGGGGTGCGTGTCCTTGCGGCGGTAACGCTTGGACTCCACCTCCCACGCGCTCTTGAGCGAACCAAAGACCGTGCGGGGCCAGAAGCGATAGAGGCTCTCGCCGAGGCGCGCACTGGCGGGATCCTCGGGGGTGGCGACACGCACATGGTGTCCACGGTTGTGCTCGATGTAGAAGTGTCCGTAGAACGTCTGGGCCAAGGCGATCTTGGACAGCCAGCGCTCGTTCGCCTCTCGCTTGTGGCCAAGCTCGTGCGCGGTGTTTATGGCTACTCCGCCCACTACACCGATCGACACGGCAAGCCCGATCTTCCCGCCGACCGACAGTTCCGCGGTGGCGAGATACCACATGGCCAGGATGAATCCGACGTACTGGACCGGGAGGTACACGTAGGTCACCCACCGGTAGTACCGATCGTTCTCCAGCGCCTCGATGATGTCGTCAGGCGGGTTGGTGTCGTCGTAACCTGCGGCGAGATCGACCAGCGGGATCAGCCCGAGGAACACGACGGGCGTCATCCAGAGCCAGAGCTCAAAGCCCGAGGCGTTCTCCAGCGCCAGACCCGTCAGCGGCAGCATGGGGACAACGAGCCCGAGGACCCAGAGATACCGCTTCTTGTCACGCCACACTGGGGCGGATCCTTCTGAGCTCGTTCCGGGATCACTGAACGTGGTCATTCGCGCCTCCTGAAGTTTCGTGCGACCTCGACGTCGCGTCCAGACTTCACGGTGACAGCCGTCACAGCCTCGAATCTCGGCGCACGGCACAACTTTCGGGCGCGGAGTTGGCCCCTCCCACAAGTGCGCTCCGTCAATCGCGGCGACCGATTTCGGCGCCGCTCGGAGGCTTGTCGGACTGAACAACGCAACTCACCGACCGGACCTTCTCGACCTGACCGGCGGGACGGAGGGACTGGTGCACGGATAGGTGTCACCGGAATTGCCCACGGTGGGTCCCAATCCCACCGCCACCGCTCGGCAGCGGGGCGTGCTCGCTCAGGTCCGGGACGGGCCAGTGCGGCTTCTGAGGTGCTGGGTGGCGCAACTCTGAGGCCGCCACAGATTGGTGAACGGAGGCGCCGGGTCGGTGGCATGCGATTGAGCCGATATAGGAGGTAGACGCATCTCGCGTCAGTCACCTGGACGGAGCACAACTCATGTTCGACATCACCAACCCCAACGCCGGCCTCGATCCGGAGCGAACCGCGACCATCACCGTCAGCGCCGAGCAGCTCGGCGCCGCCGTTGACCTGCTTGGAACCCTCAATCGCCTCACGAACGGGTCCGACGCCCTGCGCATGATCGCCCGCGAACTGCACTGGTACGCAGTCCGCCGCCGCCGCCCACTCGGGACCACGACAGGGCCCGGGCCGCTACCGAACCCACTCGAGGGGCACGAAGCGCCGGGCGAAGCCCCGATCCTCGGATCGCGGGCCGGAACCGCGGCCCCGACCTTCACCGTATATCTGCTGGGTGACGACGAGGCGGTCCTTCTTGTGGCGACCGGCACCGACGACATGATGCCGATCCGGGACGACCCGCCCCCACCCATCAGCGGCGCGGATAGCGCTTCCGTAGGGGGAGTCGCGTCGTCGTGTCGGCTGGGTCATGGTGTGTGCCTGGCCCAGCCGCTACGACGTCGGCCGCCTCGATGGCGTGTGCCCTGGCTGAACAGGTCTGAGTGCGGGCCTTCTGCGACCAGTTGAATCTGCCAAACGCGAAACGTGTTTCGGGGCGTTAGAAGCCCTGCGCGAGGCCATCCGGCCTCTTCGTCAGCACGCTGACAAGCAGCAGGAGGACTCCCATGAACCACCACCTTGATCCCGACCAGGTTCGAACGCTCGCCGGATACCGCGAGCAACAGGCCCGCCGGGACATCGACCGTCAGTTCGCCGCCGACGAGGAAGCCTCAGCCGTCGTCGAGGACTTGGACGTGACGGCAAATGTGTGGCGTGCGCTGGCCCGCAGGGCCGCCGCCGACCTTGGCCGCAAGGTACGGACGGGATTCAGCGCAGACCGGGAGGAGGTCTGGGCCCAGCTCGTCACCCCACCTCGCACGATGCCCGCGTCGCGGCTTCACCGGTGCGGGTGGATCGTCCACACCAACCACCGGCTCGCCGGCTCGGTCGAGCCAGAAGACTCGTGGACCGGCGACGACGCCTCCTGACGCGATGACTTAGTCCTGACCCCCAAGGGCAGAGGCGGGCCCGGCACTCCGGGGCGCCCCAGAGGCCGAATGTGGACCGGCTGAGCGGCACCGATTCATTTGCCGCCCGGCCTGCCGATAACAGAGGTAAGCAGCGTGGAGGCACCAAGCCCTCACGTGCCGAACCGGTCACCAGAAACGGCGACCAGGAAGGAGCCCACGATGGCTCACAACAAGCAACGCCAGTTCCACCTCAAGGAGCTGTCCCTACTCGATCTCCTGGGGACGGTGCCCACGGAGTTCGAGGTCGACCTCGGAGAGCTTGCCCGCGAGGCCCTCCGCCGCGAGGTCCTCGAAGCCGGTCACGAGGAGGGGACCTTCACCATCGGAACACCGGTGGACGTCGACGGCGACAACCCCTTTCCCCTCGACGTCCCTGTCGAGTTCGCCGACGCCACCGTCGTCTCCCGGGTCGAGATCCCGTTCAGGGAGATGGCCACCTACGGATATCTCCTGCAGAGGTTCCAGGACGAAGCCGTGCTGGTGATGTCCGTGCTCCTCGAGGACGAGGGCCAGTTCGCTATCCCCAAGATGTCGCCGGGAGGCAAGACTCGCCTGTTCATCTACAACGAGTCGCACGAAGTCGTATGGGCCTCAGACCTCATCGGAGCGACCACCTACGAGGTGACTCTCGCGGTACTCGCCGAGAAGCGCGCGCGGTACCTCCGCGCGCTCGACGACTGACCTGCGAAGCGAGGCGGCGGGCTGACCTTTGGGTCGGTGCGCCGCCTCGACCGGTCTGGACCTGAGGGATCACTTCTGGCGGGGGAAAGATGGTCCGTCGACGTGGTGGGCAATCAGTGGCCCGACTGCTACCTGGTGAGATCGCCCGCCGGTAGGTCGCGGACTAGTTCTGATGGGTCGACGTTGAGGGCGGATGCGATCCGAAGTATCGCTGTAAGTCCGGGTTCGCGGTTTCCGTTCTCGATGTGTGAGAGAAAGCCCGGAGTGAAACCACCCAACCCGCAAAGTTGGGTCATCGACAATCCGCGATCCGCGCGTGCCGCCCGGACGCGGCGTCCGAACTCGGCCGCTGCAACAGGTGACTTCGCTCGCTGCTTCTGCGGGATCTCGTTGCTTGACACATGCGCTACTTCATCACATCGCGTGCAGATCTCGAACGTCTTGGCTGGCTTCTAGTCGAGTTGATGTGTCAGGGCTTAGATGTACTGTTGTTGTCAACAGACAACAACAGGAGTTTCGATGTCCACCATGTCCCGGCCATTCCACGAGTGGCGAACCGTCATCCCGGAGAGCCTGGGGCGGTGGGAGAAGCGTCGCGGGTTCCTTGCGATGCAGGCGGCCACCCACGAGCCGCTCTCGGTCGCTCCGTTGCTCGCTCTGGAGGTTGCGATCTTCACGGCCACGAGATCGGACGGCGGCGGCTTTGAGGCCTCGTGTGAGTCCTTCCCGACCACACGGCGGACCGCGGCGACTGCTGAGGAGGCCGTTGTCGCTCTGTTCGAAGAGTTGCGGGCACGACTGGATGACGCAGCGGCTCTGAGGGCTGCCACCCTCGCGCCAGCGGAGCGCCAGGCGAAGTCCTACGAGGCAGCGATGGCCGCGTGGACGCTGCACGCTCAGGGCCTTTGCGAGGGAATCGACGACATGGACTGGAGAGAGATCGCCCCGCCGGCGTGGATCATCGACCTTCAGCCGGTGGACGCATGACCAGCAATGCCGAGTTCGCGGCCCGAAATGGCGCCGCTGACGACGGGATCACCCGTCCCATCGTCGGAGTCGGCGGACCGATTGGGCCGCGATCGGGTGAGCCACTGTTTCAGACCTGGTGGGCGCCGGAGGAACGCGCGTGGGTGACGACCGCTGGTGGTGACTACGACGACGTCGTGGGTGAGGTGATGGGGAGGTCGGCTGCAGATTCGATCGCGACCGCTGTCGACCGGGTGAGCAGGTCGAGCCAAGGCCACTTCGCAGATGACAATGCGCCGGACGCACCAACCGGAACCATCGACCTGCTCGCGGGGGTGCCGGTGATGCTTCGTCAGCAGCCACCGGCCGGTTCGTGGTCGGCCACTGTCGGACCGTGGTCCTCCTCAGGCCCATCGGCCGACGAAGCCGTGCAGCGCCTCGCCCAGCAACTGTCGATCCTGGACGGCAGCGAGTACCTCAATCTCGGCGACTTCCGCGACGGAGGAGAGCCCTCGACGGGGTCCTCCCCGGATGGTGCAGACGACGAGGCCCCGGAGTGACGTCCTCGCCCGAGTCCGGTGACACCTACCGGTTCACGGTCGAGGTAGACGGAGCAATGGCCGACCTAGTGATGAGCCTTTCGCACGACACGCGAAGGATCAGGCTTGCGGAGTTCACTGACCTCGACGTCGGCGAGCTGCTGGCACTGGTGGGTTCCGGTCCGCTGCTGGTCGAAGGAGGTCCGGCCGGCGACGGCCGGATTGTCGAGATCCTCACGAGCCTGAACGACGTCGAACACCTGACACGTGCGGCACGAGCACGCCTGCGGGATCTGATCGAGACAGAACTGGCCCGGCTGCCGCATCGGAGCCTGCACGATGTGGCAGTTCTGCACGAGCATGTGTGGGCGGGCGTGGACCTGCTTGGACCAGTCCCCGAGGCCGAGCAGCCCACGGCCCGGATGACCACCGGCTCCAACGAACCAACGAGTGACGTGGAGAAACCGGAGGACCACCGGTGAGCGCCAGGAACAGCGAGAGTAGCGGCACGTCCGGTAGACACACCCTCTGTCCTCGCACACCACTGGCACGGGCAGCGAAGAGGGCGTTCCCGTCGGCGAGCTTGGTGTCCGCCACCGAACTGGCCGCGCTGTCGCCAGAAGATGTCGCCGAGCGAGCAGAGGCCGGACCAGTGCTGGTTCTCTCGGAGCCTGGTGCTGCTGACCCGTATGCGGAGGTCCTGATCAGCCCGAACCACGCCGGACGCGTTGCCGCGCGTCTGCGTGAACACCTCACAGACGAGCTGCAGGGTGAACTCAACGACCTCGCAAGCCGGACCCTGTGGGAACTCGCGATCATCGACGCGCACTTGGTCGCCGCGGCTGAAGCGATCACCGCAAACGCACAGCAGCGCTTGCTCAACCGCATCAAACGCCTGGCGACAGATGCAACCGCCGGCCGTCCGGCTCCTGTCCCTCCAGTTGGTGGAGCTCGGCCTGATCAAGGGGAGGCGCCCAATGAGTGACCACGCAACCGGCCCGTCCGAGACGGACTCGCCGTTGGATGAGTGGGCAGTCGTCAGCGCGACGGACGCCGCGAGCATGACGGTGGAGCAGCTCTTCGACCGCACCGCTGGCGCCGATGCCGAGATCCACCTCGATTCAGGGTCGCGGTTGATGCTGCGTGAGCGCACGTACCGACGGGTGAGGACGCACTTCCTCCACGAAGCCACCACCGCAGTCGACCGCCTCGCCGAATGTTTGGGCGGGATGGACGTCGTCGAACTGGACCGCGTGATGACCGCGATAGCCGCGGTCGGCAGGAACGGTGGCGCGAGACCGACCGACCCCGACAACGGCAGTCCGGACACACCCTCGAATGGCGAACCGGTCGAAGCACAAGACGCGGCCCACGGGACCAGTGAATCGGCGGAGCCGTCTCCCGCAGGGGAGGAGGAGCCACAGTGAACCTTGACCGGCTCCGCATCGAGATGACCGGCACCTACCTCGTCACCACCCAAACCGCCGCCTACCTAATCGAGAACCCCGGCAACCAGGCCGCCGCCATCACCCGCTACCCGATCACCGACGGCTCGGCGCCCGCTGACCTTGAGGTGGCGGACCTGAGGCGAGATGCGGAACCCATGACGTTGCTGGCCATCCACTCCTGCACGATCGGCGAGCCCGCGCTGCTGATCATTCATCTCGGGGGTGAACACTCCGACGTCCCCGAGACGGTCAGGTTCACCACCACCGTCGCGAGCATCGAGAAGCTGGCGGACGACACCGGCCCGACGGACGGCGTGGGTCCGACGGAGAAGCGCGGCCCGGCTGTTGGCGGGCGTGACCCTCAGGACGGCCCACCGTGACGGGCGCTTCTGAGGCCAAGCACCCGTCAATGATCGCTCCGACTCGAGTCCTTGCGTGCGGAGACTGGCACGGTGAGGTCGACGCAGTCGTGGCCGCGATGCGAGCCGCACAGAACCATGGGTGTGAGGTGGTCGTGCAACTCGGCGACCTGGGCATTCTGTGGCCGGGAGAGAAGCCGACCCTGTTCGACCGGCCACTGATGCAGGCGGTGAGCGACGCTGGCGTCACCTTCGTCTTCATCGACGGCAATCACGACAATCACGCGGCCCTGAACGCGTACGACCGCGACAGACACGGGTGGGCCGAAGTCCTCACCGGGATCTGGTGGGCACCAAGAGGCCACCGGTGGACGTGGAGCGGCGTGACCTTCGGGGCCCTTGGTGGCGCTTTCTCCGTCGACCGCACCTATCGCATCGAGGGCGTCGACGTCTGGTGCGATCTCGAGGAGCCCACTCGTGCGGACGTGCAGCGGCTCGGCCCTGCGGGCCTCGACGTCCTGCTGACCCATGACGTGCCGGCCGGGGTGCCGGTCGTCGGCGACTACCCGCTCGACAACACCACAACAATGCTGGCCCAAGTCAGTCGAGACCTCCTGGGCGAAGCAGTGGCCGCGGCCAAGCCGAGGCGGGTGTTCTCCGGCCACTGGCACCAGAGGCTCTCCCACCTACACAACCACTCGGACGGGACCACGACGGTCGTTGATGTCTTGGATCGAGACCGCCGTTCCGGCAACGCGGTCGTACTGGCTCTGCCGGGCCTGACTGTTGCCGATGCTGTCCTCTCGTCACGGCGCCGGCCGGGATGGACGTGAACGGTGTGAGGAACCCCAGGCGGGAACAGTGTGGGGAGCGCGCCGCTCGTGTCCACATCTGTAGACACCGATGCCCTCCAGCAGAAAGCCCCTCACACCGTTCTTCCCTTCGCCGAGCCCGAGGGGACCGGGGACGGAGATCACCGGGTGTTCCGGGGTGTCCGGGTGGCCGGGGCCCGGTGGGGGTGTGGGCGGCGGAGCACGCCCCACCCCGGACGGGACCCCGGCTGGGGACGACCGTGTGAAGAAGGAGGAGCATGTTTGGTCTGCGGGATGTGCCTGAGCGCTACGGGCTGACCCTGCAGGAGGTCGCTGCGGCTGCAGGAGTGACGATCGACGAACTCGCCCTCATCTCGACCGATGGGCCATGTGCGCCGGGTGCCCGCGAAAGAGTCTGGGAAGCGGTCCGAGCTCTGGCGCGGCCGCGGGACGGCCTCAACAAGCAACTGCGCAAGGACTTGCTTTCGGTCTTCGCGCGGTTCGGTGCGACCGATGTTCGGATCGTCGGTTCGGTGGCCCGGGGGACCGACAAGCCCGGCAGCGACCTTGATCTGCTTGCTCGGTTCCCGCCAGATTTCAGCCTGTTCACGCTGTACGAACTGCAGGATCAGCTCGAGATGGTCGCCGGGATCCGGGTCGACATCATCAGTGATGACCTGCGCAACGCCGGGCCAATCCTGGCCGCGATGCGCGCTGACGCTGTCCCGCTCGAGCCCGTTGAGACGCCTCAGTCGCCTAGCGCGGTTGCGGCAGCGACGGCAGAGCGTTTGCGCCGCGCCCACGAACGGCTGGCCAGGTTGGAGGAACTGAGGTCGATGCGGGCGCTGTCGGATGGGGGAGTCCCGCCGGAACAGATCGCCGCAACCGTGGGCACGACCGTGGCTCGAGTTCGGGCGAAGCTCAGGGTTGTCGAACGGCGAGGCACCGGTCCGTGGCCGGAAGAATTGATCCTGCGGGCCGCGATCGATGGATCGAGCCGCACGGATCTGGTCGCGGCCCTCTCGCGGATGTCGTACACCTTCGGCGAGCACGCCCCGTACCCGCACGAAGGCTCCACGTCCGGCACCTGGGACGAGATCACCTCCGGATACGTGGGCGGATGGCTCAGCAAGGCCGAGTTTCACGAGATCCTGGCGGCAGTCCGTCCGCCACGCCTTGGGTGACAACGCACGAACCCGAACCCCCGCACGGTTCCCTCCTTTGTGGGGCGGGGTACCCGGGAACGCCGGGTCACCGGGTGCACCCGGGGTGCCGGGTGACAGGGAGGGGCACAGATCGCCCGGAGCCCGGGCGTCGGCTTCCCGGCTGACCCGAGCGGGGGCGGGGGACGATCCTTCGACGTTCTCCTTCGGCGGAGGAGGGGCAAGCCGATGGAAAGGGTCCGGGAGACCGGTTGGGCTGGTGGCCGCTGGGGCGTCCCGCAGCGTGGCTGTCCCTGTTCATCACCAATAGGTTGTTTGCCAACTATTGGAGTGCAATCAACGTGTTATGGTTTGAATATGGACTATTCACGGCGGACGACGGAGGAGTGGGAGGCCGGGGTGGGTGCCCAGTTCCGGGCGCTGCGTTTGGAGCAGGATCTTGACCAGGCGACTGTCGCAGATCGAGCGTCGGTGAGTTTGAGCGCGTTGAAGGCGTTGGAGTCTGGTCGGGGGTCGTCGTTGCGGACCGTGGTGCGGGTCGCGCGCGCGCTGGGTCGGGTCGAGTGGTTGGAGTCTGTTCACGAGGTGCCTGAGGTGAGCCCGTTGGCGATTGCGCGGGCCACCGAGGGTGTCCGTCGGCCGCGTCGCGCGTCTCCCAGACGCATCAGGGAGGCGTGATGGTGTATCAGCCGGTGGAGGTGTTGCGTGTGCAGGCGTGGGGGAAACCGGTGGGCGCGGTCGCCGCGGACCCACGGTCGGGTGCCTACGTGTTCGAGTACGAACCGTCGTGGACTCGCGCGCGGGTCGAACTCGCACCGTCGCTGATGCCCACCACTAACCGGTCGAGGATCTTCACTTTCCCGGCTCTGTCGGCCGAAACGTTTCGCCGTCTTCCGCCGATGTTGGCCGACTCGATCCCCGATGGGTTCGGCAACGCGATCATCGACGCTTACCTGGCGCGCGAGGGCGTGGCCCGTGACGCGGTGACGGCGTTGGACCGACTCGCGTACGTCGGTGATCGGGGGATGGGTGCGCTCACCTTCCACCCCGACACCGGCCGAGGCGCGGCGGACCCGACGGCTGTGGTGATGGCCGATCTCGTCGTCGCCGCGCGCGCCGCCATCGAGGGCAACCTTCAGGGCCATCAGCACACCGACGTGCTGAACCGGCTCCTGACTGTCGGTACGTCTGCTGGTGGCGCCCGGGCCAAAGCAGTCATCGCTTGGGACCGTTCCACCGGCGACATGCTGGCCGGGAACATCGCGGTCCCCGACCGGTTCGAGCGGTGGCTGGTGAAGTTCGACGGGGTGGGCGCTGACCCGCAACTGGGCGACAGCCAACAGTACGGACGGATCGAGTACGCCTACAGTCTGATGGCGCGAGCCGCCGGAATCGACATGGCCGAAACCTTCCTGCTCCAGGAGGGCGGCCGAGCCCACTTCATGACCAAACGCTTCGACCGGGCACCCGACGGCACCCGCACCCACATGCAGTCACTGTGCGCACTCGGCGCCCTGGACTTCAACCAACAGGCAACCCACGACTACGCCTCCTACCTCCTGATGTGCGACAACCTCGGCCTTGGACCCGCCGCCCGCGAACAGGCCTTCCGCCGCATGGTCTTCAACATCGCCGCGTCGAACTGCGATGACCACACCAAAAACTTCTCCTTCCTGATGGACCCCGACGGCACCTGGCGACTCGCCCCCGCCTACGACATCACCTACGCCTTCAACCCCGACAACCAGTGGCTGCGGCAACACCTGATGTCCGTCGGAGGAAAATTCACCGACATCAAGCGCGCCGACCTCAACCGATTCGGCGACCAGTTCGAAGTCCCCCGATACGAGCAAGTCACCGACCAGGTCCTCGACGCCATCGCAAACTGGCCCGCCTACGCTCACAAAGCCGGCGTAACGAAACCCCACATCAGGACCATCGGTAGACGAATCGCAGACGTTCGCCCCGCGTGAAACCCGCCCTACCGCAGCGACGACCACTCACGACGTCATCCAGTCCGCTCGGCGGTCGCGTCCACCAAGAGTCCCGGGGCCCGGACCCCCGGGGAGGGGGTGGGGCACCGGTGCCCCCGGCCCACCCTGTTGCGGGGGTGCCCCGGGCAACGCGGCGGGGGTCCCGGGGGTCCCCGGGCCACCCGAGCGGGGCAGGGGTGATTGCCCCCGGGGACGCGATTCGGGCCCCGTGGGGGACCGGGGGACCGCAGACGACCCGGGGGCTAGAGCTCGGGGTCCGACGAGCCTGTCAGAAGACGGCGACCGTAGTGCGATGGGCCCGACGGGTCCCTCGACCATGACCTGACGGACTCCGGTCGACTGGAGGTCGTGCCGACCGGGCTCCGCTGACACGGTGGCGAACTGCGTGGTCGGGCACAAGGCCCGCCGGGGGACCGCGCGATGGCGCTACACCGACTCAGGCTGGCGCGAGGTGCCGACCCTCCCATAGGTAAGTCGCGTGCTGACAGCCCGATTGGATGGCCAAAAGTGCTGCAATCACAGGGTGGAGGATCCGAAAGGTGTCCACCCGAGTGGGCGGGTAGGCGGACACCTGGGTGAACACCTGATGTAGCACTTTTCGGGGGTGTTCACGGTGAAATCCGCGGCCGACAAAAACAACGTTCGCTGGCGTTAGAGAAGGTCTAACGCCACCAAGGGCGTTGCCTGATCGGCCACCACCCTGAGTGACCGTGGATCGGAGAATCCCATGTCTGACCGCCCAGCAGCCCGCCGGCACCCAGTGGGGTTGCCCGTCTCGCTCCCTCCCCGCAGCACCGCAGCCCCACACCCGGTGGCTCCCCGCCCCGGATCCCGACCCCCGGGGGCCCCCGCACCCGAACCGGCCCCCGCCCCCGCGGGGGCAACCCCCGGTGAACCCACCCCCGGGAACGTCGCGGGGGCGGCCCCGGCGGGGCCCCCGGTCGTGCCCCCGGGGGAGGCCCCGGTACCCGGGGGTCCTGCCCCCGCTGCGGGGGCAGGGGTGGTCCAGGCCCTCCGCCCCAAGGCCCCTGCGGGGCCGGGGATGCGACTCATGGACAGGGACAAGGAGCTGATGGTGTTCCTGGCCCGGTACCGCTTCGCGACCTACGACCAGATGGCCTTCGCGCTCGACATCAACCGCGACTCGTTGCGCAGGCGCCTGCGCAAACTGCACGCCCAGAAGCTGGTGGAGCAGCACGAGGTCATCGTCACTCCAATGAAGATCTGGCAGGTGACAGCCGACGCGGTCGAGTTCCTGGGAGCCGACCGCCGAGCACCGCTGGACATGAAGCCGAGCACGGTCACCCACACCCTGGGGCTGACTGATCTGGGGATCTTCTTCGAGAAGCACGGTGAGACGGTCGTGACCGAGACCGAGATTCTGATCGGTGACCGAACTTCAAAGAACATGGCCGCGCTGCAGTATCAGGCCGATCACGGTCGCCCGGGACCCGTTCGGGCCGCACCCAGCCACACACCCGACCTCATCTTGATGCCAAACTTCTCGGGCAGGGCCCGGCGGGCAGCGATCGAACTCGAGCTGAGTCGCAAACCACCACGCAAGCTTAAGCAGATCCTCGCGCTGTACCGCGATGCCGACGACGTGGACGTGGTCGTGTACTACACCGATCAGCCCACTGTCTGGCGCCTGATCGAGAGGGCTGCGGCCGCGGTCGGCGCAACCGACAAGGTCATGCTGCGGGCCTGGGCGCCCGATGCGCGCAGCGGACTCACCGCCCGATGACCACCCCACCGCTGCCCAACACCTTCCAGGCGAACGAGGTGCCATCGCCGTTCGGTTCCGTCCCGACCGTCTGGCCAGCACCCACCCCAGCCGCGGATGCCGACGCGGACACCGGTTGGTTCGAGCAGTCCATCGCCAGCGAAGCCATCCGGGCTGACCCCGACCAGCGGGACGACAATGGTTCAAGCGAGCGCCTATTGATGGTGCCGTGTCTGGAACCTTCGACGGTGCACCTGACGCCCACGCAGCGGGCGATCGCGAAAGAACTCTGGAAATGGGGTCCGGTCACCGATGAATCGCTGGCTGGACTCCGTAGCTGGCAGACAGGTGGGACGGTGTCGCGCGGCTCGCTGCGCAACCACTTGCTCGTCCTGCAACAGGCCGGCGCCGTCGCCTCAGCCCAACTGCATGGCGGCAGACGGGTCCGGTGGCTCACCGCCCACGGGGCCCAACTCGTCGGCCTGCCCCACGCTCCTGCAAGGGAGATCACCGCGGACTTGATTGCGTTCCACGAACTGCTCATCGGTGCTCTCGTGGGGCAGGTGCTGCCGTCGATCACACCCGGAGTGCTCGTCAGCGGAACAGAGATCCTCACCAACCACCGGGTCGACGCACCCGCACCAACACCCGCGATGACGCCGGCACTCCCTAGGCTCCCCACTCGGACCAAGCCAACTGCCGCGCCATTGCCGTCGGGACCTGGCCGCTGGGCTACGGTCCTGAGCCCCAGCGAGCAGCACCCCGAGGTCGGCCACCAACGGATCCTGCCGACGTTCGTTGTGGAGCGCCCCGATCTCGACGCCGGTAGCCAGGCGTGGGCCGACGCCTACTTCGTATGGACCGACCCCGACCCGGTCGTGGCGCTGGCCGCTGTCTTCGACCACCTCGCGGACACGTACCTCTTCAGCCGGACCACAGTGATCGCCCCACCGGGCGAAGCATCCACCCGGGTCGCCCAGGCGGCGGATCGCCATCACGGACGCGTCAGCGTGCTCACCTTCCCGGCCCCGTAGCCCGACAGGGTTCGTAGGTCTACTTCGGACGGGTGGTGCTCGCCTGGTGGCGGGGGTCGACGTCGGCCGATTCTCCCTCGTTTAGCGGTGAGATCGCCGAAGCAGTTCGGTTCTCGCACTTCTGGTGCTGCGGCTGCCGATAAGGAAGGTGACCGGCACACAAGGTCTCGGTCAGAGTTCACGGAGGCAGCAAAATGTCAGATTCATCCCAGCTTGTTCTGGGCACCATCGATCGAGCCGCCCAGCGCGGTTCGATCGATCCACGCTGGACCGCAGCCATCAGGCTCGACCGCGACGAAGATCAGGAGTTCCTGTCGGACATGGTGCTGGTGGGCGTCCACATGTGGGTCATGCTCTTCGTTCTGGAAGCCGGAATCCGCACGGGCGGAGGTCGCAAACTCTTCTCGTACGTCTCCAAGCAGGGCATCTACGTCTACGACGACGGCGGGTTCAAGGTTCGGATCACGGCCGATGATCGACGGCGGTGGATCATCAGCGGTCAACTCACGCCCGAGGCCACCGAGATCCTGGCAAGTCAGTCCCCACTGACGAAGCGCTGACCCGGCCGCAAGGTGGGGCGGCAGCCTGACACCAGTTGTCGGGCTGCCGTCCCACCGTCCGGTTGTTGATGGTTAGCGTCGCTTGTGCGACACTATCCGTATGAGCCTCGTGAGCGTGCGAGACGCGTCCGTCAGGCTTGGGGTGTCGGTGCGTCAGGTCCAGCGATACGCCGCGGCAGGGCAGATCACTGCAGTAGGGCCCGCACGGGTAGACCTCGAGTCGGTGCTGCGGCTCGAAGCGACCCGCAGCGCGCACCGACGGCGTGCCTGGCAAGGACACACTGCCTGGGCCGCGATCGCGTCGCTGTCCGCAGTGGAGGCGACCTGGTTAGGTCAACCTCAGGTGTCGCGTCTGCGAACGAGCCTGCGCAGCATGACGGCCGAGGAACTGGTGGCCCGCACCCGAAACCGCGCACACGTGCACCTCCTTCAGGGTCACCGGGCCGCTGTCGACCGCATCGCCGCCGAGATCGTGACGACGGGGAGCGGCGAAGCGGTCGGTGACCTCGCCACGCAGACGCGTGCGACCGCTGACGGCTACGTGACCTCGGACGTGTTCGACGACCTGGTGAGCCGGTACAACCTGACCGAAGGAACTGGCACAACGAGCAACGTGACCCTGCGAGTCACCTCCTTCGACCCTGAGACCATCCGGCAGATCGCGGCAGCGGGGGAAGTGCTGGCTGGGCTTGACCTCGCCGACTCCTTGGACACCCGTGAACGGGCGGCCGGTCTACAAGTCCTCACCGCCGCGTTGGGCGCTGACCGATGAGTCAGCGCCAGACCATCACCGTGGCGTCACCGTCCGGCGGGTGGGGTGAGCCGTGGCCGAACGTTGCCGAGATCGCCGAAGTTCTGGAACCGACGTCGTGGTCATTGGTCGGCGGGCTCATGGTCCAACTCCACGCCATCCATACAGGCATCGACGCGATCCGCCCCACCACCGACATCGACATGCTCGTACACGTGGAGACCGGACGCGGCCGGCCCGCCGCCATCGCCCGCGCCTTGGCGTCGCTGGGGTACGAACTGGCGCCGCCAATCGATCCGCGCAACCCCGCCGCGCACCGGTTCCACCGGACCGCTGTGCCTGCCGGGCCGCCGCGGGGGACCGAACAGGTGGACGTGGTCGATCTGGTGGTCGCCGACCACGCTGCCCCGGCAGCCCGGGAGAAACTGCTGGGATACCAGATGGTGGGGATCGCCGGCGGCACCCAAGCGCTACGACGAACGGTCAACGCCAACCTGACCATCGACCCCCACCGGCCAGTTGTGGTCAGTGTGCCGGGAGTCTTCGGTGCGCTCATCCTCAAGGCCGCCGCGCACCTCGCCGACTCGAGAAACCCCGAGCGACACCTGCAAGACGCCGCAGTGCTGCTGAGTTGTCTGGATGACCCTTGGGCTGAGCTTGAGAAGCCGAGGTCAGGAAGCGACGGGACGCGCCTGCGGCACCTCACTCAACACCTCGCCGACCCGTCACATCCAGCCTGGTTGCCGCTGACAGACGACCAGCGCCGCGACGGGCGAGCAGCCCTGAGAGTGCTGACCGGCGGCGAACCGATCACCCACGAGTCCTAACGCCCCGCAGGCTCGTCCGTCGTGCGCCTACTCGGTCCAGCCGACCCGTCGGCGAGCCGAGAACGGGCCAGGTCGACATGGCCAGCGTCGATGTCGGCGCCGATGAACCGCCGACCAAGACCGGTCGCATCGAGCCCAAACGATCCGGTGCCGCAGAACGGGTCCACCACGAAATCGCCGGGTTCGGTGAGGGCTTCGATGAGCGGACGGGTTTCCCCAGCGGCCTGCTGCCACGGGTGGGACGTGTCCTTAGCTCGGCCGGCGCCCGGAAGGACATCCACGGTGAAGGCCGGCAGGCTGGTGTCGCCGGGTTGACGGAACACGACCACCGACCGGTACGCCGAAGCCAATGCGCGGGTGCGTTGCTGCACCGGATGCTGCGGGAACACGATGACGTACTGCCACCAGTAGGTCAGCCCGGACGTGCTGAGGTCGGTCAGCACCTGAGGCAGGAACATCGTGGGGGAGTACGCGACCAACCAGCCACCTGGTGCCAGCACGCGGCCAGCGAACTCGGCGAGGTCCCGGTAGATCCCGGCCTGCACATCGGCGCCGCTGTACGGCGGATCGGTCAACACCAAACTGACCGCGCCAGGCGGGATCGTCAGGTCCCGGATCGAACAGTGGCGGATCTCGGCACCACCGATCAGCGGCCGGGACGCGTCCCGGCTCGCCTGCCTCGCCTCGGCGGATCGTTGGTCACGGCGAAGCCGTTCGAGCCGCCGCAGATCGGTGTGCGCTGCCGGCGCCCGCTCACCCAGAGCCACGAGTGCTTCGGACGCGGCCTGCTGCTGGCGCTCTGTTGTCACCAGCACGGAGGTGGGCCGGCGCGGACGGGAAGCCTTGTACTGCTTCCCGTCGGAGCCGACGACAACGCCAGGTGTTCGAATCTGAACAACTGACAAGTCAGCCGTCACCGTTCCGACGCTGGTGCTGGTGGCCGCAGCGATCCTGCGGATGCTCCACCCCAGTTCGCGTAGGTCGGCCACGAGGCGGCGCCGGTCGGCCCGCGTGAGGTGACGCCGGTGGGCGTTCAACGCCAACGCATGCTCACGTTTCTCATCGTCGGTCATCCCTGCACGGACGACACGCGGGAATCTCTTCAGCCCAATCTCGCGACAAGCCCGCAGCCTGTGGTGGCCATCGAGGACATTGCCGTGCTCGTCGAACTCGATCGCCACCTGCACGCCGCGAGCCTGGATGTCGGCCTTCAAAGCCTCGAACTCCGTGGGAGTCAGCGGCGGCAGGAGTTGATACGGCGCGGACTCCTCCGGCGGCGACATGGCCTGATCCTCACGCATCAGGCCTCGCCGGGCAGCCTCAACCTGCCAACGAACGCCCGCAGTCAGCCGTCCGTCGTGCCGTCCGGAAGGTCACAGCTACTGCAATTACAGCCTGATTGAGGTGTCACCCCTTTTCGAGATGCTCAGGGAACAGAACCGATCACGACGGCAAGATCTACAGGAGAAGCCATGCATTCAGACAGCCCGGCGGAGCTTCGGCGCCGCACCGCCCTCTACGCCGCCTGCCTCGGGAAAACCCCGGGCACTCACCCGGAAACAGAAGGCGTTGTCATCGGGTTCAGCGAGTTCCTCCAGTGGTTCCACACCAGACCACTCGGCCACATGCTGCGGGCGACCAACGCCGCCGACCAGGCTGGCGAGCGCCCGACCAACATCATCGGTGGGTTGGCGAGAGCCGACTCTCCGTGGGTGGCAGCACTCGTGAACGCCATGTTCGACCTGCACGCAACGGCGGAACTCCGGGCGGCTGGACTCCTCGACGAAGACGGACGGATCATCGACCTCAACGCGCGCTTCGCAGGATGGTGCGCATCATGAGCGAAGCCCCCGGAAAGACCCGGTACCGCCGTCGCCGCCTGGTCGTGACCATCGACGAGGACGTCGTCCCCGGCACCGAGGTCTGCCTCGTGCGCTGGTGGGACGGCCTTCCCCGCGATCGGGGAAACGACCCGACCAGCGGGTGGCACCTGACCTCCGATCCGCGGACCCTGGGTTCAGACCTGACGTGCTGGAACGGGTGGCTCGGGGCCTGGAACGACCGACACCAAGAGGCACGCGGCCGGTGGCGTGTCGTCTCCCTACAGCCGTACGAGCACCCCTGGAACTCTTCCTACGAAGAGGCCTATCGAGCCTCGTTGGTGTGGGTCGCCGACGAGTAGGCCACCGGACGTGCCACCTGGAAGCGGGCCGGACCTGAGGGGCGGACGAGTTGGGTCACGTGTTGGCTCGCACGAGCCAACGGTCGCCAATTGTTCACCCAGTTGCGCACCAGACAGTCGATCACGCCAGATCACGACACCCATTGGCCGCGCGCACGGCGAGCCTGACCCAACTCCGGTTTATCACCGCCATCGGCCACGGTCAGTAATCGGTTCCCCCAACTCGGAAACGCGGCAGATCCTGTGCGCTGTCCGATCTGGCGCCACCGGGGCGGCATCGGACCCAGGCCGGACGGGAACACCGCCGGCCTGCCGATACCAAGAACATGACCCTGCACTCCGAGCACGACCTGACCGCCCACCCCACTCCCAACGCCCCGGTGACTGTTCGTCACGGCAACGCGTTCGACCTCCTGCGCGAACTGCCGGACGCGTCGGTCGATGCCGTGGTCACCGACCCTCCCTACGGCATCGCCACCCCACCAGGCCTCAAGGCACTCCACGGACGCCAGGTGACGTGCCGGACGTGCGGGGACACCACAGCACCCACCTGGGTGCTGTGCCAGACGTGCCTGGACATCCAGCGGGACGTGTTGCTGACCGAGCCGAGCATGCTCGGCCACGTCGCACCCAACGCCCACACCACCGGGACCCACACCCGCGGGCTCGCCGACTGCGACCCCGGGTTGCTGCAACGGTGGGCCGAACTCCTCGGCACCCAACTGCTCCGCGTCCTCAAGCCCGGCGGGCATGCGCTTCTGTTTGGCGCACCCAAGACCAGCCACCGGGTCACCACCGGGCTCGAGAACGCGGGCTTCGACGTCCGCGACCAGATCACCTGGATCCACCAAGGCGCAGGAGCACGCTCCACCGGGATCCTCGCGGTTCAGAGCGAACTCATCGCGGTGGTGCGCCGCCCGATGATCGGCACCAGAGCCATGAACCACGACCTGTTCGGCACCGGTGTTCTCAACACCGCCGGTGCCGCGTCGCTCGCCGAACTACCCACCACCCCGACCAATGTCGTCGCCGGTGAACCCGGCCCGGACGTGTTCGCCCGGGCCCAGCAGATGCTCCACGACACGGTCGCGTTTCCCCCGGCTGTGGTGTGCAAGAAGGCGACCAAAGGCGAGCGGACGTTCACCAGCGGAACCCACCCGACCGTCAAGCCGCTGGCGCTGATGAGGTACCTGGTCGAGCTTGCCACCCCACCGGGCGGAACGGTCCTCGACCCCTTCGCCGGGTCGGGGACAACCGTCGAAGCGGCCATCGTGCAAGGCCGGCCGGTGATCGCATTCGAAGCAGACTCCGCCTACCTGCCACTGATCACCGAACGCATCACCCGAACCGCAGCCGCGTAGAGGCGCCACCCAGCCACCAGAGAACTGGACCCCCGCGGCCGGACGGGTCGCCACCCTCCGCGCCTGTCGAGGTCGCCCTCGCGACCGAACCCGCCTCGGCATGCCTCGCTGAACCCCGCGACCGCCGCCGACCAGGGCCCCAGGACCTGCGGGACGTGGAAACGCCCGAGCGGGGTCACCGTTCGACCGGCGGCGGACCGCCCGGAGGCCACCCCCGCGCACACCGCCAACCTTGAGCAGAGACGCCGCGGTAGTGATCCCAGCCTCCCGCACCCCCCGATCCGCCGACCACGACTGCTCCCAGGGCAAGAAACGCGGCGGGGGCGGCGTTTCAGCCGGTCATTGCCCGGACGGGTCGAGCGAACCCGCGCACGACAAGGGCGAGATGTCACAGACCCCGCGGTAGTGATCCCAGCCTCGCCGCCATCTTCAGGTCCCAGCCCGGCTCCGAACCGCCTTCGATCACGCCGGGTCGCGGTCGGGCCGATATCACCACCATGGAAACCACACGAACGACCCCAACCTGCATCATCAACCTTGCCGACAGTGGGGACGGGGCATGAGCCGCCGCATCGCTGTGGGCAACCACGGTCCTGTCACCACTGCCCCCACCACCTCGGGCCGGTGGGTGGCCCGCACCCGCTACCGCCGCATCGACGGGAACGTCCGCGCCCGCCAAGCGACCGCGGACACCGCGACCGCCGCCGAGCAGGCCCTGCGGCGGAAGTTGGCGACGTCACCGAACCGCCCGGACGTGCGGCTGACGGGCAACTCGACCATCTGCCACCTCGCTGCAGTCTGGCTGGAAACACTCCGCGTTAGAGGCAAGGTCACGGTGGAGACACAGGCCTACTACCGCAAGGGCGTCGAGAACCTCATCCTTGCCGCGGACGGCATCGGCGGCTACCGCATCACCGAACTGCGCCCGATCGACATCAGCCAGTTCTACACCCGCATGGGGGCCTCGGCCGGGGCCGACGGGAGCCTGCGCCGCACCCCGTCCCGACCGGTGTGGGCGCACAAGGTCCTGACCCAGGTCCTCGCCCACGCCGTCGAATCAGGGATCCTGCACCACAACCCGGCCCGGGACGTGCCAGCACCCGGCCGAAACGCGCCCACGCTTCGCACCCTCAGCGTCGAGCAACTCCACGAGATCCTGAACGCGGCAGCGGCGTACGACAGCCGGCCGATCAAGAGCCAGCCCCGATCGCACCGGTTGCACGACGTCGTCACGCTCCTGATGCGCACCGGCGCTGAGCTCTCTGAACTCCTGGCTCTGCGCTGGTGCGACATCGACCTCGACACCACGACTCCGACGGTCGCCTTCACTGGCACCCTCAAGCCGCCCAGTCAGGGACGGCCGCTGCGCCGCGAAGAACGAGCCCCAAGCCGGGCCGCGTTCCGGCAGGTACCCATCGACTCGGTCTCGGCCGCGATCCTGCGACGCCTCCGCCAGCATGCCGGAACCTACGACCCAGAGACACCGGTGTTTGCGACCCGCAACGGCACCTGGCTGGCGCCAACTAACGTCCGCCGCGAATGGGGTCAATGCCGCAAGGACCAGTCGTGGGACTGGGCCGATCTGACCGCTGTACGCAAGACCGTCACTAACCTGATCGTCGATAGGTCCGCGGCTGAAGCACAGAGTGTGGGGGTGCCCATCGCCGCGGCAGTTCTCGGCCGATCACCCGAATCGATCAGTCGCCGATACATCGTAGAGAAACTGACTCTCGCACCAGATGTCACGACGCTCATCGACCGCGCGCTTCAGCCATGACAGCTCGAGAGGCTGGCCTATGCAGTTCGAACCTCGCAATCAGAGGATGCTCGTGACACGAATCCGTGTTTCAGTCCTAGGTCCGGCACAGCCTGCACCCTTCTGTCACCCCCGTGCGAGAGGATGATTCTCGTGACCGTCGCTGAGGAAGTCCCAGACAACGGGCGGGTCCGGAAGGCAAGAGGTGCATTTTTCACACCGCCGGCCATCGCCGATTTTGTTGTCGAATGGGCAGTCCGTGGTGCTGGAGAGAGGGTGCTTGAGCCGTCTTGCGGCGAAGCAGCCTTCCTCGAGAGGTCGGTCCATCGACTCCGAAGTCTCGGTGCTGAGTCACCCACCGTTAGTGGCGTTGACATCCACGCAGCGAGTGTGCGCGAGGCTGCCCGCATCGTCACCGAATCGGGGGGCAAACCAGACATTCTGGAGGGCGACTTCTTTACCGTTCCTCCGGAACCGATCTATGACGCTGTGGTCGGAAATCCGCCATTCATTCGGTACCACGATTTTTCCGGAGAGGCGCGACTCCGCTCACGGCAGGCAGCACTTGAGGCCGGAGTTTCCATTTCAGGACTGGCCTCGTCCTGGGCAGCGTTCACCGTTCACGCCGCACTCTTCCTGAAGGTTGGTGGGCGAATGGGGCTCGTCGTGCCGGCCGAACTCTTGAGTGTGAACTACGCAGCGCACGTCCGAAGGTTCCTCCTACAGTCGTTCTCCCGTGTCGACTTAGTGTTGTTCACAGAGCGGGTATTTCCAGAGGTGCAGGAAGAGGTTGTGCTCCTGCTCGCGGAGGGGTTTCGCCAAGGGAATACCGACCACGCGAACATCTATCAGGCTCACAACGCAGATGACCTCGGCGAGGTTCTGGCTTCATCCACGACTTGGAAGCCGCTCGATCCGGCTGATAAGTGGACCCCCTTGCTCTTGAGTCGAGAAGCTCTGCACGTCTACACGGACCTCGTCGCATCAGGTGCGTACGTCCCACTGCAGAACTGGGGCAAGACATCCCTCGGCATGGTCACGGGCAATAACAAGTACTTCGCACTGTCACCTCAAAAGGCTGCGGAACTTGGCATTGCCCGCAATGAACTAGTGCGTCTGTCTCCCCCCGGCAGTCGACATCTCCGTGGATTGGGATTGAGCGACTACGCCATGACCGAGATGGGGAGAAGGGGGTCAGCAACATACTTGTTTCGGCCCCCCGGGGAGCCAAGCGAGGCCGCTCAGCGCTACATCGATGCCGGTGAGACCGCTGGGGTGAACCTGGCGTACAAGTGCCGGGTCCGAAAGCCATGGTGGCGAGTTCCCTTGGTTAAGCCGGCCGACCTGCTCTTGACTTACATGAACGCCGACACCCCGCGGATTACGACCAACGGTGCCGGCGCTTTGCACTTGAACTCGGTTCACGGTATCTACTTGCGATCAGAGCACTCTTCACTCGGGCGAGAACTACTACCACTCGCGTCCCTCACCTCCATGACACTGGTAGGCGCCGAAACAGTTGGTCGCGCCTATGGTGGTGGGATGCTCAAGATCGAGCCACGAGAAGCAGACCGTCTCCCGGTACCGTCTCCGGCCCTCGTCGCCGCAAATCGTGATGCTCTGCTCGCTGTTCGACCCCAGATGGCTACTCTCTTGCGCAACGGACGCCTCACTGAGGCGGCGAAGATCGTGGATGAGGTCCTGATGGTTAAATCACTCGGCATGAGGCGCAATGATGTTGCGACCTTGAGAGATGAGTTCAGTCGACTCTCCGCCCGTCGTGCTGCAAGGGCCTAACGTGTCGCGACTATCGGAGGCGCTCGTCGAAGCGATTCGAGCGGCAGGACCGAAGCCAGACGACTCCGATACCCAGTCGAACAAGAAAAACTACAACCAGCGAATGTCGAACAACCTGGCGCTCGCTATCGCCGCCGAGCTGCGGCACCGAGGCATGATCGAAGCCCGCCCGGCTGGCCCCGGCGAGGTGGGTCTATCTGGTGCAGAACGCAGACTCGCTGGCGGGATAGGGGCGAAGAAGGTCGATGTGTCGTGGGCTACCGAAGAGTCCGGCCTGATTCTTGCGTGCTCCGTAAAGACGATTCTGTTTAGGGATGGCAAGACGGGCAACTTCCAGAAGAATCTCACGAACCGCCGCGGCGATCTCCTCATCGAGAGTGTCACCCTCCACCGCCGCTTCCCGTATGCGGTCATCGCGGGGTTTCTATTCTTGGATTCGGGGGCTGAGCAGGATGGCACGGCGCGTCGGAAGAGCACGTTCGCTAACGCCTTTCCTCGTCTTCGACTGTTCACACGTCGCCCCGACCCGGCAGCACGCGACGAGCAGTTTGAGAGGCTCTACCTTCTGTTGGTCGACTCGAACGTGTTCGCTCCCAGCGTGAGGGCCTTTGAGGTCAATGATGATCAGGTTGAGGTAGATCTGGATCGCGCAATGGACGACATCATCGAGCTGGTCGGTGAACGAAATTTCGACCTGTACGACGGTTCCGACGGCAGGATTGTCAAAATCTGACCGGGCGCATGGCCGCTGATGAGGCCTGAACCAGTCTGAAGTCCAGTTTCAACAGGTGCCGCTTCTGGTGCCCGGCGACCAGTAATCCGCACCCCCTTCCTCGAGTTCCCGCAAGACGTCCTGATCAACCGTCCCGACTGTCACGAGCCTGCAGATAGGGCTGTTTCCAAGTCATCAACAAAGGCCTGCGCTTCGCTGGCATTCCGGGAAACCCACATGTCGGCGAGAGCATCGAGAACTCTCGTGCGCTCACCATGTCGAGAGCAAAGTCCGTCAACCCAGTCATGCGGATCCGCACCTTCGAGCGCGGCCAGCCACCCTCCGACTTCTGTAGGTGTTCTCGAGAGGATCTCGCCCAACTTGTCGGGATCGTCGCGCATTGTGCGGAACAGTTCTGACGGATCCACCTCTCCAGGTGACCTGTCCCGAGTTCCCCGGACACCGATGTTGGAGCGAGAATCGCTTCACGAGAGGAGTCTGGATGCCTGCAGCAAAGCCCGAGGAGTTCCGTCGCAGGGCGGTGGAGTTGGCGCGGTCCGGTGACAAGCCGGTGGCGCAGATCGCGAAGGACTTGGGGATCAGCGAGTCCGGTCTTCGCCGGTGGATGGCGCAGGCCGAGGTCGAGAACGGTGAGCGTCCCGGTTTGAGCAAGGACGAGCGGTCCGAGCTGGTGCGTCTTCGTC